>CAMLNB010000007.1 GCA_946481205.1 uncultured Kangiella sp. | reverse complement strand
CCGGTTTGATCGGCAAGAACATTCTCGGCAGCGGTATCGATTTCGATCTGTTCACTCACTATGGTGCCGGTGCCTATATCTGCGGTGAAGAAACCGCGCTGATTGAGTCGATTGAAGGCAAGAAGGGTCAGCCGCGCTTCAAGCCTCCGTTCCCGGCCAACTACGGCGTGTTCGGCCGGCCGACCAACGTCAACAACGTCGAATCGTTTGCCTCGGTGCCGGTCATCCTGGAAAAAGGCGGCCAGTGGTTCCTTGAGCAGGGCAAACCGAACAACGGCGGCACCAAGATTTTCTCGGTCTCCGGTCACGTCAACAAGCCGGGCAATTTTGAAGTGCCGATGGGGCTGCCGTTCAAAGATCTGCTGGAAATGGCCGGCGGCATGTTGAACGGCAAAAAACTGAAAGCGGTTATCCCGGGTGGTTCATCGACGCCGATTCTGCCGGCGCACATCATGATGGACCTGACCATGGATTACGACAGCATCAGCAAGGCCGGTTCGATGCTCGGCGCCGGTTCTGTGATTGTGATGGACGAGGACACTGACCTGGTCAAAGTGCTCGCCCGCATCTCGCACTTCTACTACGAAGAATCCTGTGGTCAGTGCACGCCGTGCCGCGAAGGCACCGGTTGGCTCGCGCGCATGCTGCACCGGATTCTGCACGGCGAAGGTACCCGTGACGATCTGGCCAAGCTCGACGCGGTCGCCGCCAATATTTCCGGCCGGACGATTTGCGCGCTCGGTGATGCCGCGGCGATGCCGGTGATGAGTTTCCTGAAGCATTTCCGCCATGAGTTCGAGCACTACATCGAACACAAGCGCAGCATCGTTGGTGGCGGCGGCCACTGAGCCGGTGAAGGAATGAACGAATTGAGTTGCCAGGCAACACGGCAACTCGGGCAGTCAACGAAGTGATAGCCGACGTGTAGGCAAGGTCACTTCCTCTGCAAGAGACGTAGACGATGGTCAACATCGAAATTGATGGCAAGAAACTGCAGGTCGAACCGGGCTCGATGATTATCGAAGCCGCTGACGCCGCAGGCATTTACATTCCGCGCTTCTGCTATCACAAGAAGCTGTCGGTCGCGGCCAACTGCCGGATGTGTCTGGTCGACGTGACCAAGGCGCCAAAAGCCGTGCCCGCCTGCGCCACGCCGGTCAACGAAG
Organism: uncultured Kangiella sp.; assembly: GCA_946481205.1. The sequence goes on along the minus strand of CAMLNB010000007.1, from coordinate 32,975 downwards.
GCATGATCGTGCAGACCAAATCGCCGAAGGCACTCGATGCCCAGAAAGCGGTGATGGAATTCCTGCTGATCAACCACCCGCTCGATTGCCCGATCTGTGATCAGGGCGGCGAGTGCGAGCTGCAGGATCTGGCGGTCGGTTACGGCCGCGACATTTCCCGCTACACCGAAGGCAAGCGCGTTGTCGAAGACAAGGACATCGGTCCGCTGATCGCGACCGAAATGACCCGCTGCATTCACTGCACTCGCTGTGTCCGTTTCGGTACCGAAATCGCCGGTGTCCGTGAACTCGGTGCCACCGGCCGCGGTGAGCACATGAGCATCGGCACCTTCATCGAGAAGAGTGTCGATTCGGAAGTGTCGGGCAACGTCATTGATCTGTGCCCGGTCGGCGCGCTGACGGCCAAGCCGTCGCGCTTCACCGCTCGCGCTTGGGAGCTGCAATCGCGGCCGAGCGTGGCGCCGCATGACTGCCTCGGTTCGAACGTCGATGTCCATGTCCGCCGCAACGAAGTGATTCGGGTGGCGCCGCGCGAGAACGAAGCCATCAACGAAGTCTGGCTGTCGGATCGTGATCGTTTCTCGTACGAAGCCTTGAACAAGGCGCCGCGTCTGACCAGCCCACGCATCCGTCGCGATGGCCAGTGGCAGGATGTGACGTGGCAGGAAGCGCTGGAATTGACCGCCGCCAACTTGAAGCGTCTGGCCGGTAACGAGCTCGGTGCGCTGGCTTCGCCGTCGGCAACCACCGAAGAACTGTATCTGCTGCAGAAACTGCTGCGCGGTTTGAACTCGAACAACGTCGACGTCCGTCTGCGCCAGCGCGATTTCAGCGATGACGCCAGCCAGGCACTGTTCCCGGCGCTCGGTTTGCCAGTTGCTGAGTTGGAAAATCTCAATGCGACGCTGCTGATTGGTTCGAATCTGCGTCGCGAGCAACCGATTGCAGCGCTGCGCCTGCGCAAGAGCACCCGCACCGGCATTGTGATGTCGGTTGCTGATGCCGATTACGATTGGAATTTCAAACTGGCAGAAGATGTCATCAGCAAGGATTTGCTGGCTGAAGTCGCCGGTATCGCGAAAGCCTTGGCCGATGCCAAAGCAGATGCCGTTCCCGCAGACGCGAAGACCACTCTCGCGGGCGTGACCGCTACCGATACGCACAAACGCGTGGCGGCCAACCTGTTGAAAGACGGCAACAAAGCAGTGCTGCTGGGCGCCGCCGCGCTGGAGCATGAAAACGCCGCCAGCATTCGCGCGTTTGCACAATTGATTGGTGTGATCAGCGGTGCCAGCGTTGGTGAATTCAGCCACGGCGCCAACATGGCCGGCGCTTTCCTCGCGGGTGCGCTGCCGCATCGTCGCGAAGGCGGCCAAGCCGTTGCCGGTGGTCGCAATGCCGTCGAGATGTTCAAGCAAGGCCTGAAAGCCTGGCTGTTGCTCGATGTCGAACCCGAACACGATAGCATCGTTGGCAAAGCCGGCAACGAAGCGCTGAAGAGCGCCGAGTTCATCGTTGCGCTGACGCCATTCGCGGACAGCGCTGCCGCGCAGTATGCCGATGTCATGTTGCCCATCGGTGCGTTCACCGAGACCTCGGGCACCTATGTCAACGTCAACGGCGTGTTCCAGTCGTTCGCGGCGGCCGTGCCGGCCAAAGGCGAAGCGCGGCCGGCCTGGAAAATCCTGCGCGTGCTCGGCAATTTGCTGAGTCTCAAAGGCTTCGATCACAACTCGACGGAAGACGTGCTCGCCGAGCTGAAAGCCGTGCTGGCGCGCACGCCGGCGCCAGCCGTCAGCTGGAAAGCGCCGAGCAAAACCAGTGGCGGTTCGGCGGGTCGTCCGCTCGGCCTGTATCAAGTCGATGGCACCGTGCGCCGCGCGGCCAGCCTGCAACAAACGGCAGCCGGTCGCGCACCAGCGCAGCCCGTGCGCGTGGAGGCCTGATTCATGTTGATGGATTACCTGATCGAAGGCGCCTGGATCATCGCGAAGATTGTCGCGATTGTGCTGCCGCTGATTCTGGCGGTGGCTTATGCGACCTACGCAGAGCGGAAAGTGATCGGCTTCATGCAGATCCGGATCGGCCCGAACCGGGTCGGCCCGCTCGGTCTGTTCCAGCCGTTCGCCGACGTCATCAAGCTGCTGACCAAGGAAATTGTGCAGCCGACCGCTTCGAACAAAGGCCTGTTCATGATTGCGCCGATCGTCTGCTTCGCGCCGTCGTTGGTGGCGTGGGCGGTGGTGCCGTTTGATGCCGGCCTGATTCTCGCCGACGTCAACGCCGGTCTGCTGTTCCTGCTGGCGATGACGTCACTCGGCGTGTACGGCGTGTTGATCGCCGGCTGGGCCTCGAACTCGAAGTATGCCTTCCTCGGCGGTCTGCGTTCGGCTTCGCAAATCGTGTCCTACGAAATCGCGATGGGCTTCACGCTGGTTTGCGTGCTGATGACCGCACAGACGATGAACCTTGGCGACATCGTTGAGAAGCAGGCCGGTGGTGTCTGGAACTGGTATATCTGGCCGTTGTTCCCGATGGCCGTGATTTACTGGATTTGCGGCGTTGCCGAAACCAACCGGGCACCGTTCGATTTGCCGGAAGGCGAATCGGAAATCGTCGCCGGCTTTCACGTCGAATACGCCGGTTCGGCATTCGCGGTGTTCTTCTTGGCCGAATACGCCAACATGATCCTGATCAGCGTGCTGACCGCGACTTTCTTCTTCGGCGGCTGGCTGAACCCGTTCCAGGGCATTCCGGTGCTTGAAGCCGCGACCAGCTGGGTGCCGGGCACGATCTGGTTGCTCGGCAAAGCCTTCTTCTTCCTGTTTGCAATGTTCTGGTTGCGCGCGACCTATCCGCGCTTCCGTTATGACCAGGTGATGCGTCTGGGCTGGAAAGTATTCATTCCGTTCACCCTTGTCTGGGTGGCGGTGGTGGCCGTCTTCGTCAAGACCGGCTTTGGCCCGTGGTACTAAGCGGAATTCGCGTCATGTTGGAAAGTATTCGCCGGTTTTGGCACACCTACACGATGAAAGAACTGCGCCACGGTCTGGTCGTGACCTGGCGGCACATGTTCATGCAAAAAATCACCGTGCAATTCCCGGAAGAGCGGACGCCGCAGTCGAACCGCTTCCGCGGTTTGCACGCGCTGCGCCGTTATCCAAACGGGGAAGAGCGCTGCATCGCCTGCAAACTGTGTGAAGCGGTTTGCCCGGCGCTGGCGATCACCATCGAAGCTGGCCCACGCCAGAACGATGGCACCCGTCGCACGACCCGTTACGAGATCGATCTGTTCAAGTGCATCTTCTGCGGTTTCTGCGAAGAGTCCTGCCCGGTTGATTCGATCGTCGAAACCCGCGTCTTCGATTACCACTTCGAAAAACGCGGCGAGCAGATCATGACCAAGGCCAAGCTGCTGGCGATCGGTGACAAGTACGAAGCCCAGATTGCCGAAGACCGCGCCCTTGACGCGGCCTATCGTTAAGGAAACAACATGGAACTGAAATCCCTGGTGTTCTATGTGTTCGCGGCACTGATGCTGGTGTCTGCGACCATGGTCATCACCGTGCGCAACGCGGTTCGCGCCGTGCTGTGTCTGGTGCTGACTTTCTTCTGCGCAGCGGTGCTGTGGCTGCTGACCGAAGCCGAGTTCCTGTCGATTGCGCTGGTGCTGGTCTATGTCGGCGCGGTGATGGTGCTGTTCCTGTTCGTCGTGATGATGCTCGACGTCGATTACGCGGCGGTCAAGCAGGGCTTTACCCGTTACCTGCCGCTTGGCGTCATTGCCGCGATGCTGGTATTCGCTGGCATCTGGGGCATGGTGCGCGATGGCGGCTTCGGTTTGGGCGCCGCGGCGCCAGCGGGCGGTGGCGATACCCCGAACATCAATGTCCTTGGCAAGCTGCTGTACACCGAATACTTCTACGCCTTTGAACTGGCGGCGGTGATTCTGCTGGTGGCGTTGATCGCCGCCGTTGCGCTGACTTTCCGCGGCACCCGCATGCGCAAAGTGCAGGACGTGGGCCGGCAGGTTCATGTCAGCAAGGAAGAGCGGCTGCGTGTTGTGAAAGTTGAGCCGGTCAAGAAAGCGGCGCCGCAACCGGCTGCTGATGGAGAGAAAGCATGATCACGATCGAACATTATCTGGTCGTCAGCAGTGCGCTGTTCGCGATCTCCATTGCCGGCATCATTCTGAACCGCAAGAACGTCATCACGCTGCTGATGTGCGTGGAACTGCTGCTGCTGGCGGTCAATACCAACTTCATCGCCTTCTCGCGTTACCTTGGTGATGCGACCGGTCAGATCTTCGTGTTCTTTATTCTGACCGTGGCTGCTGCCGAAGCGGCGATTGGTCTTGCCATTCTGGTCGTGCTGTTTCGTAACCGCAGCACCATCGACGTCGAAGAACTCGACGAGCTCAAGGGGTAAGCCGCCAAATGGAAAAGATTTATCTTGCCATCGTGCTGGCGCCCTTGTTCGGCGCCATCCTTGCCGGCCTGTTCGGCAAGCAGATCGGCCGCATCGGTGCCCACACTGCAACCATTCTCGGCGTCGCCATTGCGGCAGTGCTGTCCTGCTATGTGTTCTGGCAGCACGGCGTCAACGGCCTGCCGATCTACAACGAAAGCGTGTACGAATGGGCCACCATCGGCGGCCTGCGCCTGGAAGTCGGTTTCCTGGTCGACAACCTGACTGCGATGATGATGGTCGTCGTGACCTCGGTCAGCTTGATGGTGCACATCTACACCATCGGCTACATGGCTGATGACAACGGCTACCAGCGCTTCTTCAGCTACATCTCGCTGTTCACGTTCTCGATGCTGATGCTGGTGATGAGCAACAACTTCCTGCAGCTGTTCTTCGGCTGGGAAGCGGTGGGTCTCGTCTCCTACTTGCTGATCGGTTTCTGGTTCAAGAAGCCGACCGCGATCTACGCCAACATGAAAGCCTTCCTGGTCAACCGGGTCGGTGACTTTGGCTTCCTGATTGGCATCGCCGCCGTATTGTTCTGGTTCGGTTCGCTGGATTACGCCACCGTGTTTGCGGCGGCGCCGGAATGGGCCAAGCAAGGCTTGACCCTGCAAGTGACCGACAGCGTGCAGTGGTCGGCGATCAGCGTGATCTGTATCGGCCTGTTCATCGGCGCGATGGGCAAATCGGCGCAGGTGCCGCTGCACGTCTGGCTGCCGGACTCGATGGAAGGCCCGACCCCGATTTCGGCGCTGATCCACGCGGCAACGATGGTCACCGCCGGTGTGTTCATGGTGGCGCGGATGTCGCCGCTGTTCGAGCTGTCGGAAACCGCGCTGACTTTTGTCATCGTGATCGGCGCGACCACTGCGCTGTTCATGGGCTTCCTCGGCATTGTCCAGAACGACATCAAGCGCGTGGTTGCGTACTCGACGCTGTCGCAGCTCGGTTACATGGTCGTTGCACTCGGTGCCTCGGCCTACGCCGCCGGTGTGTTCCACCTGATGACCCACGCCTTCTTCAAGGCGCTGCTGTTCCTCGGTGCCGGCGCTGTGATCGTCGCGATGCATCACGAGCAGGACATCCGCAAGATGGGCGGCCTGTGGAAGCACATGAAGGCCGTCTGGATCACCGCGCTGCTCGGCTCGCTGGCGCTGATCGGCACGCCGTTCTTCTCCGGCTTCTACTCGAAAGACGCGATCATCGAAGCAGTGCATGCTTCCAACATCGCTGGTTCAGGTTATGCCTATGTCTGCGTGCTGGCTGGTGTGTTCATCACGGCGCTGTACAGCTTCCGGATGTTCTTCCTGGTGTTCCACACCAAGGAGCGCTTCCATGACGCCGACAACCACCATCACCACAACGTGCCGCACGATGACGGCCATGCCAAACACGGCAGCCACACCCATCACGGCCACCACGATGATCACGGCGTGCCGCATCATCTGCCGTGGGTGATCACGCTGCCGCTGATCCTGCTGGCGATTCCGTCAGTGATCGTCGCCTGGTTCTGGGCCGAGCCGATGCTGGCCGGTGATTTCTTCAAGGGCGTCATCTACGTCGCGCCGGAGCACAATTCGCTGGCCGTTGTAGCCGAGCATCTGGAGCACGGTTGGGTTGCCTTTGCGCTGCACGCACCGATGACCGTGCCGTTCTGGCTCGCTGCTGCCGGTGTGTTCACTGCCTGGTTTATCTGGGTCAAGAACCCGAAGATTGCCGACACCGCGCAAGCCAAGCTGAAAGCCGTGCACACGCTGTTGATCAACAAGTATTACTTCGACGACATCAACCAGGCGCTGTTTGCCAACGGTTCCGTCCGCCTCGGTGGTCGCCTGTCCAAGCACGGCGATACCCAGCTGATCGACGGCTTGATCGTCAACGGTAGCGCGCGTGGGGTCGGCAAGCTCGCCGTGCATCTGCGCAAACTGCAAAGCGGTTTTCTGTATCACTATGCCTTCGCCATGATCATCGGCTTGCTGCTGCTGATTGGCTGGCTGTATTTCCGCGTGTAAGCAAGGGGCCTCTGACAAATGCAAACTCTTCCCCTGCTCAGTCTGCTGATCTGGACGCCGATCATTGGTGCCGCGCTGGTGCTGTTCGGTGCCGGTGAACGCAACAATGGCAGCACCGCCAAATGGCTGGCTTTGATTACGTCGCTGATTACCTTGGCGCTGTGCGTGCCGCTGTACACCGGCTTTGATACCAGCACCGCTGCGATGCAGTTTGGCGAATTGAGCCCGTGGTTCAGCATTTCCGGACTCAGCATCAATTACAGCCTGGGTGTCGACGGCTTCTCGATGCCGCTGATTCTGTTGACCTCGTTCACCACAGTGATCGTTGTGATCGCCGGCTGGGAAGTGATCGAGAACAAGGTCTCGCAGTACATGGCGGCGTTCCTGGTCATGACCGGCTTGATGAACGGCGTGTTCGCTGCGCTCGACGCGATGCTGTTCTACGTGTTCTGGGAAGCCATGCTGGTGCCGATGTTCCTGATCATCGGTATCTGGGGCGGCCCGAACCGCGTCTACGCGACCATCAAGTTCTTCCTGTACACCTTCTTCGGTTCGGTGTTCATGCTGATCGCGCTGATTTACATGGCGCTGGAAGCGAGCAGTTTCAGCATTCTCGATCTGCACAAGCTGCCGATGACGCTGGATGTACAGCACTGGATCTTCGCGGCCTTCCTGATCGCGTTTGCCGTCAAAGTGCCGATGTTCCCGGTGCACACCTGGTTGCCGGATGCCCACGTCGAAGCGCCGACCGGTGGCTCGGTCGTGCTGGCCGCGATCATGCTGAAGATGGGCACCTACGGTTTCGTCCGCTTCAACCTGCCGATCACCCCGGATGCCTCGATGGCCTGGGCCGATGTGATGATTGCGCTGAGCTTGATTGCCGTGGTCTACATCGGTTTTGTCGCGCTGGTGCAGAAGGACATGAAGAAGCTGGTCGCGTACTCGTCGATCGCACACATGGGCTTCGTTACGCTCGGCTTCTTTATCGCGTTTGCGCTGATGCAAGGCGAGCACACGATGCAGGCAGCGCTTGGCATGCAAGGCGCATTGGTGCAGATGGTGTCGCACGGCTTTATCTCCGGTGCGATGTTCCTCTGTATCGGTGTGCTGTATGACCGCGTGCACAGCCGTCAGATTGGCGATTACGGTGGCGTGGCCAACACCATGCCGAAATTCGCTGCGCTGATGATGCTGTTCACGATGGCCAACGCCGGTCTGCCGGGCACCTCCGGTTTTGTCGGCGAATTCATGGTCATTCTGGCCGCGTTCAGCGCCAACTTCTGGTATGCCTTCCTGGCCGCGACCACGCTGATCGTCGGCGCTGCCTATAGCTTGTGGATGTACAAGCGCGTGATCTTCGGTGAAGTGGCCAACAGCCATGTTGCCGAGCTCGAAGACATCAACCGTCGCGAGCAGTTCATTCTGGTGGTGCTGGCCATCGCGGTGCTGGCGCTGGGCCTGTATCCGAAAATGCTGACCGATTTGATGGAGCCGACCGTGCAGAACCTGCTTCATCACATCATGCAGTCGAAACTGCCGGGAGCTTGATGCACATGCCAACTATTTCTTTTGCTCCGATGGCAGCCGAGTTGTTTGTGCTCGTGATGGCCTGCGTCGTGATGCTGGTCGATCTGTTTGCGCCCGGCTCGCAGCGCCGCAACAGTTTCTGGCTGAGCCAGCTCACGTTGCTTGGTGCGTTGCTGATCACCATCAATGTCTCGACCTTGCCGAGTGGGCCGTTGTACGGCAACCACTTCATGCACGACAGCCTCGGCACCGTGTTGAAAGTCGGTCTGTATATTGTCACCGCGATTGCGCTGCTCTATGCCCGCGCCTACATTGCCGAGCGTCAGATCATGCGCGGCGAATACTATCTGCTGAGCCTGTTTGCGATGCTCGGTGCGATGGTGCTGATCACTGCCTACAGTTTGCTGACCATTTATCTGGGTCTGGAGCTGATGTCGCTGTCGCTGTATGCGATGGTGGCGATGCAGCGCGACAGCAAACAGGCACCGGAAGCGGCGATGAAATACTTCGTCATGGGGGCACTGGCTTCCGGTTTCCTGCTGTTCGGCATGTCGCTGTTGTACGGCGTCACCGGTCAGATCGGCATCGCGCAATTGGCGGCGATGCCGGCCGAGCCGGGCGCGGTCATGATGTACCGGTTCGCGTTGGTGTTCATCATCGCCGGTATCGCGTTCAAGCTCGGTGCGGTGCCATTCCATATGTGGATTCCGGACATTTACCACGGCGCGCCGACTTCGGTGACGGCCTTCCTCGGTAGTGCGCCGAAAATCGCCGCGTTTGCGATGATCATGCGCTTGCTGACCGAAGCATTGCCGGAAGTCAAAGCGGACTGGATGGTCATGCTGGCGGCACTGGCGGTGGCCTCGCTGGTGATCGGCAATATCGCGGCAATTGCCCAAAGCAATCTGAAGCGACTGCTGGCGTACTCGGCCATCGCGCACATGGGTTACTTCCTGATCGGCATCGCGTCCGGCACCAGCGAAGGTTATGCCGCCTCGATGTTCTACATCCTGGTCTATGCGCTGATGACACTGGGTGGCTTCGGCATGATCCTGTTCCTGTCGCGCGCCGGTTTTGAAAGCGACAACCTGAACGATCTGAAAGGTCTGTGGCAACGCAGCCCGTGGTACGCGCTGTTGATGATGCTGATCATGATGTCGATGGCCGGCATTCCGCCGTTCATTGGCTTCTGGCCGAAACTGCAGGTGTTCATGGCCGCGGTGCATGCCGGCCAAACCTGGCTGGCGCTGACCGGTGCGGTGTTCTCGCTGATCGGCTGCTACTACTACCTGAAAGTGGTCAAAGTGATGTTCTTCGATCAAGCCGAAGACAAATCGCCGATCACCGCGTCAACCGCGCTGCGCGTTGCGATCAGTGCCAATGGTCTGGCGATGCTGGTGTTGGGTCTGTTCCCGGGCACCATTCTGGCCTACTGCCTGAAAGCGTTTGGTGGTTGATTCCGCTGACGCAAATGCTGCAAAACAAAACGGCCCGCATTGCGGGCCGTTTTGTTTTTCCGGTGATGCGGGCTGGTTCAGGCTGCATCCGCCAACGACGGCAGCGAAAACGGCTCGACTTGTCCGCTTGCCTGCCGCTGCAATGGCCGGAACAGCAAGCGGATTTCGCCGTGGTCATCCTCAACCAACGCGCTGCAGGTCTCGACCCAATCACCGTTGTTGCGATAGGCGATGCCAGCGAGATCCTTGGCGGCGGCGACATGAATATGACCGCAGATCACGCCATCGAAGCCGCGCCGTGCCGTTTCACTGGCGACAGCCGTTTCATAGCGCTCGATATAGGCACGCGCTTTGCCGATGCGTTGCTTGATGTAGCCGGCCAGCGAGAAGTAGGGCAGACCCAGGCGTAGCCGCAGTCGATTCAGATGCCGGTTCAGGCGCACCAGCCAGTCATTGCTTTTGTCGCCGATCAACTCCAGCAAACGGTTGCAACGCACGTGCACATCAAAATCATCGCCGTGGATCAGCCAGTAACGTTTGCCCTGCACAGTTTCGTGGACACCTTCGCGCAGCAGCGTGATGTTGCCGAATACCTGTTTGACGTGATGGCGCAGTGGCCGGTCATGATTGCCGGGGATGTAGACGATGCGGGTACCGCGCCGGGCTTTCGACAGAATGGCCCGGACCACATCGGAATGTGTTTGCGGCCAGTGCGCGAGTTTCGACATCGCCCACAGATCGACGATATCGCCAAGCAGATAAAGCGTGTCGCAGCGTAGCGATTTCAAAAACGCCAACAGCGCTTCGGCTTGGCAATCTTTGGTGCCCAGATGCAAATCCGAGAGAAACACCGCGCGGTAATGCGGCTTTTTGTTGCGCAAGCGCGGCGTGGAACTGGGGACTGCTGCGGAAACGGTTGCCTGCATGGGCCGCCACCCGGTTGCTGGTTTGCAGCAGTGTGGTGGTGGCAAATAACAACGCAGTGGCGAACAGTTGAATAATTGATGACAGCGAGCGTAGTGTCTTTTCAGTACGTCATGCTGATCGGTGTGCAGGCACCCGGCACCTCAATGGACGACACGTCTGTTGCCATTCGGATCGCCATCAACAAGGGCATTACGCTGCAGTACTCAGCTGAACCAACCCGGAACAAAACGATCCAGCGCGATGAACAGCCATATGGCGCCGCAGGCAACCAAGCTGCACAACACTGCTGCCGAGCCCATGTCTTTGGCGCGGCCAGCCAGCTCATGAATTTCCGGTGTGGTTTTATCGACGATGGCTTCAATGGCGCTGTTCAGTAGTTCGGTCACCAGCACCAGCATTACGCCGCCGATCAACAGCGCCAACTCCAGCGCGGTCCGGGCCAGAAAGAACGATGCCGGCAACAAAATGATGGCCAGCAGGGCCTCCTGGCGGAACGCTGCCTCATTCTGCCAGGCAGCTTGAAACCCTTTCATCGAATAACCAAAGGCATCGAACAGGCGAACCAGTCCGGTTTTTCCCGGCTTCGGCATGACGGCAGCACTCCACGGCAAGACCCGCAATCGGCGGGCAAATTCGGCGCGCCTTTATAGCGTTTTCGCCCTGTCGCTGCCACCGTGCCCCGGGGAATTCGGGGTGCTTTGTCATCATTCGGTCAAAAAACAGCCATTACGCTGACACCGGCAGCCTTCAGCATTCAGGCTGCCATGATAAAGACGACACTGATACTCAATAAGCTGCACACCGTCGATACCAGCGCTTTCCGCTGGTGCGCGGCGCGCAAGCACCGCGACCAACTCGCGGAAATCTCCCGCTGGATCTCCAAGACCGGCGACGGTCCTTGGTATGCCGCAATCGGCCTGCTGTTTGCCGCCTTTGGTGGCGAGACCGGTTGGCTGTTTTTCCTGACCGGCTTGCTGGCCTACGGGCTCGATGTGCCACTGTATGTCGCGCTGAAAAAACGCTTCAAGCGTGAGCGGCCGTTTGTCCGGCTCGGCTCGATCCCCTACCTGATGCCTTCCGACGAGTTCAGCTTCCCGTCCGGCCACACCGCGGCGGCCACGGTCTGGGCGACGCTGATCACCGCGTTCTTCCCGGTGCTGGCACCGTTTGCCTGGGTTTGGGCGCTGGCGGTCGGCAGCTCGCGGGTACTGCTCGGCGTGCACTACCCCGGCGACATCCTGGCCGGAATGGTGCTGGGCGGTTCCTGCGCGGCGCTGGCGCTGAGCCTGGTTGTTTGAGTTGGCTCGGCTGATGGCGCTGGTTGTCAGCGTTCGGTCGTTCCCCTTTCCATTCCTTTATTTGCTGCTGGCTGCGGTTGCGCCGGCTTGGCTGAGTCCTGTCCGATGAAAATCCTGTACGGCGTGCAAGGTACCGGCAACGGCCATATCACCCGGGCCCGGGCCCTGATCCCGGCGCTGCAGCAAGCCGGCTGCGAGGTCGATGTGCTGGTTTCCGGCAGGCCACGGAACGAACTGTTCGGTGTCGAGATGTTTGGCGACTTCCAGCTGAAGCAAGGACTTACCTTCGCGATGCGGCACGGCCATATCGACCCGCTGCGCACCGTGCTGCAAGCCCAGCCGCTGACGCTGCTGCGCGATATCCGCACGCTCGAGCTCGGCGGCTATGACCTCGTGCTCAGCGACTTCGAGCCGGTCACGGCCTGGGCTGCGCGGCGGCAGCGGGTCGCCAGCGTCGGGGTGGGTCATCAGTATGCGTTCCGCTACCCGGTGCCGAAGCGCGGCATCAATATCCCGTCCCGGCTGGTGCTCAAGTACATGGCGCCGGTCGATGAACCGGTCGGTCTGCACTGGCATGGCTTCGGCCAGCCCCTGTTGCCGCCGATTCTTGAGGCCCTGCCGCCAGCGCCACCGGCGGCGCGTGACAAGGTGCTGGTTTACCTGCCGTTCGAGGACACCGCCGATCTGGTGCGGCTGTTCGCGCCGTTCCCTGAGCAGCGCGTCTTCATCTATTGCGCGGTCACGGCGCCGGAACAGCATGGCCATGTCCGGCTGTGTCCGTTCTCGCGCAGCGGCTTCAAGGCCGATCTGGCCGATTGCGCCAGCATCGTTACCGGCGCCGGCTTCGAGTTGCCGTCCGAGGCCCTGGTGTTGGGCAAGAAATTGCTGGTGCGGCCGCTGGCCGCGCAGTTCGAACAAGAGAGCAATGCCAAGGCGCTGGCGCAGCTCGGCCGGGCCCAGGTCATGACCCGGCTCGACCCGCAAGCAGTCGAGCAACTGCTGGCCGATCCGCTGCCTGCGCCGGTGCAATACCCGGATGTTGCGGCCGCGTTGGCGGGCTGGTTGGCCAGTGGCCGGCGCAGCCCGTTGACGCAGTTGTCGCAACAACTCTGGCAACAAACGCAGGGCCTGCCGGCATGGCCTGCGCAGGCGATTACGCAGGCCAGCAAACAGGCAAATCAGCCGTCCGATATTCCGCTTGTGTAGTTAAGGTGGCCTGCCTATAATGCCGCCCCTCAGACGCGGGGTGGAGCAGTCTGGTAGCTCGTCGGGCTCATAACCCGAAGGTCGTAGGTTCAAATCCTGCCCCCGCAACCAGGTTTCTGTTTGCTGTGTGTCATCACGCAGCAAGACAGTGTCAAGAAGCCCCGAGTACCGGGGCTTTTTTGCTGGTGCCGGCTGCGATTGTGCAGAAATCAAGCTAAGCTTGGTCGCGACAATCCTGCAGGCAAACGCATCGCCGTGAGGCCGATGCGGAATGCGAGTCAGGCCTCAGCCACTCGCGGAATGCCCGGTGAAAAGACGCACAAGCTTTTCACCCCGAACTGCGCCGCTTTCGTTGCATGTTGCGGTACCGGTTCGAAATCAGAAATGGGCCCTTGTGCCCATTTTTTTTTGCCTCGATTTTCGGCGGTTGCGCCGGATTGATCATCGAGTGGTGGAGTGACGAATGGCCGACAAAGCCACATTGGAAGCCTTGATAAAGCCGGCGGTGGAAGCCGCCGGCATGCAGCTGTGGGGCCTGGAATACCAGGTGCTCAACCGGCGCGCCTTGCTGCGGATTTATATTGATAGCCCGAACGGCGTGACCGTCGACGATTGCGCCTTGGTCAGTCATCAAGTGTCCGGTGTGCTCGACGTTGCCGATCCGATCAGCAGCGATTACCGGTTGGAAGTGTCGTCACCCGGTTGGGACCGGCCTTTGTTCACCGCCGCGCATTTTATTCAGTTCGTCGGCCAGAGCGTGAAAGTGAAAACGGTGCTGCCGGTTGCCGGCCGCCGCAACTTCACCGGCCAGATGATTGCGGCTGACAGCGAACAGATCACGCTGCAGCTGGAGCCGGAAAAAACCGTCCGCATCCTGGTCGAGCAGATCGACAAGGCCCACGTGGTGCCGGATGTCGAAGCCGAATTGCAGAAAGCCAAGAACGAAGCCAAAACTGATTCCAATCAAGAGATTTGAGAACGAGGTGTGCCATGAATAAAGAAATTCTCATGGTGGTTGAGACCGTTTCGAACGAAAAGGACGTCAACCCGGAAACCATTTTCGAAGCGCTGGAAGCTGCTATTGCAACCGCGACCAAGAAAAAGAACCATCTGGACATCGATGTCCGGGTCAAGATTGATCGCAAGAGCGGTGATTACGAAACTTTCCGGCGTTGGGAAGTGGTCGCTGACGACGCGCCGATGGAGTTTCCGCTGCGCCAAATCACGCTGTCGGCCGCGGCCGAAATGGAGCCGGGTATCGGCATCGGTGGCTTCATTGAAGAGCAAGTCGATTCGATCGAGTTCGGCCGCATCGCGGCGCAAACCGCCAAGCAGGTTATCGTGCAGAAAGTGCGCGAAGCCGAGCGGGCAAAAGTGCTGGCTGCGTTCTATCACCGCGTAGGCGAGCTGATCACCGGTGTGGTCAAAAAGTCGACCCGTGACGGCACCATTCTCGATCTCGGCAATAACGCCGAAGCCATTATTCTGCGCGAAGACATGATGGCGCGCGAAAGCTTCCGCCCGGGCGATCGCGTCCGCGCTTACCTGTACGCCGCCAAGCCGGATGCCCGCGGTCCGCAGCTGTTCATGAGCCGGACCAAGCCGGAAATGCTGATTGAACTGTTCCGGATTGAAGTGCCGGAAATTGCCGAAGGCGTGATCGAAATCAAGGGCGCCGCTCGTGACCCGGGTTCGCGCGCCAAGATCGCCGTTCGCACCAAGGACAAGCGCATCGACGCCCAGGGTGCCTGTATCGGTATGCGCGGTTCGCGCGTGCAAGCCGTGTCGAACGAACTCGGTGGCGAGAAGATCGACATCGTGCTGTTCGATGACAACGTTGCCCAGTACGTGATCAACGCCATGCAACCGGCTGATATCGGCTCGATCGTCGTTGATGAAGATTCGCACAGCATGGATTTGGCTGTGGCGGACGACAAGCTGGCGATGGCGATCGGTGCTCGCGGTCAGAACGTGCGTTTGGCCTCGCAGCTGACCGGCTGGACGCTGAATGTCATGACTGCTGCCGAAGCCGAAGCCAAGCACGCTGCCGAAACCGATTCCGTGCAGGACGTGTTCGTCAACGAACTGGGTGTCGATGAAGATCTGGCTCAGTTGTTGATCAACGAAGGGTTCTCGAGTCTGGAAGAAGTGGCTTATGTGCCGCTGGCCGAAATGCTGCAGATCGAAGGCTTCGATGAAGATCTGGTCAATGAGCTGCGCAAGCGCGCCAAAGACGCGCTGCTGACCCGCGCCATTGCCAACGAAGAAAAACTCAGCAAGAACGAACCGGCCGAAGACCTGCTCGGCATGGACGGCATGGACAAACATCTGGCGTTTGTCCTGGCCGCGAAAGGCATCTGCACCATGGACGATCTCGCCGAGCAATCGGTCGATGATCTGGTTGAAATCGACGGCATGACGGAAGAGCGTGCCGCCAAGCTGATCATGACCGCGCGGGCGCCATGGTTTGCTAGTGAACAGTAAGTTGCGCGTCGCTTGAGTACAACCAACAACAACGACCGCAACCGGAGAACCAGACATGGCTGAACTGACTGTCGCCAAACTCGCTGAAACCGTCGGCACGCCGGTGGAAAAGCTGCTTGAGCAGCTGAAAGACGCCGGCATCGCCGTCAAAGGCGCGAGCAGCGAAATTACTGAACAGCAGCGACAAGATCTGCTGGCGTATCTGCGCAAGAGCCACGGTGAAGACACCGCCGGCCCGCAGCGCATTACGTTGCAGCGCAAATCGCTGTCGACGCTGAAAACCACCACGACCAGCGGCACCACCAAGCAGGTGCAAGTTGAAGTGCGCAAGAAGCGCACTTTCGTCAAACGCACGCCAGAAGAATTGGCAGCGATGGAAGCGGCGGCAACAGCGACGAGCTCGCCGACCACCGCAGCAGCCAAACCGGCGGAAGTGGTCGAAGAGCCGCGTCCGGTCGATCTGGAAGAGCGTCGTCGTCACGAAGAAGAATCGCGTCGCCAGGCTGAGCTCGAAGCTCGCAAGCGCGCCGAAGAAGAAGCGGCGCGTCGTGCGGAAGAAGATCTGAAACGCCGCGCTGCCGAAGCGGATGCCAAGCGTCCGCCGGAAGGCAATCGTGCTGCGCCGTCATCGGCCAAACCGGCGGCGAAGCCGGGCGTATCGGCCAAGCCAGCGGTTGCCAAGCGCGATGATGATGACAAGCGCGGTCACAAATCCGCGGGCCACACCCATAAAGATGGTGTGAAGAAGCGCACGGATACGGCAGTGGTTAACGAGCATGTGCTCAAGCGCAGCCGCGTGCAGGACTTGATTGGCGAAGCTGGCGATGAATTTGCCGGTGGTCGTGGCGGCGGTGGCCGTCGCAAAGGCAAGCGCGTGCCGCAATCGCTGCAACAAAACTTCTCCAAACCAACGGCCCCTGTCGTGCGTGAAATTGCCATTCCGGAAACCATTACCGTGGGCGAACTCGCCCAGAAAATGGCAGTGAAAGTCGCCGACCTCATCAAGTCTTTGATGAAGATGGGCATGATGGCCACGATCAACCAGGTGCTCGATCAAGAGACCGCGGTGTTGGTGGTCGAAGAGTTGGGCCACACACCGAAGCCGATGAGCGAGAACGCGCTCGAAGCCGAGTTGCTGAAGCAGAGCAAAGGCGGCGAGCTGGAACAAACCAGCCGGGCCCCGGTCGTGACCATCATGGGTCACGTTGACCACGGTAAAACCTCGCTGCTCGACTACATTCGCCGCACCAAAGTTGCAGCGGGTGAAGCCGGTGGCATTACCCAGCACATCGGCGCCTACCATGTTGAAACGCCGCGCGGTGTCGTGACGTTCCTCGATACCCCTGGCCACGCCGCGTTTACCGCGATGCGTGCCCGTGGTGCCAAAGCGACTGACATTGTTGTGCTGGTTGTCGCAGCCGACGACAGCGTGATGCCGCAAACCATTGAAGCGATTCAACACGCTCGCGCCGCGAACGTGCCAATCGTCGTTGCCGTGACCAAGATCGACAAGCCGACGGCGGACCGCGAGAAAGTGCGCAGCGATCTGTCGCAGCACAACGTGCTGTCGGAAGATTGGGGCGGTGATGTCCAGTTCGCCTACGTCTCGGCCAAATCGGGCGAAGGCGTCGACACGCTGCTGGAAAAGATTCTGCTGCAAGCTGAAGTGCTGGAACTGAAAGCGCCGATCGAAGGCCCGGCTTACGGTGTCGTCATCGAAGCGCGTCTCGACAAGGGCCGCGGTACCGTTGCTACCGTTCTGGTGCAGGGCGGTACGCTGCGCAAAGGCGACATTCTGCTCGCGGGTACCCAGTTCGGTCGCGTTCGTCAGTTGAATGACGAAGCCGGCCGTCCGGTTAACGAAGCGGGCCCGTCGATTCCGGTCGAAGTGCTCGGTCTGGATGGCGTGCCGATGGCCGGTGATGAAGCGACTGTTGTGGCTGACGAGCGCAAAGCGCGGGAAGTGGCGCTGTTCCGTCAGGGCAAGATCCGCGACGTCAAACTGTCGAAGCAGAAAACGAAACTGGAAGACTTGTTCGCCAACCTGCAGGAAGGCGCCAGCAACGTCCTCAACGTTATCGTCAAAGCCGACGTCAACGGCTCGGTCGAAGCGCTCAGCGAATCGCTGGCCAAGTTGTCGACCAACGAAGTGCAGGTCAAAGTCATTGCCCAAGGCGTTGGCGGTATCACCGAGTCGGATGCCAACTTGGCGGCCGCGTCCAACGCAATCGTGTTCGGCTTCAACGTCCGTCCTGATGCGTCGGCCAAGAAAGTGCTGGAAGCCAACGGCGTCGATGTTCGCTACCACAGCATCATTTACGACGTCATCGACGAGGTGAAAGCGGCGATGTCCGGCATGCTGTCGCCGGAGAAGAAGCAGAACATCATCGGTCTGGCGCAAGTGCGCGAAGTCTTCAAGCATCCGAAGTTCGGCAGCATTGCCGGCTGTATGGTCACCGAAGGCATCGTCAAGCGCTCGAACCCGATTCGCGTGCTGCGTGACAACGTCGTGATCTTCGAAGGCGAGTTGGATTCGCTGCGTCGCTTCAAGGATGACGTGCAAGAAGTGCGTGCCGGTATGGAATGCGGTATGGGCGTCAAGAATTACAACGACGTTCGTGCCGGTGACCAGATCGAAGTCTTCGAAATCGTTGAAGTCGCCCGCACCATCTAAGCTAATGCATTACCGTCCTGCGCAGCAGCGGACCTTCGGGTCCGCTGCTGTCTCCGGGTTCAGTTGAGGGGCCCGTCTTATGGCCAGAGAATTCAAGCGTACCGACCGCGTCGGTGACGAAATCCAGCGCGAACTCGCTCTGCTGCTGCAGCGCGAAGTCAAAGATCCACGCGTGCCAATGACCACCGTTTCCGGCGTCAAGGTCTCGCGGGATTTGTTGAACGCCAATATCTATGTGACGTTTCTGGGCCGCGACAATCCGGACCAGATCAGCGACGCCGTCAAGGTGCTCAATCATATGAGCGGCTTCCTGCGTAGCATGCTCGCGCAGCGCGTGCGCATGCGCCAGCTGCCGCGGCTGATGTTCCACTACGATGACAGCCTGTCGCGTGGCCGGCATTTGTCCAGCCTGATCGACGCAGCGATTGCCAGCGATCAGGCGCGTGCGCAGCACGAGGATATGCCGCGTTCGGATGAAGAAGAGTAAGTCGACCGGCGCCAACGCAAGCGCAAACCCGGATTACGGCGCTGCGCGCCTAATCCAGGCTACGTGAAATCAATCTCCCGTTTGGATTTCAGTTATGCAACAGCAACAGCGCTTGCCGAAACGCCATGTCAGCGGCGTGTTCCTGCTCGATAAAATCACCGGCGTCAGTTCGAACGCGGCTTTGCAGCGGATCAAGCGGATTTATCAGGCCGACAAGGCCGGCCATACCGGCAGTCTGGATCCACTCGCGTCCGGCCTGCTGCCGATCTGCCTTGGTGAAGCGACCAAGTTCTCGCAGTTTCTGCTCGATGCCGACAAGCGCTACACCGTCACTGGCAAACTGGGTGAGCGCACCGACACCTTTGATGCCGAAGGCAAGGTGATTGCCAGCGCGGCGGTCGACGTCAGTGAAACGCAGCTGCGTGAGGTTGTGAAAAATTTTCTTGGCAAGCAGCAGCAATTGCCACCGATGTACTCGGCACTGAAGAAAGATGGCAAGCCGCTGTATGAGCTGGCGCGTCAGGGCATCGAAGTCGAACGCGAGTGGCGCGAGATCGAGATTTTCAGCTGCCAGCTGCTTGGTTTCGATGGCCAGCAGTTCAGTCTCGACGTGCACTGCAGCAAGGGCACCTACATCCGTACGCTGGTCGACGATATCGGTGCGGCGCTCGGTTGTTATGCCCATGTCACGGTGCTGCGCCGTACCGCCGCCGGTCCGTTCCGGGCCGAACAAATGCTGAATTCGGATGCAACCGCTGAACTGAAAGACGCGCAGGGGCTCGATGCCATCGATGCCCTGTTGTTGCCGGTTGATTGTCTGGTGCAGTCGTTACCGAAGCTGGTAATGCCGATGGCGCTGGCGCATTTCATCAATCATGGTCAGGCCGTGTTGCTGAAAAGCGCACCGCGTGACGGCCAGCTGGCGCTGTATGACGAGCAGCAGCGTTTCCTCGGTGTCGGTGAGATCAATGCCGATGGCTATGTTGCGCCGAAGCGATTGTTGCGCAACGAGTAAGCCCGGCCATCAGGCCTGCGCCGATTAACGCGGTTGTTGATCGCGCGGCGCCGCGTCGATTTTTGCCAGCACTGCCTGAATCTCCTCCGGATGATGCTGACACGCCTGCTGTGCGGCGGTTGCCGCCGCCAGCCGATACTGCTTCAGAAACCGTCGGCAAAAGGCGCACAGCAGCAAATGCAGGCGCATCGCCAGACGTTCACGCCAGGACAGTTGGCCATCGGTCCAGTCACCGGCGCGTTCGGTGACTTCTTTGCAGCTCAGCATTCGCCGGTCTCCTGATAATGCTCGACCACCTGAAACAGTTTCAGCCGGGCCCGGTGCAGCAGCACCCGGACATTGGAGGCGCTGATGTCGAGGACGTTACAGATCTGCTCCGGCTCCATGTCGTCGACGTGGCGCAGCGTGAACACGGCGCGTTGCAGGGCCGGTAGCCGGTCGAGGTTTTTCTGCAGGCAGTCGCCAAGCTCGCTTTGCTGCAGCAAGCCATCGGGCCGGTCCGAGCGCCAGCTCAGCGGCGCTTGCTGCCAGTGACCGTCGTCCGGGTCGAAGCGGTCCCAGAAGCTCGGGTGCTCGCCGGCAATCTGATCCAGTGACAGCGTGTCATTACGTTTGCGCAGCCGGTTGTGGCCGGCATTGAGCACGATGCGGGTCAGCCAGGTTTTCAGGCTGGAGCGGCCCTCGAAGTTGGGCAAGGCCCGCCAGGCGCTGAGCCAGGCCTCCTGCACCACCTCTTCGGCCTCGGCGCTGCCGACCATGGCCCGGGCGACGGCCTTCAGTTTGCCGTGGTACTCGCGAACCAAGGCAGCGAAAGCCTGCTTGTCCTGCTGGCGTAGCAGTGTCAGTTGTTCGCTATCGTCCATTGCAATCGGCCTGATGGGGCAGGTCGCCTTTGTAGCAGGCTGGCCGGCCTGCTGCCAGCGCCGCGCCAATCCGGGGCCGGTCGAGGATTTGCCTTGGCTTTACCGGGCGAGATCGGTAAGATCGCGCGCCTTCCCGGCGTCTGCATTAGTGAGCGGACCGGAGAAGCCGTATCCACCTCATGTTTTGGAGTACCGTTATGTCACTAACCAATGAGCAAACCGCCAAGATCATCGCTGATTTCGGCCGCGGCAAGAACGACACCGGCTCGCCGGAAGTCCAGGTTGCCCTGCTGACCTTCCGCATCAATGATCTGCAAGGTCACTTCCAGGCCCACAGCAAAGACCACCACAGCCGTCGTGGCCTGCTGCGTCTGGTCAGCCAGCGTCGTACCCTGCTGGACTACCTGAAGGGCAAGAGCCCGGAGCGTTACAGCGCGCTGATCGAGCGTCTGAACCTGCGTCGCTAATCGCGAATTGCCAACAAAGCCCCGCATCGTCGGGGCTTTGTTTTTCCGGCATTTCAGCAAAGCGTTGAGCAGGGACAGCCGATATGGCCATCCAGCAGCCTTTGAACCCCCGCCAAGCGTACTGACCGCTGCCGTTTTTCCGCGTGCAATTCGCCGCCTCCAAGCGTAGGATCGCGCGCGCAAATCACTGATTGATATGTGTAAAGACAGGAAAGAGAGGAAAAGATAAGTGAATCCGATTAGCAAGAGTTTCCAATACGGTGACCATCGCGTCACGCTCGAGACCGGCGCGATCGCCCGTCAAGCCACTGGTGCCGTCATCGTCAACGTCAACGACACCGTTGTTCTGGTCACCGCCGTCGCCAAGACCGAAGCCGACCCGAAGAAAGATTTCTTCCCGCTGACCGTTCATTACCAAGAAAAATTCTACGCCGGTGGTCGCATTCCCGGTGGTTTCCAGAAGCGTGAAGGCCGCGCCACCGAAAACGAAACGCTGGTTTCGCGTTTGATCGACCGGCCGATTCGTCCGCTGTTCCCGGAAGCGTTTTTGAACGAAATCCAAATCATCGCGACCGTCATGTCGATCAACCCGGACGTGACCCCGGACATTCCGGCGATGATCGGTGCGTCGGCCGCGCTGGCACTGTCTGGTGTGCCGTTCATGGGCCCGATCGGAGCAGCCCGCGTCGGTTACAAAGATGGTCAGTACCTGCTCAACCCGAGCAACAAAGCCCTGAAAGAATCGAAACTGGATCTGGTCGTCGCCGGTACCGAAACCGCCGTGCTGATGGTCGAATCGGAAGCCGATGAGCTATCCGAAGCCGTGATGCTCGGCGCCGTGATGTTCGGTCACCAGGCCCAGCAAGTCGTGATCCGCGCCATCAAGGAATTTGCTGCCGAAGCCGGCAAGCCGAAGTGGGATTGGAAAGCGCCGGAGCCGAACACCGCGCTGATCAACGCCATCAAGGCCGAAGCGCAAACCGGCCTGACAGCCGCTTACCAAATCGCTGACAAGCAGCAGCGTTATGCTGCCGTTGGCGCGCTGCGCGATGCCGTGGTTGCCAAGCTCGCCACCGGCGAAGAGGGCGCGCCGAGCGCCGATGCGGTCAAGAAAATTTTCGGTGATGTCGAATACCGCACCGTCCGTGATCGCATCCTGTCGGGCGCTCCGCGCATCGACGGCCGCGACCACGACATGATCCGCGCGATCTCGGTCAGCGCTGGCGGCGTGCTGCCGCGCGCGCACGGTTCGGCGCTGTTCACCCGCGGCGAAACCCAAGCGATTGTTGCCGTTACGCTCGGCACCGAAAAAGATGCCCAGATCATCGACAGCCCGACCGGCGAGTCGAAAGATCTGTTCATGTTCAACTACAACTTCCCGCCGTTCTCGGTCGGTGAAACCGGCATGATGACCGGTCCGAAGCGCCGCGAAATCGGCCACGGCCGTCTGGCCAAGCGCGGTGTTGCGGCGATGATGCCGGCATTCGAAAAATTCCCGTACTCGGTGCGCGTGGTTTCGGAAATCACCGAGTCGAACGGTTCCTCGTCGATGGCCTCAGTCTGCGGTTCGAGCCTCGCGCTGATGGACGCTGGTGTGCCGTTGAAAGCACCGGTTGCCGGTATCGCGATGGGTCTGGTCAAGGAAGGCGATCGCTTCGTCGTCCTGTCCGACATTCTCGGTGACGAAGATCACCTCGGCGATATGGACTTCAAAGTCGCCGGTAGCGCCAACGGTATCACCGCGCTGCAGATGGACATCAAGATCGACGGTATCACCAAAGAAATCATGGAGACCGCGCTGCACCAAGCCCAAGGCGGCCGTCTGCATATTCTGAGCGTGATGAACCAGGCGATCAGCGAATCGCGTGCCGACATTTCCCAGTTCGCTCCGCGCATCACCACCATCAAGATCGACCCGGAAAAAATCCGCGAAGTCATCGGCAAGGGCGGTACCGTCATTCGCGGTATCACCGAGCAGACCGGCACCAGCATCGAAATCGCTGATGACGGCACCATCCGCATCGCTGCGGTCAGCGGCGAGCAAGCCAAGGATGCGATTGATCGCATCAAGGCGATCACCGCTGAAGTCGAAGAAGGTCAAATCTTCGAAGGTCCGGTGGTTCGCATCGCTGACTTCGGCGCGTTCGTCAACATCGCCCCGGGCAAGGACGGTCTGGTTCACATCAGCCAGATCACCAGCCAGCGCGTTGAGAACGTCCGTGACCATCTGAAAGAAGGTCAGGTCGTCAAAGTCAAAGTGCTGGAAGTCGGCAAAGACGGCAAAATCCGTCTGTCGATGAAAGCGCTGCTGGAAGGCAACAACGGCTAAGCCGCAGTCCACCGCTGTACGAAGCCGTAGTAAAAAGGGGAGCGCAAGCTCCCCTTTTTTATTCGCTGCTCAAACGGTATCGTTGCTGGCACGCCGTTGAAAATGACAAGGAGTGGCGTATGCGTTGTGTTGCCGCATCGGTGCTTGGCTGGCTCGCCTGTACAGCCGTCATGGCGACGGAGCAAACGGCGTTGCTGCCTGACGAACCGTTTCTCTTGCAACAGCCTTATCAGCTCGAACAGGTTCGCGCGTGGCATCAGGCATGGGCTAACAAATGGCCCTGGGGTGAGCAGGAGCATCAGCTGCGTCTGCGAGACGATCACAGCGAGCAGCGCTTGCTTGCCATCGGCGGTTACGCGCGTGGCGGCGAATACCTGCTGTTTCACAAACATAACGGGCATTGGCAGGCGAGCGAACAGCGCATCGATTTGGCGCATCATCCCCTGCAAGTATTGCCTGCGCAGCGTGATGGCTGGCACGAGTTCGAGACTTATGTGCCGGCATGGGGCAGTGGCGGTGCCGAGGTCTGGGTGTTTCGCTATCGCTGGAATGGGCACGATTATGAGCAGGCGGAGCAGCGCGATGCCAAATGGTGTGAGCTGCGTTATTTCCGAGAAACCATGCCCGAGTTGTGTGCGACGCCCTAACCTGCATTGACATGCATACCCTGCCGATCAACACCGAGGATCTACTAACAGCACTTCGCGAACGCAATCCGCAGGTGGAAAGCTGGCTCGACCGCGAAACCGGTGACATCTACCAAGTCAGCGCGCTGTTCGGTGATGACGAAGTTGAAGAGGATCCGCGCTTCGCTGATGCCATGCAGCAAACGCCGGAGCGCTTCCTGCGCTTGCCGGTGCTACCGGCAGCGGTTGGTTTTGCTGCCATGCGTGACTTTGTCATTAGTGTGAGTGACGTCGCCGTGCGCCATGCACTGGAGCAAGCCTTGGTCCGGCAGCGGGCGTTCTTCCATTTTCAGGATGTGTTGGCGACTGCGCCTGCTGAGTATGCGCGTTGGCAGCTGTGGAATCGGCAATGCATACTGACTTGGGCCGATGGTTGGTTGAAGCAACAAGGTGTGAGCCGTCGCGATGATGGCGGGCAATAGATGACGCCTGTTGTGATTCACTTTATGCTGCCAACGAGCAGTAAAGATGGAGCAAGGGAAGCATTATGCTGCGTTGGTTGACCCCCTCTTTTTGGCGACTGAAATCGGCGTCTTTGCGTCAGCGTGAACAGTTGGCGCTGTTGTTGTGGCCTTATTTGACCGAGGCAGAGCGTAGTGCCGACGATTCGACGCCACTACGCTTGTTGGTGCGCGTAGTGCGTGCCATCGAAAGTGGTCGCGACGACTTTGCCGCTGATCCCGCAGCAAAAGAGCTTTGGACGCGGGCTGAAAGCGATCAGGCCGTTCAGCAAGCTGCTGGCGCACTTCGGACGATTCGCTTGCAGCTGAACGGCGATACCGTGGCCAGTGGCCTGCGAGTCGCGCCAATTGAGCGCAAGCAGCTCAAAGTGCTGCATGATCGCATGCACACCAGCAATCTTGAAAATGCCTTCAGTACGTGGCTGAACGCCCCATTGGCGCTGCCATTGATGTCGGTGCTGTTCCTTTTCAGCGGCTGGCTGTTTAACACGATTTTCTTCAGCAATTATCACCTGCCGGTTGGCCGTTACTTTGGTCTCAGTGATTATCTCGCCGCCAGCATCGAGGGCTTGGTTCCTGCGGTCGTGGCGGTGCTGTTCACGTTCGCCACACAATGGCTGATGCGCAATCGGATCCGCCTGCAAGTCTTGCAGAATCAGCTCGGCA
Organism: uncultured Kangiella sp.; assembly: GCA_946481205.1. The sequence goes on along the minus strand of CAMLNB010000007.1, from coordinate 7,946 downwards.
GTGGCTGGCGCAATCTGATTTTCAGCAGCCTTGCTTTCTTCTTGATATTTCCGCTGATTCCGTATCTTTTTTCCGAGCCGGAAGTTCAGCGGCTGCTGCGGCTCTATTTGATTGCATTGGCGGTGCCGATTCTCGCCATTCCGGTCGGCATTGCCTTCAGCAAGCGGCCAGCGCGCGATACGCTGTTGCTCAATTTTCTCGTGATTTATGTTGCCGTGATCTGGTTTACGGCTGAGATGCGCTATATCAACAGCATCAATCGAGACAAGGTGCGGCCCGAGGTGATTCTGGCCAACGCTCCGGACAAGGTCCTGAACTGGCGGGTCATTTCCGGCAACAGCCTGTACTTGTTCTTGCAGAATGAAAACAATGAAGTGGTGGCCGTACCGGTACAGCAGGTGCTGTCGGTACGCTATCCCAAGAAAGAGCAAGTTTCATCGCCGGCAGCCACGACAGCACCGGAGCAGGCCACGGGGGCAGTTTCGGCCACGGGGCAATAAAGAAACCGGCATCGCCGGTTTCTTTTTCGAACGCGCTGCGATCTATTTTTGTAAGCCAGCGAGATCCGCCAGCAACTGCGCCGAATGCTCGTCCGCTCTCACCTCGGTGTAATGCTTCACCACCATACCTTGCGGATTGATCACAAAGGTCTGCCGTTTGGTGAAATCCATCGGGCCGAACGAGGTCAGCACTTTGTAGGCTTTGGCGGCTTGCTTCTCGGTATCTGCCAGCAGCGGGAACTTGGCGCCGACGGTGTCGGCAAAATCCTTGTGCGAGGCGACATCGTCGAGGCTGACCCCAACAATTTCGGTGTTGATGGCGGTGAACTGGCTGTAATCGCGGGCAAAGTTTTTCGCTTCGGTGGTGCAGCCCGGGGTATTGTCTTTCGGGTAGAAATACAGCACCAGCCAGCGACCGGCAAAGCTGTCCAGCGTGCGGATCTTGCCGTCCTGATCCGGCAGCGAAAACGCCGGCGCGGCGACACCTTCAAAACTGCTGGCCTGCGCCAGCGCCAGCAGAGCGCTGGCAGCCAGCACCAGCAGGGATTTCAAGCAGGTATTCATAGTCTGTGCTCCTGTCACCACCAAGGCCGGCGATGAAGCCGGCAATTCGCTGTGGCCGTACCGTTGTCAGCGGTGGCAGCTTATCGCGCCGCGATACCCGACCGCAGCAGCCACAGTACCCTTATCTGCCGTTATTCTACGCATCTTGCCGGCGCCGGGTTCACCGGTGCCGAACGTCTGCTGAGGATTGAGCATGGACAAGTGGGAACGCTTTCGCAGCCTGCAAAAGTTGCTGGAAGCGCATCGACAGCCGATGCCACTGAAATCGCTGGCCGAACGGCTGGAATGCGACCCGGCCACGGTCAAGCGACTGGTGGCGGAGTTTCGCGCCAAGTATGACGCGCCAATCGCGTCGTCACGCGCCGGCTACGCCTGGCGGCCGCGACCGGATCAGCGCTTTGAATTGCCGGGCACCTGGCTCGGGCAACCGGAATTGCTGGCGCTGATGGTGCTCGACCACGCGCTGGCTACGCTCGGCAGTCGGGTCATGGAGCGCGAATTCAAAGCACTGCGCAAGAAAGTGCAGCAGCTGCTGAAAACCGATGCCATTGATGGCGGTGATTTCGTCAAACGCTTGCGCGTGGTCAGCAGTCGGCAACGGCTGGCGCCCTTGCCGTTCTTTTCCGATGTGGTGGCGGCATTGCAGCGGCGCACGCAACTGCAGTTCGACTATTACAGTCGCTCGCGCGACAGTGCCGAACAGCGCACGGTGTCGCCGCAGCGTTTGGTGCTGTACCGCGACAACTGGTATCTCGATGCCTGGTGTCACAGTCGGCAGGCGCTGCGCACCTTCGCGCTCGATGCGGTGCGCGAATGCCGGTTGTTGAGTGAGGCCGCTATCGATCTGCCAGATGCCGAACTCGATCAGCATTTCAGCCGTTCGTTCGGAATCTTCTCCGGTGTGCCGGCTGCGCTGGCAGAACTGCGTTTCAGCCCGGCAGCCGCGCGTTGGGTCAGCGCCGAGCACTGGCATCCGGATCAAGTGCAACGCTTCACCGACGATGGTGCCTTGCTGCTCCAGGTGCCGTACGCCAACCCCACCGAATTGCTGCGCGAGATTTTGGCCTGGGGCGATCAGGTGGAAGTGTTGGCGCCAGCGGCGCTGCGCGCCAGTGTGCGTGCGCAGTTGCAGGCAGCACTGGCGCAATACGACTGATGCTGGCAGCGCTCACTGAACTTGGAAGCGCCGCACCAGTCCGCTCATTTCATCAGCCATATGCTGAACGTCGTGAGTTTCGGTCGCCAGTTGGTTGGTGGTATCGGTGGTCGAGTGTGAAAGATCAGCGATGCGCACCACCCGCTGATTGATGTCTTCGGTGACGGTGCGCTGCTCTTCGGCCGCAGCCGCAATGCTGTTCGAGCGATCATTGATCTGGCTGACTGCCTGTGAAATTTCTGCCAGCGACTGTTCCAGCGCGCCGGTTTGCTCCGCGGTCAAATCGGCTTTTTCCATGCTGGAGCGCATCAGTTCGACCGCGCGTTTGGCGCCCACTTGCAACTGCTCAATCGTGCGTTGGATCTCGGCAGTGGATTGCGCCGTTTTGCTGGCCAGATTGCGCACTTCATCCGCGACCACGGCAAAGCCGCGGCCTTGGTCACCGGCGCGAGCCGCTTCAATCGCAGCATTCAGTGCCAACAGATTGGTTTGCTCGGCAATGCCGCGGATGGTCGAGACCACGGAGCCAATGGCTGCGCTGTGTTGATCCAATTCGCTGACACTGCTGGTGGCACTGTCCATCTGCTCAGCGAGCGAACGGATCTGCACCGCGGCCTCCAGCATCACCTGCCGGTTGCGCGAGACCACGCTCATCGCCTCTCCGGTGAAGCTGGCGGCATCTTCTGCGTGGCGTGCGACTTCAGCAATCGCGGTCGACATCTCGGTGACGGCGGTGGCAATTTGTTCGGTTTCCAGCTGCTGACGTTGCACTTGCGTCAGCGTTTCATTGACCCGCTCGTTGGCCACGACGGCACTGTTTCGCAGCATATCGCTTTCATGAGTGACCCGACCGAGCACGGTTTGCATGCGCAGCGTTTGCCAATGCAACTCGGTTTCAAGCCGACCGATTTCATCGTTGCGGCCGCTGTAAATCTGCACCATCAGCGGTGGCGGTTGATAACCCCGGTCGCGTTGCAGCAATTGTCGCAGTGGCCGCAGCAGCAGCGGCATCAGCGCGCCGACAGCAACAAAGCCAATTGCCGTGCCAACCAGCGCAGCCGTGCCGGCGCCCATGGCCAGCGCCAACAACATGCTGATCAGCAGGGCAGCAGCGGCAGCCAGGCCAATACTGACCTGCAGACCAGGCCGACGTTGCCCTGTGCTTTGGCCAGTTTGCAGGTTGCGGTACAGCCGCTCAGCTCGCTCAACATGCTCGCGCGAAGGTTTGCGTCGCACCGACTCGTAACCGACCACTTGGCCTTTCTCGAACACCGGCGTAACGAACGCATCGACCCAATAGTGATCGCCGTTCTTGCAGCGGTTTTTGACAATGCCCATCCAGGCGCGACCGGCCTTGATGGTGCGCCACAGATCTTCGAAGGCAGCGGGTGGCATGTCGGGGTGGCGAACCAGATTGTGCGGTGCGCCGATCAGTTCTTCCCGGCTGTAGCCACTGATCGCAACAAAGGCGTCGTTGGCGGCGCGGATGATGCCGCGGGTGTCGGTGGAGCTGACCAGTTCCTGCTGATCGCGCATCAGCACTTCCCGTTGCGTCACCGGTTGATTGTTGCGCATGGCAAAGCGGCCTCCCTGCTGTGGTCTTGGCGTGTCGACTTCCTGACGACGTTCGCCAAGCATAGTCGGCAAATCCGGCTATACCTTTAGCATGTCCAGGGGAATGGCAGATTTTTCATGCTGCGCCGCACCGTACTGAAAGCCTCACTCTACGGTCTGGGTTGGTTACAGCTGCCGGCCGTGCGCGCGGCTGACCGGACCTTGCGTCTGGCCAGTTTTCCCGATTATCAGGTGCCCGCTGTACTCGATCAGTTTGCCGCGCAGCACGGCGTCAAGGTGCGGGTCGAAACATACGACTCCAACGAGGAATTGCTGGCCGCCTGTTTGCGCGGTGCACAATTCGATCTGCTGACCATCAGCCATTACATGGTGCCGCATTTCAGCGCGCTTGGCCTGTTGCGGCCGTTACCAACCCGCACTTTGGCCACACTCGCACCGCAGCACTGGCTCGAGAAGTTCGCGCGCTTTGGTCAGCAGGATCACCAATGGTGGGCAGCGCCGAAAGCGCAGGGCAATACCGGGTTCATTTATCGGCGCGATCGGCTACCGGTGTTGTCAACCTGGCCGGAATTTTGGCAGGCCGTTGCCGGCAAAGCATCGCGCCGCGCCACCGTCATTGAAGATGTGCAGACCCTGATTGGCGCAGCGTTGCGCAATTTCAATTACTCGATCAACAGCACGGTACCGGCGCAGCTGTTGCAGGCAGAGCAACTGCTGCAACGCAGCCGGCCACATCTGCGCGCGCTGGTTGCCGACGTCAACGCTGCCGTGCAACGCGGTGATTGGCTGGCAATGGCATGGAGTGACAGTGGCTATGCGCTGACCCAAGAACGGGACGAGCTGCAATACGTGTTGCCGCCCGGATCCGAAAGCTGGTGCGATTTTTACGCTTTGGGTTCGAGCAGTGCCGAACCGGAACTGGCCGAAGCCTTGCTGCAATGGCTACTGCAACCCGAACACATCGCCCAGGAAGTGATTGAGCTTGGTGTTTCGCCCGTGGATCAACGCGTGCTTGCGTTACTGCCAGCCGAGCTGCAACAGAACTCGATCATCTTCCCGTCGCAGACTGCCATTGCAGGTTCGGAAATGTCGTCGCAGGAAGCGCTGCGCGAGCCGCTGCGGGCAGAGATTTTTGCCCGCTTTGCCACCAGCTTCGGCTGACGGCAACACGACCCGGACCGACTCAAGCCGCCGCCTGAAATTGCTGCAACCAGCGGGCAAACTCAGCTGCCGGCAGCGGCCGCGACAGCAAATAACCTTGCATGATCTGGCAGCCGCGCTCGCGCAGGTAGTCGCGCTGTGCTTCGGTTTCCACACCTTCCGCCACCATGGTGAAATGCAGCGCGGCGCCGAGCCCGAGCAGCGCACTGGCCACCGCAACATCGCCCGGATCGTCAGGCAGGTTGCGAACAAAGGTTTGGTCGATTTTCAGAATGTCGATTGGCAGGTTCTTGACATAACTCAAGCTCGCATAGCCGGTGCCGAAATCATCGACTGCAATGCGGTGGCCTTGCTGGCGCAGCGCCTGCAGCAATTCGCTGGCGCGACTCATGTTTTGCATCAGCAGGCTTTCGGTCACTTCCAGTTCCAGTGCGCTCGCTGGCAACGTGGCCTGATGCAATGCTTCTTCGATATGACTGATGAGCAGCTCCGGTTGCTCCAGCTGCCGGGATGACAGGTTCACCGCGACGCTGAAATGCGCGCCGGCCAGCTGGCGCCATTTCACGGCGTCATGCGCGGCCTGCTGCAACACCCAGGCACCAATCGGGACAATCAAACCGGTTTCTTCCGCCAAAGGAATGAACTCGGCCGGCGAAATCAGTTTGCCATCGCGGCGCCAGCGCAGCAGCGCTTCTGCGCCGCAGATATGGCCGTCGCGCAGATCCCGTTTGGGTTGGTACCAGACTTCCAGCTCGCCGATATCCAGCGCGCGCCGCAGGGCCGATTCCAGTTCCAGCCGGCGACTGACAGCCACGTTCATTTCTTCGCGGTAAATCGCCGAGCTGTTGCCACCCAGTGCTTTGGCGTTGTACATCGCGGCGTCGGCTTTGCGCAGCAGCTCGGCAAAATCCTGGCCGTCGTCAGGGTAACGGGAAATGCCGATGCTGGCGCCGATAAAGAAACTCTTGTCGCCGACCCGGAACGGTTCGCGCAACACCTCGATAATCTTGCCGGCAACCAGTTCGGCATCGGCAATGTTGTGGCCGATTTCCATAAGAAGAACAAACTCATCGCCGCCCAACCGGCCGAGCATGTCGGTGCGGCGTACCGTGTTCTGCAAGCGACCGGCGGCTTCGTGCAGCACCAGATCGCCCACTTCATGGCCTTGGCTGTCGTTGACCGGTTTGAACCGGTCGAGATCCACAAACAGCACGGCAAAGCGCAAGCTGGCACGCGCGCAATGGTCGATCAGATCATCTGCGCGTTGGTGCAGCAAATGCCGGTTCGGCAGGCTGGTCAGGGCATCAAAGTTGGCCAGCCTCGCCAACTCGTTTTCAATGCGGGCGCGCTCGCGCGCCAAGCCCTGGAACTGGCGCAGCGCGCCGGCCAAACGGCTGATCTCGTCGTTGCCGTTGTCCTGAATCCGGGTATCGAGTTTGCCGGCCGTCATGTCTTCCACGTTGTGTGCCAGCGCGACCAAACGGTTGCCGAGCAACGGCCCGGCAAAGAACCACGCCAACATCAGGGCCCCGAGCACGGACAACGCCGCCAGAAAGGCCAGCGCAGTTCGGGCGCCCACAAACGCCCGCTGCACAGTGGCATCGCTTTGTTCAATGCTGGCTTGGGTGTCGCTGTGGATGCGCTGCTGCAGACGCTGCAACGCTGCCAGCAGCGCGCGGTTGCTCTCCAGCAATTCTTCGGCGGCCTGACGTGCTTCCAGCCGTTGTGATTGCAGCAGCGGCAGCGAATTTTCGCCAAACAAGATGCCGTGCATTTCGTTGCGGGCACGCAGCACCACATCGCGCACGCCACCGGAAGGCAGCTGCTGGGCGCGCAGATCAATGCGCTGCAAACCGTCGCTGGCCGCGGCACTCAATTCCTTGACCTTGACCCGGTCCGGCTCGTAGCCCAGCCGGGTCATCAGCCCGTAGATCAAATGCACTTCGACCTTGATCTCTTGCAGTGCAAACAGCTGGGCTTGTCGATCACTGCGTTCAGCCAGCGCCGGCCCCAACGGCGACAGCGCCAAGCGCAGCGCGTCGGTTAGCCGGCTGGCGGCAACAATGTGCTGGTCGATTTTGCGGCCAAGTTGCAGCCGCGCCAGCGTGACCCGGTTCATCGCTTCGAGGTTGGTCTTCAGCTCTTCGGCGTAACGGTTCAGCTGCTCTTGATAGGCGGGGTTGGGCAGCGCGGCCACGGCCAGCCGCAGCGCGCTGAGGTAGTCCTCCTGCTGCGGTTGGATCTGGTTCAGCTCCTGCTCGCTGTGGGTGCCAAGCTGCTGTGGCGCCAGCGAGGCCAGCGCATTGGCATGCTCAAGCGCCAGCGCCACGCTCTGCAGGGTCGGCACGTCTTCTTGAATAATCTGCCGGGCGGCATGGTTGGCGGCGGTGAAGCTGACAATGGCAATGACCGCCGTGATCAAGGTGACCGCGGCGCCAGCCAGAAAAACGGCCCAAATCCGGGCCCGCACACCGGACAAGCGCTGAAGGGGCGCCGGGATCCAGGATGTCCACTTCGAAGGAGAGGGCATGCCGACAACTGCATAACGCTGGCAGATAGGTCGAGCAAGTATGGCATATGCCCCACAACGCAATGGCCGCTGGTCGGCTGTGGCGCTTCCGTTGCAGCAATGCCCATGCATCGACGCCCTTGTAACGCCGCCCTGCACCGAGCGCTTGCACCGGAATGCTTGCACCCGAGCAACCGAGCGGCGACCATACCGGGCCAGTGCGCACCACCTTGCGGTGGTCAAAATGTATTCACCTGCGGGGCCGGTTCGGGCATCAGCCCGGTCGCGCTCCGTCGCTGCCAGCAACACGCTGGCTCGCCATACCACATAGAACTGACGACGCAGGATTCAACACCCATGGCAACTCAGCAGTACAACGCCGATGCAATTGAAGTGCTCTCCGGTCTGGACCCGGTCAAACGCCGTCCGGGCATGTACACCGACACCACCCGGCCGAACCATTTGGCGCAAGAAGTCATCG
>CAMLNB010000006.1 GCA_946481205.1 uncultured Kangiella sp. | reverse complement strand
CGTCAGCTTTGCGCGGCCTGCGCCACCACTTTCGTGCGCACTGGCCATTTCAGAATGCCGGTGGCCAACGCGGTGCCCAGCAGAATCACCAGACAGCCCATGACCATGTTGTTGGTGATGGCTTCATCGAGGAACAGCAAGCCCCAGATCATGCCGAACACTGGCAACAGATACGTCACCGCTACCGCTTTTGCCGGGCCGACATTGGCAATCAGCCGGAAGAACAAGATGTAGGCAATACCGGTACAAGCAATGCCCAGCGCCAACACACTGATCCAGCTTTTCAGCGACGGCATGGTCTCCGGCCAATAGGCAAGCGCCAGCGGCAATAACAGAATAGTCGCAGCGATTTGACTGCCGGTGGCATTGGCAAACGGATGCACGCCGCTCAGATGCCGCTTGGTGTAATTGGCTGCTATGCCGTACGACAGCGAAGCCACCAGCGCCGCAACAATCGCCCAGCCACTGCCATTGTCCTTGAACGAAATCTTGCCCCAGACCAGCACGGTCACGCCGAGAAAACCCACGACGAGACCGATGATGCGGGCAACCGATAATTTGTCGCCGAGCCAGAAGTAGGCGACCAAGGCACCGAACAGCGGCACGCTGGCATTGAGCACCGAGGTGAAGCCGGCGGTCAGCGACAAGGTCGCGAATGCAAACAGCGTGAACGGAATCGCCGAATTCAAAATGCCGACGACGGTGAAGTGACCGTTGTTGCCTTTGAGCCCGGCCAGCTCACCGCGCCAGCCAAGCACAATCAGCAGAAACCCCATCGCAATCGCGACACGGATAAAAATCAGCGGGATCGGACCGAATTCCGGCGCCGCGATACGCATAAACAGAAACGACGAACCCCAGATAGCCGCCAGTAGCAACAGCTCCAGCATATCGCGCGGTTTCATGATGACTCCTTGCTGCCTGATCACGCTGCGCGTGATCGCGTGAAAACCAAGACCGACGCCATTGTCGCTGGCGCGCCAAACAGATGCCGCCGAAAACTGAACATGTCATGCCAACGTGCTGTCAGTGGTGAAGGCTCGGCGCCAGCACTCATCATCCCGGCCGTACTATTCTCGGCGTCGTTAAATTCGGCACCGAAAACGACTCAGATTGCCCAACCGAAAGAATCAGACTCAGTGATGACAGGTCGACTCATCCAGCACCGCGTCCCAGTACGGGTTGTCGCCGAACACTTCCAGGAAGTAATCGATGGCTGCTTTCACTTTTGCCGGCAGATGTTTGCGATGCGGGTAGAGCGCATAGATGCCTTCCGGCCGATGCGTCCAGTCGCTGAACAGGCACTTGAGTCGGCCGGCAGCCAGATCATCGGCAACACAGAAACTCGGCATCCGGGCGATGCCTTGGCCTGCCAATACCGCTTCCCGCATGCCCATCAAAAAATTGCTGCGAAACGGCCCCGACACATACACCGATTCGGCGCGGCCATGGCCGACGAAATCCCAGCGACCACCGATGGCACAGGACGACAACAGGCACGGATGTTTCTGCAAATCCACCGGCGACTGCGGCGCGCCATTGCGCGCAATGTAATCGGGGCTGGCGACAATGACATTACGCGAGGTCGTCAAGCGGCGGGCAATCAAACTCGAGTCGGCAGGCTCGCCAACCTCGATCGCCAGGTCGAAGGCATCAGCGACCATGTCGAGCTGACCTTCGATAAACACCAGCTCCAGCTCGACCTCGGGGTAGCGGTGCTGAAAACTTGGCAAGACCTTGGTGACCTGGGCCAGACCAAACGACAGTGGCACGCCGAGTCGTAGCGTGCCGCGTGGCGCCGATTGCAGCTGGCCGAGATGCTGCTCGGCCTCCTCGGCTTGGGTCACCACCTGCCGGCAATAGGCATGGAACGCAATACCGGCCTCGGTCGGCGTCAGCTTGCGGGTGGTCCGGTTCAACAGCCGCACGCCGAGGTGGCTTTCCAGCCGGGCGACCGCCTTGGAGACCGCGGCCTTGGACAGATCCAGATCGCGGGCAGCGGTGGAAAAACCTGACGACTCCACGACTTTGGCGAAAACAGCCATATCGGCCAGACGTTCGGTCAATGCCATGGCAGCAAGACTCCCTGCAGGTGCGGTGTGATACCTCGATGGGCTGGCAGCTTACGCCGGTCCGCGTCGCGAATCAGCACCAGATTGGAAACAGTCAGATTACAAAAAGCTGGATTATGTTCTTAATAGTTCAAGTCCAGACTAGCACCGTCCCCAAAGCAGCGGCCAGCACCCGCGACCGCAAACGCCATCCGGGGCCCCGTTTCGACAGCAAGGAGGTTTGCGATGAAATCGATTTCCGCCCGTTTTTGGCAGGCACTGCACCGTGTCACTGCGGGTCAGCTCGCCCTGCATGGCTACTTGGCATCGCGTCCGAGCGCCAGCGCGGCCAACAGCCGCGCCGCTTCGGAAACAGCACGGCCACTGACCAACCGGACCATGATCACGGCGACCAAGTTGAACGCCAGCTGCTGCTGACCGTCAGCGGTTACTGAACCCAAGGGCCCGACCGCGGTCGGGCCTTAATCCGCTGCCTGACCCCCGGTCCAACCGGCTACCGGTGCGCTGGTACTATCTGACGGTTTCGACTATGTATTGTAGGCAGCCGGCACCTCCGACTGCCTGAGCAGACAGCCTCTGCACACGTCGGGAGGGGTCGGTGAGCAGCGAACGCCGCCTCGACTTCCGTAGCCAGCAACTGCTGATCAGTCTGCTGGCGCTGCTGGTCGGCGTGATCAGCTCGGTGCTGATCAGCACTGTGGTCATCCGACAGCGCAGCGACAGCCAGCAAGAACAGCTGGATGCGCTGGCCATGCGCATCGACGCCATGACCGCCGACGGCCGCACCATGGGCGCGGTCGAAATGCTGGCGCGCACCAGCGAGCCAATACGCGCCAGCGCCCGTGGCGAGTTGGCGCCCGATGATCCTTATGCCCTGAATGCGCTGCATGATCTGGCGCGGCAAACCCGCGCTCAGAATGCCTTCGTGATGAACCGCGACGGCGTCATCGTTGCCTATTACATCGACAGCGGTCAGAGCGGCACCGGCCGCAAACTTGCGCAGCGACCGTACTTCCAAACCGCCATGCGCGGCCAGACCACGCTGTATCCGGCGCTTGGCACCAACACCGGTGAGCGCGGGCTGTATATCGCGGCGCCGATCATCAGCGACAAGGTCATCGTCGGCGTCCTGGTCAGCAAGCAGACTTTCACCGACATTGATGCGCTACTGCAACGCGACCGCCGCAGCCTGGCGGTGCTGTCGCCGGAGCAGGTGATTTTTGCCAGCAATCGCGCCGAGTGGCTGCTGGCGGTGATTGGCGATGACGCCAGCGTCGCGCGCGCGGTCAGCGAGTTTCGTTACGGTAATTATTACCAGAGCCATCAGCCGCTGCTGCTCAATCGCATCAACAAGCAGCGCATTCGCGCCGGGCATGAAACCTTGCAACTGTTGCGCACCAAACTGGATTGGCGCGACGAACAAGGCAGTTGGCAATTGCTGCTGCTGGCACCGGAAAATTTTGGCTGGAGTTTGAGCCATCGGTTGTTCGCCGGCGTGTTGCCTCTTTTGCTGGTTGCGCTCGGTGGCTCCTGGTGGCTGAGCCGGCTGCGCCATCTGGCGGTGCGCGAGCGCTATCAGGCGCGACTGCGCATTCTGTCGCACGCGGTCGAGCAAAGTCCGCTGGCGATGTTTGTCGCCGATCACAGCGGCCATTTGATCTACCTGAACTCGAAATTCCGCCAACTCTGCGGCATTACCGATGACGCCATGCCGAGCCAGCCGCTGTCAGCGCTGCTGCACAGCCAAACGCTGGCCAAGATGATGCAGCAAATCGGCAGCGACATTGACAGCTGGCGCGGCGAACTGCAGCTCAGCACGGCCAGCGGGCAATCGTTCTGGGCCGAATGTTCGCTGGCCAGTTTGCGCGACGATCTGGGTAGCAGCGTGCAATGCCTCGGTCTGATCGACGATGTCAGTGCCCGTAAAGCCATGGAAGCCGAGCTGCGCCATTACATCGACGAAGCCGATGCCAGCCGTCGCCGACTGCTCGACATGACCGATGCACTACCGGTCGTGGTGTTCCAGTTCGTCAGCGGAGAGCAAGGCAACCAATTCCGCTTTGTCAGCCGGCAGGCAGAAGCGGTGCTCGGCGTGGCGATGCATGATCTGCTGGTCGAACCCGACTCGATCTGGTCGGTGGTGCACGGCGACGATGTGCCGATGCTGGAAAAAGTGTTCGAGCAGACCGACCAGCCCAGCATCGAATGTGAATTTCGCGTGCACCGGGCCGGCGCGATCCGCTGGATCCGCATGCTGGCCAACAGCCATCGTGATGGCAACGAACAACGCTGGAACGGTTACTGGCGCGACATCACCGAAGAACGTCAACGGGAGCAACAGCTGGCCGATCAGCTGGCATTCCAGCAAGCGCTGATCGACACCATTCCGAATCCGATTTTCGTCAAAACTGCCGACACCCGCTTCGTGCTGTTCAACCGTGCTTATGAAGAGGCCTTTGGCCGCGACCGACGCGATCTGCTTGGCAAGCGAGTGCTCGATCTGGATTACCTGTCGGAGGCGGATAGACAGGCATTTCAAGCTGAAGACGAGATGCTGATCGAACAAACCCGGACCATCAGCCGCGAACAACAAATCCCGTTTGCCGATGGCCAGCTGCATCACACGCTGTACTGGGTCAGCGGTTTTCGCAAGGCCGATGGTGCGCCGGGCGGCTTGGTTGGCGTCATTGTCGACATATCGGCTTTGAAGCACGCGGAGCAATCTGCCCGCGCCGCCCGCCAACAATTAATTGACATGGCCAACGCGCTGCCGCTGACCGTGTTCCAGTATCGCAAAGCCAATAACGAGCCACGGGGTTACATTTTTGTTGCCGAGAACGTCATCGACACGCTCGGCGTCAGCGCCGAGGAGATTCGCGCCGACTGGCGCAACCGTTGGCGCAATGTCGTCCCGGAAGATCGCGAGCACTTGATGCCGCTGGTCAAGGCAGCGATCGACAGCGACCGCGATACCGAACTGCATATGCGGGTCGAACGAAACGGTGAAATTCGCTGGATTTACAACCGTTCGATCGGTCGACGCCATCCGGACGGCAGCATGGTCTGGAACGGCTTCTGGATGGATGAAACCCTGGCCCATGAGCAGGGCGAGGCGCTTCAGCATGCCAAGGAACTGGCGGAAAGCGCGACTAGTGCCAAGTCGATGTTCCTGGCCAATATGAGCCACGAAATCCGCACGCCGATGAATGCGATTATCGGGCTGTCGCATTTGCTGTTGAAAACCGAACTGCAGCCGCGGCAACGCGAATACCTGGAGAAGATCCAGAACTCCAGCCAGCATCTGCTCGGCGTGATCAACGACGTGCTGGATTTCTCCAAGATCGAATCTGGGCATTTCCATATCGAGAGCATTGAATTCGAGCTGGAGCGGGTGCTCGATACCGTCGCCAATCTGGTCGCCGAGAAAGCGATGGCGAAAGGTTTGGAGTTCATCTTCGACGTCGACCCGCTGCTGCCGCATACGCTGGTTGGCGATCCGTTACGGCTCGGCCAGATCCTGATCAACTATGCCAGCAACGCGGTCAAATTCACCGAGCACGGTGAAATCAGCATTGTCATTCGCAGCCGGCAGGACAACACCGACAGTGTGCTGTTGTACTGCGCGGTGCGCGATACCGGCATCGGCATCAACGCCGAGCAACAGGCCAAACTGTTCCAGTCCTTTCAGCAGGCCGACAGCTCAACCACCCGAAAATACGGTGGCACCGGTTTGGGTCTGGCAATTTCGCGCAAACTGGCCGAGCTGATGGGCGGCGAAGTCGGCGTTGACAGCACGCCGAACAAAGGCAGCACATTCTGGTTCACGGCCAAGGTCGGCAAAGGCAGGAACGGTCAACGGCGTTTGCCGCAACCGGATTTGCGCGGCCGTCGAGTGCTCGTAGTTGATGATCATCCGCACGCGCGGCAAGTGCTCGGCGAATTGCTGCGCAGCATGAGTTTCCGGGTCGATGATGTCGGCAGCGGCGCCGACGCCATTCAGCGCGTGCAAGCAGCCGATGCCTCCGGCTCCGGTTTCGATATCGTGTTCCTGGACTGGAGCATGCCGGGCATGGATGGCGTCAGCACTGCGCGCCGTCTGCAGCAACTGGCTTTGCAACAGATGCCGGCAATTGTCATGGTTACCGCACATGGCCGTGAAGAAGTGTACCGCGACGCCGAGCTGGCTGGCATTGCCGATGTGCTGATCAAACCGGTGCATGCGTCGTTGCTGTTTGATACTGCGATTCGGGTGCTGACCCCGGGGCAGCAGCCACGTAGCGCTGCCGCCGTGATCGCTGCGACACCGGAGCCAATCGACATCAGCGCGCTAAATGGTTTGCGGGTGTTGCTGGTGGAAGACAATGAACTGAATCAGGATGTCGCCTGCGGCTTGCTGGCTGACGTCGGTATCATCGTCGATGTGGCCGATGACGGTGCCCAGGCGCTGACGCGCTTGCAGCAACAAAACTACGATCTGGTGTTGATGGACATGCAGATGCCGGTCATGGATGGCCTGACAGCAACGATGAAACTGCGCGAGCAACCGCAGTTTGCTCAGTTGCCGATCATCGCAATGACCGCCAATGCCTTGGCCAGTGATCGTGAGCGTTGCCTCGGCGCCGGCATGAACGACCATGTCAGCAAACCCATTGATCCCGATGCACTGTTCTCGGCGCTGCTGCGCTGGATGCCCAAAACAGCCGACATCGCAACGCCAGCGCAGTCCGCAGCGAACTTGAATCGTATCGGTGCGGTGCCAACGCATCCGCTGGAGCTGCTGACTGAACTTGCATTGCCCCCGATTCCCGGCCTGCGTTACGAGCAAGGTTTGCGTCGCAGCCTGAACAAACCGGCAATGTATCGCCAGCTGCTCGGCAAATTTATGGTTCATCAGCAACACAGCGTGGCGCAGCTGACTGCGGCGCTACAGCAGCAGGACTACGCCACCGCCGAGCGACTCGCGCACACCGATAAAGCGTTGGCTGGCAATATCGGCGCCGAAACACTGGCGGCACTTGCAGCAGAACTGGAACAAATGCTCAGGGAGCGGGTGCCAGCCGCGATCTGGCAACCAGCGTTGCAACACTACGGCGATGCACTGCAGCAATTGCTGGACGCCTTGCAGGCGGTACTGCCCGCCGAGCCAACGGCGATGGTTGCTGACAGCGCCGCTATGCGGCCGACACTCGATGCCGAACAGCGGCAGCGCGTCGAACATTTGCTGCAGCAGCTGCGTGACGGCGACAGCGACGCGCTCGATACCCTTGAGCAGATTGAAACCGCCCTGCAGCGCTGGCTGGGCGAATCGCAGTGGCATCCGCTTGTTCGCGCCATTCGCGACTATGATTTCGATACCGCCGCCGCCCGGCTGCAGCAAGCGCTGTCGCAACCGGACTGACACTCCCTGCCCGATATGATGAATCTGATATCGCCAGTTTGATAAGGAATGGCCATGAGCGCCTCGTCTGCCCCACTCACATCGGAAGCCAGCAACAAGCCGGTCATTCTGGTGGTGGACGACACCCCGGACAATCTGACGCTGATGAGTGCCCTGCTGCGCGACCGCTACCGAGTCAAGGTTGCCAACCATGGCAATAAAGCTTTGCAGCTGGTTCGCGATCAGCCACCGGACCTGATCCTGCTCGACGTCATGATGCCGGAGCTGGACGGTTATGAAGTGTTGCGTCAGCTGAAAGCCGATCCGAACAATGCCGGCATTCCGGTGATTTTTCTGACCGCCAAATCAGAAACCGAAGACGAACGTTTCGGCCTCGAACTCGGCGCTGTCGATTACATCACCAAACCGATCAGCCCGCCGATTGTGCTGGCACGCGTGCACACGCATCTGCAGCTGAAAGCCGCGGCCGATTTTCTGCGCGACAAGAATCAGTTTCTGCAAGCCGAGGTTGAGCGGCGTACCCGCGATGTCCAGGCGATTCAGGATGTCACCATTTTGGCGATGGCCTCGCTGGCCGAAACCCGTGACAACGAAACCGGTTATCACATCCGTCGAACCCAGCACTATGTCCGGGTGCTGGCTGAACGGCTGCGTAAACACAGCAAATTTTCCGAAGCGCTCACCGATGTCGTGATTGAACTGCTGTTCAAATCGGCACCGCTGCATGACATCGGCAAAGTCGGCATTCCCGATCAGATTTTGCTGAAACCCGGCAAGCTGACCGACGAAGAATTTGCCATCATGAAGACTCATACCACTTTGGGGGTCGAGGCAATCGAGCGGGCTGAACAGCAACTCGGTATGACCGTCGAGTTTCTGCGCTTCGCCAAAGAAATTGCGCTGTCACATCAGGAGAAATGGGATGGCAGCGGCTATCCTCATGGCTTGGTCGGCACCGCGATTCCGCTGTCAGCACGGTTGATGGCCTTGGCCGATGTCTATGATGCGCTGATCTCGGCGCGAGTGTACAAGCCAGCGTTTCCTCACGAGAAGGCCCGTGAGATTATTGTGACCGGCCGTGGTCAGCATTTTGATCCGGATGTGGTCGATGCCTTTCTTGCTGAAGAAGCGCAGTTTGTCCGCATCGCCAAGGAGTGGGCCGACCCGAGCCCTTGATTTTCTGCCGGCACGCAGCTCCCGACTGCGCCCCGGCTTGCGTCTGCAAAAGGAGTTTGCTGATGAAGCCTGTTCATGTCTTGTTTGTCGTCACCAGCGCCAGCCGGATGACCAATGGCAAAACCACCGGCCTGTGGCTGGAAGAATTTGCTGTGCCGTATTTGCAGTGCCGCAGCGCCGGCCTGCGCGTGACGGTGGCAAGCCCAGCCGGTGGCACAGCACCGCTCGACCCGCGCAGCGCCGAAGCGGCAATCCAGCACCCGGAATGGCAGGCAGCCCTGGCTGCGCTGGCCCACACCGAAGCGTTGAACAAAGTGCATGCCGAACCGTTTGACGCGCTATTTATTCCCGGCGGTCACGGCTGCATGTTTGATCTGGCCGGCAGCACGGCCATGGCGCGCTTGCTGCGCGAGTTTCATCAGCAACACAAGTACATCACCGCCGTTTGTCACGGCCCGGCTGCCTTGGTGAATGTCCGTGACGAGCGCGGCATGGCTCTGATCAACGGCAAAAAAATGACCGCGTTCAGCAACGCCGAAGAAGACGCGGTCAACCTGTCAACCTCGATGCCGTTCATGCTGGAAACGTCGCTGCGCAATGCCGGCGCGCTGTTTGTGGCAGCGCCGGATTTCACTGCCCATGCACTGCGCGATGATTGGTTGATCACCGGTCAAAATCCGGCGTCGAGTGCCGCTGCCGCCGAGCTGCTGTTGCAAGCGTTACACCGGCATCAAGCCTGAACGTCAGCGGCATCCTGCAGGTTGTCGCCGCTAGGCCGAAATTGCATGGCAATCGAATTCAGGCAGTAGCGCCAACCGGTCGGCCGCGGGCGTTCCATAGGCCCGTCGGCACTTCCAACATCCCTGTCGGTCGGTTGCGGCCCATCCGGAAAGACGTGGCCGAGATGGCAGTCGCAGCGCTGACAACGGATTTCGATCCGGACCATGCCATGACTGCTGTCGCGCAGATAGCGGATATGGTGCGGATCAAACGGCGAAAAAAAACTCGGCCAACCGGTGCCGGAATCAAACTTGGCTTGCGAGCTGAACAGCGGCAACGCGCACAGCCGGCAGACATAGCTACCCTGCTGTTTGTTGTCGAGCAGCGTGCCGCAGAACGGCCGCTCGGTGCCATGATCGAGCAGCACTCGCCGCTCTTCAGCATCAAGGCCGGCCGCCAGACGCGCCCGTGCCGTTTCAGTCAGACTCAGCGCAAAACCGCTGGCCGAGCGGGTCGGTACCGGGCCATCTGGTAAGGGCATGACTGCCATCGTCTACTCCTCATCCGTTTTCAGCTGATCGGCAAAATAATCGCGCAGCTTTTCCAACTTGGGCACAGCCACGCCTTGGATGTAGGGCTGCCAAGGATTGCGCGCGGCATATTGCTGGTGGTACTCCTCGGCGCGATAAAACGTTGTCAGCGGCTCCAGCGTGGTCACCAGCGGCGCGGCATACACCGCCGCCTGATTCAGCTGCTCGATATAGCTCGCCAGATACTGCCGCTCGGCCTCGTTGTGAAAGAAAATGGCCGAGCGGTACTGGCGACCGCGATCATGTCCCTGCCGATCTTTCTGGGTCGGATCATGGGCAACGGCAAAGAAAATCTGCAGCAGCTTGCCGGCGTTGGTCTGATCGGGCGCAAAGCGCACGCGAATGGCTTCGGCATGCTCGGTATCGCCAGCACAAACGCGCTTGTAGTCGGCGGTCTCGGCGCTGCCGCCGACATAACCCGACTCGACCGACTGCACACCAACGACCGCAGCAAACACCGCCTCGGTGCACCAGAAACAACCTCCGGCCAGCACCAGCTCATCAAGCCCGGCAGGCGCCGCCTGCTGCGGCAACGGCACCGCAGCGGGCGCAACCCGCAAACCACCGGGGAGATCACAGACAGCATTCATGGGCGAGGCTCCTGATTGCGGCCATGGTCAGCAATGGCCATTGTCAACGTACCGGTTGGACACACGGGTGAGCGCAATATTACAAGCGTCGGCAATGGTCTGCTGGGCGCAGGGTTTGGCGGCTCGTTGGCAGCCGGCACTTTCCCTGACAAGCGTGCAAGACTATGCTGCTCAGCAGCCGCTGTCGATGCAGCGAAACGCGCAGTTTGAGGATGTTCGGCGATGAAGAACACCATCTGGAGGCAAGCCTACATCGCGGTGCTTGCAACGGTATTCGTTGCCGCGGCGCAATGCGCTCGCGCGAATGAGCCCATCACCGTTGCAGTCGCCGCCAGTATGCAACCAGCCTTCAACCAATTGGCCAGCCGCTTCCAGCAACAGACTGGCATTCCTGCCAAAGGCAGTTTTGCCGCCACCGGCAAGCTCAGCACGCAGATCCGGCAAGGTGCGCCATTCCATGTGCTGCTGGCAGCAGACAGTGATTATTCGGCGCAGCTGCAGCGCGACGGCTTTGCTTTGCAGCCGCCGCGCACGTATGCCATCGGTACGTTGGTGATCTGGACCACACGCGAGCACACACTCGACAACTGGCAACAATTATTGGCCAGCCCGGCCATTGTCCATATCGCCATTGCCGACCCGAAAACCGCGCCGTATGGCCGTGAAGCGGCACGGGCATTGAAACACTATGGTTTGCTGCGCGCGCTGCAAAGCAAACTGGTGTATGGCGAAAGCATCGGCCAAACCAATCAATTCATTGCTACCGGTGCCGCCGATATCGGCTTTACCGCGAAAGCCTCGGTTATTCATTCTGACCAGGGTCAGTGGCAGGAACTGGACAGAACCAGTTACCAGCCGATTGCCCAAGCCGCGGTGCTGCTGACGCATGCGAGAAGTCATCAACAGCAAGCGGCGGAAAAGTTCTATCAATTCATGTTCTCGGCCGAAGCGCAGGAAATCCTGAAAACCTTTGGTTATCTGATTCCTGCTGATTCCACTCACCACTGAAACCACTGATACCGTCACGACCACCGGACCATCCCAACCATGAATGAACTGCCCGGTACGCTGTACCAGCTGGAACAGGAAAACGGCGTGCTGCTGGCCGATGTTGCGGTCAGCGATGGCAGCAGCAACAGCGTGCATTTTGCTGCGCTGTTGTTGCACGCCGGCAGCGCCCCGCAATGGCCGCTTGGCAGCGCGGTGACGTTGACGTTCAAGGAAACCGAGATCGCCCTGGCAACGAACCTGCGCGGTGAAATCTCGCTGCGCAACCGGCAACCGGCCACCGTGACCGGGCTGGGCCACGGCAAGCTGCTGACCGCGGTGCAATTGCAATTTGGCCCACATCCGCTGACCGCAGTGATCACCAGTGGCTCGGCGCGGCGATTGCAGCTGCAAGTCGGCGATCAGGTCGAGTGGCTGGTCAAAGCCAATGAAATGCAGATTCGTTTGCCCGAATCCGGAGCCGGCGCAGGAGCCGGAAAATGAACTGGCAACCGTTCTGGCTGACCGCGCAACTGGCCGCGCTGACCACCCTGCTGCTGCTGTTGCTGTGCATACCGCTGGCGTGGTGGCTGGTATTTTCCCGACCTGAACAACAGCGGCGCCGTAAAGCTGTGATTGAAGTGCTGTGCAATCTGCCGTTGGTACTGCCACCCACCGTACTCGGTTTTTATCTGCTGTTGCTGTTCAGTCCGAGCCATTTCCTCGGGCGTTGGCTGGAGCAGTTGTTCAGCGTCCGATTGACGTTCAGCTTCACCGGCCTCGTTATCGGTTCGGTGCTGTTCAGCTTGCCGTTCATGCTGCAACCGCTGCTCGGGGCTTTCCGACAAATCCCGTTCA
Organism: uncultured Kangiella sp.; assembly: GCA_946481205.1. The sequence goes on along the minus strand of CAMLNB010000006.1, from coordinate 24,194 downwards.
ACCTGATCGAAGCGTCGCGTTGCTGCGGCAAAAGTGAGTGGCACAGTCTGTATCGAATCATTCTGCCGCTATCCAAGCCGGGCCTGCTCGCAGGCATCGTGCTCAGCTTTGCCCACACAGTTGGCGAGTTCGGCGTGGTGCTGATGCTCGGCGGCAACATTCCCGGCGAAACGCAAGTGGCGTCGATTGCGCTGTATCAGGAAGTCGAAGCACTGAATTACTCGGCAGCACACCGTTATGCGCTGGTGCTGGTGCTGTTTGCGTTTGTCGTGTTGCTCGGTCTGCGCGGGTTGCAGCGTCAGCAGGAGCGGTTGTGATGCTGGCGTTTTCGTTACGGAAACAAGTGGGTCACGGCGAGCCGGCGCGGAGCATTGCATTGGAGCTGAGTCTGGCGCCGGCCGAAGTGGTCGCGCTGTCCGGACCATCCGGTGTCGGCAAAACCACGCTGCTGCGCATGCTGGCCGGTTTGACGACACCGGACGACGGCTATATTCGCTTTGCCGACGATTGCTGGTATGACAGCAGACAGCGCCGACAACGGCCAACAGCGCAGCGCTCGCTGGGTTATGTCTTTCAGGATTACGCGCTGTTTCCGCATCTGTCGGTGCGTGATCACCTGCGCTATGGCCAGCGCCCGGCATCCGGGCAAAAACCGGATGAGAAAGCGGTCGATCACTGGCTGGAATTGATGGAGCTGACCGCCGAAGCTGGGCGTCTGCCACAGCAACTTTCCGGTGGCCAGAAACAGCGCTTGGCGCTGGCGCGCGCACTGATTGGCAAACCGCAATTGCTGCTGCTTGATGAACCGCTGTCCGCGCTCGATGCAGCACTGCGCAGTGAAATTCAGCAGCGGTTGCTGCTGGCCTTGCGCGAGCAACCAACGACGACGATTCTGGTCAGCCATGACGCCAGTGAGATTTTTCGCCTGACCCAGCGCGTCGTCTTGCTGAGCGCCGATGCGCCAGCCCGGATCGGCACGGCCAGCGAATTACTGCTCGGCCAGCTGACACCGGGCCGTTGCACCTTGCATGCCTCGGTTTTGGCACTGCTGCCGGACAGCGTGATGACCACGGTAGTGCTGAGCATCGGTCATGATCGCATCACCACGCTGGTCACCGCGGCCGAAGCGGCGCAGCTCACTATCGGCCAACAGGTTCGTGTGGAACTGAATGGCACCAGCGCGATGGTGCGGACCAGCTGAGATCTGTGTGCGGGGTTTACTACGTGAATAATCAGGCTAGGCAAACTAGCCCGACTAATCCCACTACAGCGACGGACTGAGCACGCCACCTTTGCCGGCATACATCGCGTGGTCGGCGGCGCTGAGCAGCGTGTCGATGTTGTCGCCATCGCGCGGGAAACTGGCGATGCCGACGCTGGTGCTGACCCGCAACTGTTCAACACCATACAGCAGCGGCACCAGCACCGCTTTGTGCACCCGATCTACCACCTTGTCGAGCGCAGCACCCGGCTCGGTTTCGGGCAACAAAATCAAAAACTCGTCGCCGCCAATCCGGGCCAGAAAATCGGTTTCGCGCAGACATTCCTGCAGCCGCTGGGCAACATGGACCAGCAGCGCATCGCCGGCGGCGTGACCGTGTTCATCGTTGATGCGCTTGAATCCGTTCAGATCGAGATTGAGCAAGGTAAACGGGCGTTGATTGCGCCGCGCCATCGCCATCACTTCGCGGGCCCGTTCATCGAAACGCAGCCGGTTGGCAACACCGGTCAGCGGATCGTGTCGGGCCAGTTGCTGGATCTGGAATCGATCAGCCACCAACATGCCGCCCATCACGCCAATCGCCAGCGCGACGACCAGCGCGAGCGCATACATGCCGACAATCTGCCAATGCTTGCGATTGCCAGACCAGCCGCTTTGCGGTCGCGCCGCCAGCTGCCAGGCACCACCAGGCAACAAGACATCGAGCAACTCGGTTTCCGGATCAGCAAATAATTCAGCGCGGCCCAGGAATACATCACCTCGCGCCCCCAAACCATCGCGACCACGCAGGGCAAACTCGACTTCACCCGGGGTTTGTACCCCGGAGCCAGCGAAAATCGGTTGGGTATCGAGCGCGACCGAGGCCAGGCCCCAGTAACGGACGCCGCCATCGGGCAACGGCGTCAGCACCGGAATGCGGTTGATCAAACCGATACCGCCTTGCGCCAACTCGACCGGTCCGTTCAGCACCGGTTGCCAATCGCGCATCAAACGCTCGACCGATTCGCGTTGACCCGGCGTTTCCATGTAGCGCAAACCCAGCGCACGTTCGTTGCCAACCAGCGGATAGACGTAGCGAATGGTGTTGTCCGGTGCGACCGCGATGCTGCGAATTGATGGCCGCAACCGAATCAGCGTGGCCGCAACGCGCTCGAACTGGCTGGCGCTGAATTCCGGATTGGCCGAGATAAAGGCAGCCATGCCCCAGCCCAGGTAGAGCGCGCTGTTCAGCTCGGATTCGAGCCGGGCGCGCACCGCGCTGGCCTCGGCCAGCACCTGACTGCGCTGCTCCTCGCGGCCGCGCTCCACTTCCAGCCACACCAGATAGCCGCCGAGCAACAAGGCCAGCAGGCCGGCAATACCACCGGCAAGCCACGCCCGGCGCAGGCCAATGCGGGGCGGTGACGTCGATGGGTCGGGTAATGCGGCGAATGCGGTCGCGCTCACACCCGGCGCTCCTTGCCTTGCGGTCTTGGGATACCCACAGCATAAACCAGCACGCCGGCCTTGCCATGTCGTACTGCAACATCGTTACGCCAACCTGGTCACAGCTTGCCGGCAACACTCGCTTACCAGTGCTCATCGATTTAGCAATTCTTTAGGGTTTTCTTAGCAGCTATTTAGCAACTTCTGACACAGCTCATCGCTAGCATGGCCACCGTCAAACGCATGCCGGATGCATGCGAACCGTGGCCGGCACCTATGCCTGCCACTTATCCCGAGCGCGCCGCCGCTCTTCGTGCGGCACACAGGAGTGAACGCCATGCCCCTCAACACCATGTCCATCACCACGCCCATCACTACGCGCTACAACCTCTACGCACTGATCCACAAAGGCCTGCGCGCCTACATGTGTCAGGTCTTGCAGCACAGCGGCCGGACCGACTGGCAGGACGGCGACGATTGCGCGCGACAGCTGGCCGAACTGCGGCATTTGCTGAGCAGTTTCCGCAGTCATCTGCAGCACGAAAATCATTTCATCCATCCGGCGATGGAAGCGCGCCAACCCGGCTCAGCCCGACATGCCGCGCTCGATCATCACGAACATGAGCGCGCCATCGCCGATCTGCTTGCCGATTGCGACCGCGTTGAGCGCAGCCACGGCCCACAGCGCGAACAAGCCGGCGCCGAGCTGTATCAGCGCCTGGCGTTGTTCGTCGCGGAAAATCTGACCCATATGGCGATGGAAGAAGTCGATCACAACGCCGTGCTCTGGCGCTGCTACCGCGATGAGGAGCTCATTGCCATCGAGCAAACGCTGGTCGCCTCGATTGCGCCGGACAAGGCGATGTTTTTCCTGCGCTGGATGCTGCACGCAGCAACCCCGACCGAGCGCGCGGAAAAACTGCGCGGCATTCGCGCACACGCGCCAGCCGAAGTTTTTCTCGGCCTGCTGACCAGCTTGCAGCCGATGCTGACCGCTACCGACTGGCACAAACTGCAGATCGCGCTGGCCCTTGATGATCCGTTTGCCGCCTGCGATCCGGCCGAGCTCGATGCTTTCAGCAATCAACAGCGCAGTCAGAAACGACCGGAACAGGCAGTCGCCTGATGTGCCGACGCGCGATAGATTGATATACGGTGAACTGACGCGCGGCCGCTGGCGCTGCGCGAATGCGCATGGCTGCAGCCATGCTATTCGCGCAGCTGTAGCGGCCGGGACACCCGCAAACGAAACCGGCCGCGGCCGGTTTTTTCGATTGCCAGATAATCGCAGCGCTCGGCCAAGCGGCGTGCCAGCAAGATCAATCGGGCTTCGAGGTTGTCAGAGATCTCCGGCAAGCCAATGGCCGGATCCACCCGCAACTCGCGGTTGCTGAACTCATCGCGCCCCGTCGTCTGATAGCAACAAACCAGCTTCCACAGAATCGCGCCGGCGACACCTTTGATCAGATAGTCATCATCCAGAAATATGCTGTCGTTTTCCGGGTAGTGCTGAATGCTGACCGGTTTGCCGCTGAGCGTTGGCGCCAGTCGCGGCGCCGAGGTATCCGCGCTGGCTTCGCTCTCTTCTTGACTGCATTGCAGCAGCCGTTGCAGATGAAAACCGAGCTGGTACATCAGCGTGACCAGGGCATCTTCATCATCATAGCGGAAGCGGCACGGCTGCTCGCTTTCTACAAACAGCACACCGAGCAGATCGGTGCCGGCACAAATCGGAATGGCGAGCTGGCTTTCCGAGGCTGGCAAGCCCGGAAACGGGATTTCCGCGCTGAGTTCCGCGGCCCGGCCGGCATCGCTGAGCGTTTGCCGGATCGCCCGGCTATAGGTGTAGTCACCGGATTTGAAGGCGATACGGATCGGTGTGCGGTATTGCGCAGCAACGCCAATCACACCTTCACCGAGCGGAATTTCCCAGCCGATCCCGGCGGCCGGATAACCGTGACTGGCAACCGTGTAGAGCCGCTGGCCGGTTTCATCGCGCAGCAGAATCATGCTCTGGGCAATGCCAAAACCGCTGGCCAACATCGCCAGCGTTTCATCAAACAAAACAGCGATGTCCGCACAGGTCTGCATGCGTTCGGCAAGCTGACGCAGCGCACTCAGCACACTGCACGGGACTGGCGCCGGCAACACCGCAACCGGCACCGGCTCGATACGCAGCACCCGATAAATGTCGGCCCCTTGCAACTTGAAAATGCCCGCCATGCCGGAGTGCGAGGCGATGCCGGCCAGTTTGACTTTCATCCGCTCGAACAACAGGCCGTGATCTTCGGTACGTAGATACTGCAGCGATAAACAGTAAGCTTGCGCGGTCAACGGATGGATGACGTACACCGTCGCGTAGGGATTAGCGAGAATATTTTCCCGGGTCTTGTTGAAGAACTGAAACGACAGCGCGACGTGCGCACGGTCGACATAATCCACTTGCGAGACATAGGTGACATTCGGCGTGCCATCAACGGCACAGGTGGCGATGGCGCTGGGGATAAAACCTTCCAGGCAATCCCGAATACTGTCGACGGTCAGCGGCGGCTGCGGCAGCATCGGCAATATCACAGCGGCTCCCCGGCGCGCGGTCCCGGCGTTTGATCAAACAGACTCAGCGGCGTGAACACCAGCGCGACCAGATCGGCATCGTCACCGGCAAACAATTGGCGACCGAGTTCGGCCGGTTCATTCAACAGCGCGATGTCATCACCAAAAGCGTGCGCCTGCCGCTGCACCAGAAACCGATCGTCCGGTTGCGGCGGTCGCAGTTGGGCATCGCGAGCTTTCAATTGCAAGGTCTTGTGTGTGCTCGGCAAACAGAACGCCACCGCCACCTGACCAGTGCGCCGGATATCGGCCAGCAGCGCCGGACAATGCGAGGGCCGCAGCAGCACGGTGACTTCGCTGGCGGTTTCGCCGTCGCGAATGCGGCAACCGACGGCGTGTGCGACCGCGGGTCGCCGCTCCGGGTTGCTCGCCGCGACCAAAATGGACACACCGCGCTGCATCAGCGCCTGCTCGGCTTCGGACAAACGACGAGGCGTCGCGACAGACATCGGGCACTCCTTGCTTTGCGATACGACCGCCTTGGGATATGACTGGCTTGGCAGTGCGGCCGCCGTGGGATATCGCTGCCAGATCGCTACAACCGCCGGCAGGCACCGCTCGATTGTAGCGGTCAGGCCCCAGCAGCGGGAGCCGGGAGCGCACCAGCTCGCCGTACGGCCAAAACGCGGTTGGTTCGCCAGCGGCTTTTCGGCGACAATACCGGCCCGGTTTTGGCAAGCCCGGATTCAACAATCCCGCGCCTGCCGCCAAGCCCTCCCTGCCCAGTCTGCCTTCGGAGCCGCCTCATGCGCCGCGTCACCCTGTCCCGTTTCCTGATTGAACAACAGCGCGAAAAAGGCGCCCTGCCCGGCGATCTGCGGCTTTTGATCGAAGTGGTCGCCCGCGCCTGCAAGACCATCAGCGTCGCAGTCGGCAAAGGTGAGTTGGCCGGCGTGCTCGGCGGCGCCGGCACCGACAACGTCCAAGGCGAAGCGCAAAAGAAACTCGACGTGTTGTCGAACGACATCCTGCTCGAAGCCAATGAATGGGGCGGTCATCTGGCCGCGATGGCCTCGGAAGAAATGGATGATCCGCATCCGATCCCGAACCGCTACCCGAAAGGTGAATACCTGCTGGTGTTCGATCCGCTCGACGGCTCGTCGAATATCGACGTCAACATGTCGGTCGGCACCATTTTCTCAGTGCTGCGCTGCCCGGAAGGCATGGAGCCGAATGAGCAGGCCTTTTTGCAGCCGGGCACCAAGCAAGTCGCTGCCGGTTATGCCGTCTATGGCCCGTCGACCACCTTGGTGCTGACCACTGGCCACGGCGTCGATTGCTTCACGCTTGATCGTGAACTCGGTTCGTTTGTGCTGACCCAGCCGCAGATGAAAATTCCCGAAGACACCAAAGAGTTCGCGATCAACATGTCGAACCAACGGTTCTGGGAAGCGCCGATGCAGCGTTACGTCGCCGACTTGTTGGCCGGCAAAGAAGGTCCGCGCGGCAAAGATTTCAATATGCGTTGGGTCGCCTCAATGGTCGCCGATGTCCATCGCATCCTGACCCGCGGCGGCATTTTCATTTACCCGCTCGACAGCAAAGTGAAGGAAAAAGGCGGCAAGCTGCGGCTGATGTACGAAGCCAACCCGATGGCGTTCATCGTCGAACAAGCGGGCGGCGCCGCGACCACCGCTCGGCAGCGCATCATGGACATTCAACCAAGCAACCTGCACCAGCGCGTACCCGTGGTACTGGGTTCGAAAAATGAAGTTGCGGCGGTGATCGAATACCACCGCGATTAAAGTGATTGGCCGCATCGGCATGCACTGCTGAGGATCTGAGATGCATACGCCCTTTATGCTGCGATCTGTGCTGCTGCTTGGCCTCGTGTCGGCAGCGGCCAACGCTGCCGACACCCAGGTCTATCGCTGCGGCGATACCTATAGCCAGATCCCCTGTGGTGACAATGCCACTCAGCCGAAACTTTATGGCGCACGCGGCGCGACCGACGCCAGCGCCATGGAAAAAGCAAAAGCCTGTGTCATCGCCGTGGGCAAAAGCCGATTCGAGGAAGGACTGGACTGGCAGTTGCTCGATGCCAGCGAGCCGGAACCGGAATTGATTCCGGTGCACGGCAGCCAGATTCTCGGCTATCGGTTGACCGTGACGATGGCGCAGGTCAGCAGCCAAGGTCAGCGGCTGCAAACGGCGCAGTTTGCTTGTGCAGTGAGTCAGGATTTGCAGCGCGTGTTGTCGTTGCAAGCGCTTGACTAGTTACGCGTTGCCAACAAGACAGTCGTGCCCGGATTTTTGATCGTGCGAGCTGCGCCTTCGCGCACGGTTTATCGTTTGGTCCAGAGAGAGTGTAATGAGTAGCCTGCCGAGTTGCCCGCAATGCCAATCCGCGTTCACCTACGAAGATGGCGCGATGTATGTCTGTCCGGAGTGCGCGCACGAGTGGCCCAAAGCAGCCAGCGCAGAAGTCGTCGAAGAAAAGACCGTCGTTCGCGATGCCGTCGGTAACATCCTGAACGATGGCGACAGCGTCACCGTGATCAAGGACCTGAAAGTCAAAGGCTCGTCGCTGGTGATCAAGGTGGGCACCAAGGCCAAGAATATCCGCTTGGTTGACGGTGACCACGATATCGACTGTAAGGTCGATGGCATCGGCGCGATGCAGCTTAAATCCGAGTTCGTCAAGAAAGTGTAAGCCGCCATGGCGCCAACTCAGCGGTTTCAGGCCTCCGTGCCGGCCCAGCCGAAAGACAAAATGACGAGTCAACTTGGCAACGGCTCGCCAGCCGCTATAGTTGAACCCATGTCCAATTTTGCGGTGGATGGCAGGGCGTCATGAAGTCCGGCAGCAAACAGTCCGGCGCCAGCCTTTGCCGCCGCTCCGCTGGCGAGCGCAACTGGCGTTTTCGCCGGCCACGACTGGCCGCCGGCTTGTGCGCCGGCCTCTCTGGGCTTTTCTGCAGCATGGCGCTGGCCGGCGAGGCGCCGGAACAAGCTGCCGATCTGTTTGCGCTGGATCTGGAGGCGTTGCTGCAGGTCAATGTCACCGGCAGCCATATTCAAGGCCGCGAGCTGAGCAGTGTCGGGCCAGTCAGTGTCATCGACCGTGACAGCATTGCCCGTTCCGGTGCCACCTCGCTGGAAACCCTGCTGCAGCGGCTGCCGGCCTCAGCCGGTTACGCCGGCAACCACAGTAATGCTTATTGGGCTGTCAATGGCGGCGGCAGTGCTCACGTCAATTTGCGCGGGCTCGGCATCAACCGCACGCTGGTCTTGCTGAACGGCCGCCGCTTGGCTGCAGGTGGCACCGGCGCTAACGCTGCGGTCGATCTGAACATGATCCCGCTGGCCTTGGTCGAGCGCATCGAAATTCTGAAAGATGGCGCCTCCGCACTCTATGGCGCTGATGCTGTCGCTGGCGTCGTCAACATCATCACCCGTCAGCAGGTGAATGGCGTGGAAGCGACGCTGCGTTATGGCGAAACGAGCCAGCAGGATGGCGCCGAACAGGCCGCCGATCTGGCGTGGGGCATTCAGCACGCGGACTATCAGCTGCTGCTCAGTTTCAATCACGCCCAGATGGATGCGGTCAACATGGCTGATCGGGCGCCATGCGGGCTCGGCGAAGTCGGCGGCACGCTGATCTGCACCAACAGCAGCAATACCATCGGCGGCCGCGCTTTGCTCAGCGATGGTCGTCGGGTCAATTTCAATCAGACGCTCGGTGGTGACGGCGACTTTTTTGAGCCATACGCGCCGCGCGTGCACAACTTCAATCCCAATCCCTATTTGAATGCGGTCAATCCGATTGAACGCAACAGCGTCAGCGCGCTGGGTTCCTGGCGACTGCAGCCGCAGCTGACGCTGTTCGGTGAATTCAGTTATGGCGAACGCGAATCTGAGCAGCTGGCGTCGCCGGGCACCATTGGTCTGAATCGGGTAATCGCTCTCGCCGCCGATCATCCCAGCAATCCCACGGGTTTGGATTTGGTGCTGGAACGTCGCCGGCTGCTCGAAGCCGGTGCCCGACAATTTTTTCAGGAAGTCGATCACCGCTGGCTGGTGCTCGGTCTTGATGGCCGCACGGAACAGGACTGGAACTGGCGGCTCAGTGCCCAGTGGCACCGTAACCGTGGTGTTGACGGCATCACCCAGCTGGCCGATCTGGATCGCATCGACGCCACGCTTGATACCAATCGCTGCAGCAACAGCATTGGCGCGGCGATTCCCTGCGCCGATTACCTCGGCTATGGCGATGTCAGCGCGGCCGTGCTCGATTACATTCTGTATACCAACCGTGATCATGGCGGCAACAGTCAACGCGCCGTCAGTGCCAGCCTCAACGGCAAACTGCTGGAACTGCCAGCCGGCCCGCTGGCCTTTGCTGCCGGTTTGGAGTGGCGTCAGGAACGCGGCTGGCGCTCACCGGACCCGCGTGTAATCGCCGGCATTGCCAACACCAATCAGCAAGCGCCAACGCGTGGCGAAACGCTGGCACAAGAAGCTTTTGCCGAACTCAATCTGCCGCTGCTGCGCGACCACGCATGGGCCCAATCGCTGCAGCTGAATGGCGTTGTGCGCTATTCCAATTCAGATCGCTTTGCCAGCGAAACAACTTACAAAGCCGGCATCGATTGGCAGATCGTCAACAGCCTGAAGCTGCGTAGCCATTACAGCACCGCGTTTCGCACGCCGAACATTTTTGAACTGTTTTCCGGCAACTACGAACTGAACCTGATCACCAGCGATCCCTGCAGCGGTTGGGCTGCGCTGCCAAGCACCAGCGCACGCTATCAGAACTGTCTTGCCGCTGGCGTGCCGGTCGGATTCACTCAGCTTTCGAGCACCGTGTTGACCAGCCTGGGCGGCAACCCCGATCTGGACCCGGAAGAATCAAAAAGCTGGACGGCCGGCGTGGTCTGGCACCCCACCGACAGCGCGCAGCTGACGGTGACGCTGGATTATTTCGACATCACCATTGACGATGCCATCGTCAGCGCCGATGGCTCAACCAAGCTGGCAATCTGCTACGACGATCCGGGCCTGCAATTACCGTTCTGTAACGACCAGCATTTCCGGCGCGATCCGGTCAGCGGTGAACTCAGCTTTCTGTCAGTGCAACAATTCAATGCCGCACGCGAGCAACTGTCCGGCGTTGATCTCGGTGTGGCCGCGAACTGGCAACTGGCGGATTGGCAGCTGCAGCTGAACTGGGAAGCCAGTTATCTGCGCCGCTATGATCTCACCGCCTATCCCGGCGCCGACACGCAGGCATTCGCCGGCGGCATCACCAGTGGTCGTGGCAGTTATCCGCACTGGCGTTCCCTGCTCAGCCTGCAAGCGGAAACCGGCCGGTGGTCCGGCCGGTATAGTCTGCAGTATCTCGATGGCGCGGATGATCTGGGCGCGCCTGCCGGCAGCATCGGTGACGAGGTGCCCAGCGTCAGCTATCACTATGTGCAATTGCAGTATGCGTTCAGCCCGGCGCTGAACCTGTCGGTTGGCATCGACAATCTGTTTGATCGCAGCGCGCCGTATTTGCGCAACTGGCTCGACGCCAACACCGACACCATGACCTACGACTTGCTCGGTCGCCGCTGGTATCTGCGTGCCGGCTATCGCTGGTAGCCGCAGCCGCCTGGAAACCCACTACCCGTCAACCCCATCGCTCGTCGGACTCCCGGTCACCACAACGACTCGCTTCAATAAACGCGGCAACGCTGACAGACCGTTGTCAGCATCGACCGCCTCCGCTGCCGTGAAGGCGGCTGCGCTTACGTACACTCATGGTGTGCTGGCAGCTTGGAGTCCGCGTTCATGTCCGCCCCGGTCCGTTTGTTTATTGCAATGAGTCTTGATGGCTATATCGCCGGCCCCAATGATGAAATCGATTGGCTGTTCACCGATCAAGATTACGGCTTCACGCCGTTCTTTGACGCGATCGATACCTTAGTGATGGGCCGCCGCAGCTATGAGATGTCCTGCTCATTTGACGAATGGCCTTATCCCGGCAAGCAGACCTGGGTTTGCACCCGCACACCGGAAAACAAACAAGATACGCGCGTGCAATTCACCGCAGCCAATCTGCCGACATTGTTCGCCCGGCTACGCGCCGCGGGCAGCCGCGGCATCTGGTTGGTTGGTGGTGGTCAGTTGGTGCGCGCGGCACTGGAGGTCGATGCGATTGACGAGATCCAGCTGGCGATCCATCCGCTGATCCTCGGCGATGGCATTCCACTGTTTCCACGCCGCTGCAAACGCACAGCGTTGCAGCTGTGCGACAGCCACAGTTACGACAGCGGTCTACAGGTGCTGCGTTATTCCCGCCAATCAAGCTGAAGCGAGCCGCCGGCGGGCTCTGGCCATTTGTGATGGATGCGGTGCCAGCTTAATGCACCGAAGAGGTGGCTTTGATCGCGTCGTTGATCCGCTGCATGGTGTCGGCATCAATGTTGCGACTGCACATCAGATAACGGAATTCACCGTTCGGGATATCGGGAAAGCGCACCACTTTCACCGCCGCATCACCACTCTCGTAGCTGGTCACCAGTAGCTGCGCTTCTTCCGCAGTCGCAAACATGACATCGGCACGGCCAGCCGCCACCATCCGAATCAATTGCGGTTGCTCGATGCTGACGGTTTCGATATGCGCACGCGCTTGCGCTGCCCGTTCGGCCAGATAACTGCCATAGGTCAAGCCATCCTTGATCAAGACTCGCAGATCCGGATTGGCCAACAAGGCAGCAACGCTGTTGATGTGTTGATGCTCGATCCGTCGATTCAAAATCAGCACCGGCGGCTGATCGCGATAGATCGGCACGCTGAACTGGGCAAAGGCTTCACGCTCTGCATTGCGAAACCAGCCAATGCCGCAATCGTAACCGCTGTTGTGTGAAATCAGCGACAGCTGGCGACGCGCCGGCGTCAACTGCCAGTGCACACTGAGTTTGGCATGCTTGATCGCCGCGCGAACCGGATCGGCAGTGAGGCCGCGCGCCGTGCCGTCTGGCTCACGCAGCAGATACGGCGGTCTTTCGTAGTAGTGCAGTGTCAGCTCCGGCGGCATCGCTTGCGCAGCCAGCGTGGCCAGTGCTGCCATCCCGGCCAGCAGCCAGCGGCTCGTCAGTGCGCAACGGCATCGCGGGGCTTGCACCGTCCTTGCCTGCATGGCATCACCTCCCTCTGATCATCTAGGGCAAGTGTTGTTGCTGGGTGCTGGATGTCAAGCCGACCGCCGTCAGGGAGCTGATACATCCGGGCAGCGCGGCTGCCAGTCTGACGGTTTGTAGAACCAGACCCGACCGGCACGGCCATCTTGCAATGCAACAAACACATCCAGCTCAGGTGCGTACTGCCATTTGCCAAGCACACCATGACCAACCACAGCGTCCGGTATCGCTGCCGCGGCTGTTGCTGGCAACAATCGCTCAATCTGCCAAGCCTTGTCTTTACTTGATTGCTGCAAGACCCACAGCGCGCCACCACCGCACCAGAGCAAGAAACGTCGGCGGATCGGGTCATGCACCATACCGCAATGGCGCAAACGCAAGTCCTTGGCTTTGAGCGCGGGAAAAAAAGTGCCGCCCGGATCATTGGGCACCAGGATTTGCTCGCGGTTGTCACGCCCTGCCACAGCCAAGTCCCAAAACAAAAACGGCTTATTGCCGGCGCCGGTGCGCACTAGCCACCGCCGCTCCGGATCGTAAGCACAGGTGGTTTGATCGCTCGGACTGGACCAGAATCGGCCAACCTGCTGCCAGTGATCCGCTTGCGCTTGCGCAAGCGTCACGATCTGATAACGGTACAGCTGCAGCGCCGTTCCACCACCGGAGCGCGCCGCGACATAGACGACATCATCGCCGTCTTCTTCAACGTAAGTGCTGCAACCATTGACGTGATTGTTTGGCGGTGCATCGGAGCCAAGATGCTGGCGATAGCTGTCGCGGTTCTGCCACATCTGGCCACCGGACAGCTCAGGATAAAAACCGCTACGCTGCACATGCGAGTGGTCGCTGCCGCCGATCAACCACGGATCAGCGCGATTGGGATCAAACAAATACGGCCCGGTAGGCTGCCACTGCTTGTCGGCAATCGTTCGTCGCCAGGCGCCGCCATTGTTGTAGGCGGCGCCACCGAAACTCAGCAGCCGATCAAGCCGCGGCAGATAGACATTGTTGGCGTAGGGATGGGTCGCCGCCGGCGCGGCATCGACACCATCGACCGCCATGTCGATACCGTTGCCATCGCGCACGATTTCACTCGGCAAGCTGGCGCGCTGCCACAGGCCATCAGCCGCGCGCCAGCGATAGACTTCATTGCCGCTGTAATCGCCATGACCGCCACCAAACAGCCACAACTCGCTGCGCCGACTGTCCCAGGCAAAACCGCCCCAGGCCGTGATCACACGCGAGGGCGAAGCCGGTTTGCCGTTGTTCAGCGGCCGCAGCTCGGCCGGCGTCCAGCTGTCGGAAAACGCATTGTGGCTGGCCAGCCACCACTGATTTTCCGGCAACGATTTCAACTGCGCGAGAATCGCCGGCAACGCAGTATTCAAGCGTGGTGGCGCCGCCGGATCCGCACGACAGGTGTCGATGACAGGAGTCGCTGCGGGTTTCGTTTGGATGGCTTCCATCTGCGAACTGATACTGGCCGGCGCCGCAAACTGCGCGGCGACGAACAGCAGCGCAGCGCCGCTCCTTGCTGTGAGCAGACCTCGGTTCGCCGTCACGCGAAACATATGACGAATAACTCAGCGCTCTGGTAAAGGGATGCGTTCGGATTCGCCGGGTACCGGAGGAAACGTCTCGTTTTGCCAGCGTGTTTTGGCCGCTTCGATTAACGCCTTGTCTGAAGCAACGAAGTTCCACCACAGGAAGCGTTTGCCATCAAGCGGCTCGCCGCCGAGCAGCATCGCGCGGGCGCCAGTGCTGCTGCGCAGTGACAACGCGTGACCTGCGGGCACGATCGCCAGTTCGCCCATGACCACGCGTTGCTCACCGATGAATAACTCACCTTGTGACACGTACAGCGCGCGTTCACTGTAATCCGCCTGAACCGTAAACGCTGCGCCGGCTTGTAACTGCACATCGGCAAACAAGGTCGGCGCCGGCGTTTGCACCGGTGATTGCTGCTCATTGACGCGCCCGATCAGCACCCGCAACTCGGTGTGCGCAGTCCGGATCACCGGCAGCTGCGCGGCCGGATAATGCACAAACTCCGGCGCACTTTGCTCCTGTGCCTGCGGCAACGCCAACCACATTTGAATACCTTCGACCGCCAGCTGCTGCGCGCGGACATCGTCCGGAATGCGCTCCGAATGGACCACGCCATGACCGGCGCGCATCCAATTGACCGCGCCCGGTTCGATGCGCTGGACACTGCCGAGCGAATCGCGGTGCATGAACGCGCCGCTGTAGAGAAAGGTGACCGTGGCCAGCCCGATGTGCGGATGCGGCCGGACATCGCCTTCGGTGCTGCCGGCCGGGAACTGCGCCGGCCCCATGTGATCGAGAAAGACAAACGGCCCGACCGCGGGATAATCCAGCGTCGGCAACAACCGCCGCACGGTAAAACCGATATCGCGGCTGCGGCCGCGGACAATGTGGATTGCTGTCATGGCGTTGACTCTCAAGGGCGGGCTGCGCACAGCGGGTGTGATCTGCGTGGCGCCATCGGCTGAACAGGTAGCAGGGATGGTAGCGCGATCAGCGCCGGTTTGCCGAAAACCCGGTCGCCGGTTTGTCAACGCCGCAGAAAACAAACAGGCGCCTGACGGCGCCTGTTTGTACTTTCTTGCGATACAGCGAGCTTACGGTGCCGAGTAAGTCACCACCAGCATCGGCCGCTTGCTGGCATCGGCCGTTGCCTCGCTGCTGTGGAATTTCTTCAGGTTGGCACTGTCGCCGCTGATCCGGCGCAGCCGCCAACCGTAATTTGGCTCACCGTTCTGCATCGCCTGCAACGCGCCCGAAACATCGAACACGATCCAGCTGGCGCTCCAAGTGGCGCTGGCCTCGGCATCGGCCAGCGCGCGGTAATCGCTGTCGGCGCCCGCAGCACCGGCAACGCTCCAGCTTTCACCGGTGCGAACCAGATTCCAGCTCGCCTGCGACTCATCCCAGTCGCGCAGCATGCGGTGCAGCGCATAACGCGGATCGTAGCTGCTGAATTTGTACACACGCAGCTCGGCCGACTGAATCACCGCATTGTCCGGCACCGGACCGCCTTCGCGCTGGAAGATCGCGAATTTGAGCAGCGGCACATACGACGTGCCTTGGTCATACATCAACACCGAAGCGCCGTAGTTGCTGGCCTTGCTGAACGTCGACAGATAGGTGTCGCGGCTGCCGACGTAACCGCCGAGTCCGTCCTGCAACTCGACGGTGCCGCTGGCGCCTGGCAGCACCGTGATCGCGACGGTGGCCGAATTGCCGCTGGCGCCGTCGTCGTCATAAGCGCGCGCCAGCAACGTGCGGTTACCGGTTGGCGCGGTGGTCCAGAGGAGTTCGTACGGCGCTTCGCTGTCGCTGCCGATCAACTCGCTGCCGTCGTAGAACTCAACCCGATCAATACTGCCGTCGAGATCGGTTGCGCTGGCGCTCACGGTAATCGGATCTCCGGCGATGAATTCCTGACCGGCCTGCGGTGTCAGCAGGCTGACGGTCGGTCGCAAATTGTCATCGCCAACCGGCGGCTGCCAACCAACCGGTTTGTAGATCCAGATATTGCCTTGGCTGGCATCCTGCAAGGCCATGAACGCCTGCAGATTCGGAATGTATTTCCATTTGCCGAGAATGCCGGTGCCGACCACGGCGGTCGGACCGACACCGAGTGGCGTCGGCGCTTTCGCCAGCTGCCAGCCGGCGATCCCGACCGTCTCCGGCGGCGTCAGGAACCACAGCTGGTTGCCGCCACACCAGAGCACATAACGGCGATTGAGCGGATCAAAATCCAGACCGCAGTCCCGCAGTTTGATCGTGCCGTCGGTCAGCAGCGCGTTGAATTCGCCGGTCGGTTCACTGATCAGCGGATACTTTTCGTAGTTGGTCGGCCCCGGGGTGTTCACGTCCCAATAAACGAATGGCCGCGTTGCCGAACCGGTGCGCAAAAAGACTCTCTGCTCGGCATCGTAAGCGCAGGTCATCTGCCCTTGCGGGCCATTCCAGTAGCCGCCGACTTGTTGCCAGACATCGAGCGCCGGATTGGCCAGATCGGTGATGACATAACGGAACAGCGAAGTCGCGGTGCCGCCAAGCCGGGCACCAATGTAGACAACATCGCGGCCGTCTTCTTCGGCATAACCGGTGCAACCTTCGACGTGGCTGGCAGGCAGTTTCGGTGTGCCGGCCAGATGCAGGAACATGTCGCGGTTCTGCCACATATTGCCGCCGACGATTTCCGGATACGGCGCCACCCGCTGAACATGCGAGCCGGTGCTGCCACCAACCTTGTTCGGATCGGCCTTGCTCGGATCAAACAGATACGGCCCGGTCTTGCGACTGGTTGCAGCGTCCACCGCGCGCATGAACATGCCGCCGTTGTTGTATGCCGCGCCGCCGAGCGCGAGCATCCGATCATGCAGTGGCAGGAAAATATTGTTGTCGTAGGTGTGCGCTGACGCCGGTGCGTTGTCGGTGCCATCAATGGCGACGTGGTGATTGCGAATATCTTTGATCACTTCGCTTGGCAGTGAAGCGCGTTCCCACATCCGGGTGCTGCCGCGCCAGCGGTAGACATCGTTGCCGCTGTAGTTGGCATGACCACCGCCATAGAGCAACAGATCACCGCGATTGCTGTCCCAGGCAAAACCGCTCCAGGCACCGATGATCTTCGAAGGCTCAGGATTGCTCGAATTGTTCAGCGGCCGCAGCGCAGCTGGTGCCCAAACCTCGGCGTACAGATTCAAGTTGGCGCGCAACCATTCACCGTCCGGCGTGGCCGCGATCGCTGCCAACAACTCGGACAGATCGGCCTGACCACTCATCGGTTCGGCTTGGCCAGTCAGCGTTGCCCGTTTTTGTCGTGACGACACACTGCGGCCAGCCAGCTGGCTCTGTTGCATCGCTTCGGTTTGTGCCAGCGGATCGCCGTCAACGACATCGAGTTTCAAATGGCCGCTGCCGCGTTGGCCGCGGCTGTCGGTCATGCTGATCACCAGATCGAAATGGCCGAGCTGCTCGGTGCGGCCGCGCACCAGGCCGGTTTTGCCATCCAGCTGCAAGCCGCTTGGCAATTTACCGGCACTGATACTGAAGGTATGCGGGGCAACGCCACCGCTGACGACGATCGGCGCCTGATACGCCACGCCCGTTTCGATCAACGGCAGCTTGTCGACCGCCAACACCAACGGCGCGGCACGCTCACCTATGTACTCAATGCGCAGCGCATCGAACAGCAAGGAACCGTGCTGCTCGCGCCATTCGATCTCGGTCAGGCCGGCAGCAAACTCGTAAGTCCCCAGTTCGCGCCATTGGCCGGCATCGGTTTTCAGCGCGATCGCCTGCTTGTGGCTGCCGCGTTTGTCGGTTACCCGCAGTTCAGCAACGCCGGCCTGCTCGTCCAGCGGCCACCAGCCATACAGCCGATAATGACCGGCCTGCGGTAGCTTGGCTACGATCTGAATCCGGTCGAGTCCTTTGCCATTGGCGCGCCAGATTTCCTGTTGATGGCTGAGATAAGCGCGGCTGCGACTGAACTGCCCGAGTGCGCGGACCTGGACATCGCCAACGGCGTAGATCTGATTGAAGCTGACGGCTTGATTGGCAGGCCGCGATACGACCTGTGATGGCGTTATTTCTGACGTTGTCGCAAGCGCGGGCAATGCTGCCAACAAGGATGCGAACAAACCAACGCCGACTCCCCTGACCATACTTCCTCCCTGGCTTTCATGGTGTGGCCAAGAGGATTTGTATCACATTGTTCAGTGATTGCCATGACGCAGCGCAGGAAGGCTTTACAGCTCACCAATTTTTCGTCAGTAAATTTTACAAATTCAGGTAATTTGCCACCACAATCTGCTGTGGAAATTGTCCCGCTTCTGTCGTCGGCATGGGCTTGGCAAACAGATAGCCTTGCACGCAATCGCAGCCGACTTGTTGCAGCCAGCGTAGCTGGGCCGCAGTTTCGACGCCTTCGGCAATTACCTCGATGCCAAGCTTGTGACTCAGTGCAATCACCGCTTCGACAATCGCGGCGTCCTTTTCTGAAGCCAGTGCGTTACAGATAAAGGTCCGGTCGATCTTCAGCGTATCAATCTGGAACTCACGCAAATAAGCCAGCGAAGAATAACCGGTACCAAAATCATCGATTGCAATCCGCACGCCCAGCTGATGCAGCTGTCTGAGCACCAGCTGACTGTGCTCCATGTCAGCCATCAGCGAGCTTTCCGTGACTTCCAGCTCCAGCTGGGCCGGCACCAGCGCAAACTGATCGAGCATCCGACGAACCTGCTCGGCCAGCTCTCGCACCGCAAATTGACGCGCCGACAAATTCACCGACAGCACTACCTCGCCTGGAAATTGAGCCATCCAGGATTGCCGCTGTCGGCTCGCCGTTTCGATCACCCAGCTGCCGATGCGATTGATCAGGCCGGTCTCTTCAAGCAAGGGCACAAAAATGGCCGGCGACACCATGCCAGCCTGATGATGCTGCCAGCGCAGCAAGGCTTCAAAGCCACGCAGACGGCCATCGCGCAACAGAATCTGCGGCTGGTAATGCAGCTGGAATTCTTCGGTTGCCACCGCTTGCCGCAGGCTCGCTTCCAGCAACAGCCGCGCCCGTGCCCGCCCGTTCATTTCGGCAGTAAAGAATCGGTACTGATTGCGGCCCTCGGATTTGGCCTGATACATCGCCATGTCCGCCGCTTGCAGCAAGCCATCCACCGTATCGGAGCAATCTGGATAAGTCGCGATGCCGATGCTGGCACTGACCGTCAATTGCAGGCCGTGCAACTCCAACGGAGTCACCACCGCCTCCAGCACTTTTTCGGCAATGCGGGCCGCGTCTTCGGGTGAGTCGAGCCCATCCAGGATCATGGTGAACTCATCACCACCGAGCCGGGCGACGATGTCGTAATTGCGCGTGCACCGACGCAAGCGCTCTGCCATGGCTTGCAGCAATTGGTCACCGCTCGGGTGACCGAGGGTATCGTTGATGCGCTTGAATCCATCGAGGTCGAGATACAACAGTGCCAGCGGTTTGTTGTTGCGCAAACTGCGGGACAAGGCCGCATGCAGCGACTGCAGAAAACCATGCCGATTGAACAACCCGGTCAGCGTGTCGGTTACCGCCTGCCGGATCAATTGCTCCTGCAGTTGCTTGGACACGCGATTATCCAAGAACACCACGACCAGGCCTCGGTGAGGTGATGGCAGCGGCGCACAGGACAGCGTCACCGGCAAGCATTCACCACTGGGTGAAAACAACTGGGCATCATGTGAACGATAGGTTTGCTTGCGATGCCAGTGCTGGAAGAACACGCTGTTCTGCCATGGCACGACATTGGAACCCGGCTCCGTCGCCAACGTTTGCAGCAGCTCGCCTTCAATTTGCATCAATTGGCAATTGAGCAGCTGACAGGCGGCAGGGTTGGCGTAGCTGATGATGCCATGCTCATCGACCACCAAAATCCCTTCGGCAGCGGTGCTCAGGATCGCCGCATAAAAAGTCCGTGCTTCATCAAGATTACGGTTCATCAGCGACAGTCGTTGACGCGACATCTGCAACTCCTGCAGCACCGCCACCTTCTTTCTCAGCACCTCGACATTGAACGGTTTGTACAGATAATCGATGGCGCCGGTCTGATAACCACGCAGCATCGAACGCTCGTCTGGTTGCGCTGCGGTGATGAACAGAATCGGAATCTCTCGCGTCCGCGGATTGGCGCGCATCAGCCGCGCCACTTCAAAGCCATCCATGTCCGGCATCTGGACGTCAAGCAAAACCAGGGTCACCTCGTGATCGAGCATTTGCAGCAACGCCTGTTCGCCGCTGTTGGCGCGCAACAGTTGCCGTTCACCGTCATCCAGTACCGCCTCCAGGCTGGTCAGATTCTCTGGCCGGTCATCCACCAGCAACAAAGTCGGTCGTTGATTCAGCTGATAAGCCTGCAACATGAAACTCACCTCGGTCACGTCAGCCAACGGGTCAGCAGCGCTCGCACAGCTGCTTCGTCGATCGGCTTGGCCAGATAATCATCGGCACCAGCCTGCAGACATTTTTCTCGGTCTCCGCGCATCGCATGAGCGGTCAAGGCAATCACCGGCAGAGACAAACCACGATCCTGCTTCAGGATGCGGGTCGCGGTATAACCGTCCATAACCGGCATCGCCATGTCCATCAGTACCAAGTCAAAATCCGGATCACGGCTCAACAGTTGCACCGCCTCCTGGCCATCGCGGGCGACCGCCACATCCAGCTCGAATTGCTCCAGCAAGGCCGACATCGCGTAGATATTCCGGACATCGTCATCCACCAGCAACACGCGCCGACCTCGACTGCCGATATTGACCGGCAACGCGGCGCGATCCTCACCGGTCGGAGCCGGCACCACCGCACCGAGAAACGGTTGCACCGCTTGGACAATGCTGCGGGCCGAAGCCTGGTTCTTCTGCAACACCGTGGCGCTGAACTGCTGCAACCATTGCAACTGATCGTGTGACAAGTCCATGCCGGTGTTGATGATGATGCCGACGTGGGTCAGTGGCCGTTCGGCCGCCATCGTCTGCAGCAAATCAAATCCGGACATATCCGGCAAATGCAGATCGACGATCAGACAGCGGAACGACTGCTCCCGATACGCTGCCAAGGCTTCCTCGCCATTGGCCACGGCCATGACCTGTGCGCCGGTTGCAGTCAAAAAACCTCGGTAGTGCTCGCGCTCGGTCTCGTTGTCCTCGATCAGCAACACCGACAGTGGTGAGTCGCTGGCCTGCGGCAGATCGCGCAGCAATTGATGCAAAGCGTCTTGTTTAACCGGCTTGGTCAGATAGCAAACCGCTTGATCATCCCAATTCAACGGTTGCTGTACGCAAGAAATAATGTGCACCGGTAACTCGCGGTTCTCGGGGCGCGAGCGCAATTCTTTCAGTACTTGCCAGCCGCTGATGTCGGGTAGCAGCAGATCCAGGATTACGGCATCGAAGCGCAATCGATCCAATAGCGACAACGCTTCTACGCCACGACTGGTGCTATAGCTGGTGAAACCATATTGATTGGCCGCATCGGCCAGCACCTGGGCAAACGCGGGATCATCCTCGACCACCAGCAACCGTGGCGCGTTTTCAGTTGGACCGCTGATCTGCAGACTGCTACTGGGTATCACCGCGCTGACTTCGGCCAACGGCAGATACAGTGAAAATACGCTGCCAATACCCAAGGCGCTGCTGACTTGCAGAGTGCCTCCGAGCAGCTCGGCCAGCTGGCGCGAGATGGTCAAGCCCAGTCCAGTGCCGCCAAAACGACGGCTGGTCGAGCCGTCGGCTTGGCGAAACGCCTGAAACACCATTTCCAGCTGACTCTCGGCAATGCCAATGCCGGTATCACGCACCGCGATGCATAAGGCTTCCGGCGTCATGATGCGGCCGGGAACGCTGTCGCTCACGACGGTGGTCACGGTCAATTCGACGCGGCCGCTGTCCGTGAATTTGATGGCATTCGACAGCAGGTTACGCAAAATCTGATGCAGCCGCTGACCGTCACTGCGCAAATGACTCGGCACATTGTCCGCAATACTGCAGCACAGCTGCAGTCCCTTGGCATCGGCCAACGGCCGAAACGCGGTCTCGATTGTTGCCACAGTCTCGGCGACACTGATGGCCTCCAGCACCAGCGTCATCCGGCCGGCTTCCACTTTCGACAAGTCGAGAATATCGTTGATGAGATTGAGCAGATCACTGCCGGAACGATGGATGATTTCGGCATGGTGAATCTGCCGACTGTTCAGATTGCCGGCGTTGTTCAGCTTCAATTGCTCGCTGAGGATCAGAATGCTATTCAGCGGCGTCCTGAGCTCGTGTGACATATTGGCCAGAAACTCCGACTTGTAGCGATTGGCCAGCGCCAGTTGCTCGGCTTGTTCACGCAATTTTTGTTCGGCTGCCTTGCGGGTGCTGATGTCAATCACCACCGCCTGAATCAAGCGCTGGCCACCCGCCATGATCGGCGCCAGGCCAACCTCGACCGGAATGGCGCGGCCAGATTTGTGCCGGGCAAACAACTCCCGATTGCCGCCCATTTGTCGCTGACTCGGTGCCTGGTGATAGCTGTCGCGCAGACCCGGATGTTTCAGCCGCGATGACTCCGGCACCAGCATTTCGACCGACTGACCAATCAGCTCGGAGCGGGTGTAACCGAACAGGCTTTCACTCTGGCCGTTGACCAGCTCGATCAACCCTTCTGAGTTGACCAGTACGATGGCATTCGGTGAAGCTTCAACCAGCATGCGCGCGCGCTCTTCGGCATGCAGACGTGCGCTCAAGTCAATGACCGATCCGATCGTTTTGACGCCGTCATCGGTTTGGATCGGGCTCAGTCCGATTTCCACCGGCACTTCAACGCCATCTTTGCGTAACGCAAACAGCTCGCGGCCGATGCCCATTTGCCTTGGCGATGGTGCCGCCTGAAATTCCCGCCGCCAACCGCTGTGCCGGTCCCGATAACGCACTGGCAGCAGAATCTCGATTGGCTGCTGCAGCAATTCCTCGCGCGCGTAGCCGAATAAACGTTCGGCCTGTGGATTGATCCATTCGATCTGGCCACGCTGATCGACCATCAGCATCGCATTCGGCGCGCCATTGAGCAGCATTCGAAACCGCTCTTCACGCTGCTTCAGTTGCGCGGTCAAATGCAGCTGCTGGTGATGTGACTGCTCGCGCTGACGCGCGTATGCCACCAGCAACATGCCCAGCAACACGCCTGCAACGAGCCCGGAGATCAGCAGCGCATTGGCGCGTGGCGGCGGCAGGCTTTGCTCGAATGCCGGCGTACTGCTCAATTGCAGCAACCAAATCCGCCCCGCAAACGGCAGTTCACGTATGGTGCGAAAGCGCGGTTGCGCCGTGACAGCGGACTGATAAAGCACAGCCTCCGGCACCTCACGATCAGTCAGCGTCAGATTCAGCTCGGACAGATGCGTATTCAAAGCCCCCTGCACCAGATCGCCCAGGCGAAACACGCTGTAGACATACCCGTACAGTGTGCGGCTGTCGCTGCCGGCAAGGCCACTGCCCGGTAGATACAGCGGTGAATACAACAAGGCCCCGGCCTGGGTATTTTGTTCTGTTTCCTGCACCAACACGACCGGCGCGGTCAGGATGGGCCGACCCTCCCGTTGCGCACGTTGCATTGCGGCCAACCGGTGCTGCTCTGAAGCCATGTCGTAACCGAAGGCGCGCAAATTGCGCCAATCGATCGGCTCCAAAAAATAAATGGGAAAGTACACATGCTCGGGATCGGTGGAGACCGGACGAACCACATAATGTGGCAGGCCTTCCGCCTGGGCTTGCGCGTTATGGGCCGACAACTGAGCGGGCTCGACTTGCGGTGCAAAGCCGAGTCCCTGCATGCCGGGATGATTGATATCGAGTTTCAGGCCGGCGACAAACTCGCGCCACTCGGCGCGCGACACCTGCTCGGATGCCAGAAACAATGCCGAGGCGCTGCGCAGAACCAGCTCATGGGATTCAATGCGCTGATCGAGCACGCCGACAAACTCGTCGACCTCCGCGCTGAACCGCTGCTCGGCAATCACCGCATCCTGTTGCTGGGCGTGCTGCCAGACCAGCAGTGTCGCCAGCAACACCGCTGCAAAGACCGCTACGAACAATCCCGCCAACCGCCAGAACGCTGTGCGTACTGGTGCCTCCATGCCGGCCCCCGTCGGAGTCTTTCGGTGTGTCCGTATAGCTAAGCAGCAGAGTCAGAATTTTGCCATGTTGCTATGCGCCAAGACTTCGACGGACGTCAGCCATCGCGGAAG
>CAMLNB010000005.1 GCA_946481205.1 uncultured Kangiella sp. | reverse complement strand
GGGAAAAAATGGCGCACTCGCTAACCGATTTCGTCATGCATTTCCTGCGCAGCCAGCTGGCCGATCGCGATGGCCGCCAAGTCGAGCAGGCCTTCCGACAGGAAGCGCTGCGCAACGACAAGCTGGCGTCCGATGTGCAAGTGCCGGATCGCGCCCACCTGAACACGCTGGAGCGCTTTTTCCAGGCACTCGGCTCGGCTGATGCGGTCGCGGATGCGCATCTGGTGCTCGGCTCAATGGCGCATTGGGAATTTCATTTGCTGCTCAATGGCGAAAGCAAGGACAACTGGCAATTGGCGGAGCGCAGTTTGCGGCGCTTGCTGAACAGCTTGCTGAAAACCTGAGCGGTTCGATGTCCGAACAAAAGGGCCGCCAGCGCGGCCCTTTTTATTTGTCCACATCAGGACAAGGACGCCCCAGATCACTCAGCCACGGCAGCTGATACCGGCCGGGATGTTCCAGCACGCCAATGCGATCGCCTACTTCATACGCGTAATACTGACTGCTCGACACTTTCCAGTCGACATCACGAAGGGTATTGCCATTGCCGAGCTGCCAGCCCGATAGCTCCAAGTAATAGCGAGTGCCGCCTTTGCGCGAGCGTCGCGTGTACTTGTCGACAATGCTGCTGCAGCGGACGATGGCCTCGTGCGGATCATGAGCCATATTGAGATGCAGATTGACGTTGGCAACCGTGCCAAACGCGCCCCAACTCCCGAGCAGAATCACTTCTATCAGAACCAGATGGAAGCGCGAGGTTCGCGCCAGCAAGATGAAGGTCGCCGCCAGCAACGCGCCCCACAAATGCAATGCGGGCAGCAGGCTGCGGCTGAACAAATCGTTCAACTGCAGTTGGATATCATCGCCCCAACCGTACAGCAGCCAACCCACCACCGCACAGGTCGCCAATGCCGCCGCCAAGGTAGCGAGCACTGCAGCTTGCCATCGTATGCGGCGTGCCACCGGTTCGATCAGCATCGTGGGCAGTGCCGCCAAAGCGGACTGCAGCTGGCCGAGATCGCGGGCATCGGCGCGAATCAGTGCGGCAAGCTCCCCGGGTGCTATCTTGGCTTTGACTCCGGCCTGCAACCACAGCCGCCCGCTGCGACAATGCAGCGTCACACGGCCCATCAGGCCATTGCGATGGCGCTGCATTAAATTTTGAATTGCGCTGCGCGCATCTGCCGAGCGCTTGAGCAAGCGCTGCAGATACAGATCGTCACAGCCGACATAGATCGCATCGTCAAAAGCGCGATCCTGCACCTCTAACTCATGGGTCAGGCCACTGGCTTTGAACACACGATCCAGCATTCGCTCCTGACCAATCAGGAAATCGAAATGCTCGGGGCAACCAATGCCCAAGCGATAGCTTCCGCCTTTACTGCCCGTGGTCAGCTGCCACAACATGTCTCGCGTCAACGCGACGGGCATTTCCCCTTTGCCAGATGTCCAGTTCGCACTGCGCCGCTGATAGAGGAAGTAAGAAAAACTCAGCAGAAACGTCAAACCACCAACCACTATCCACATTGCGACAATACCTATACATCTGCTGAAGGCAGTTGCTTTTTCAGCGCCAGCGCTTTCTTGTACAGCGGCTTGTGTGGCAAGCCGGTCAGCTGCTCGGCGACGGCGACGGCGCGTGACAACGGCAGCTCTGGCAGCAACAGATTCAGCACACGCTCGGCTTCTTGCTCGCCAGCATCAACATCACGTTCCGCAGCGCCACTGATCATCAAGACAATTTCGCCGCGTTGCTGATCGCTATCCTGTTCAACGCGCGTGGCCAGCTCGCTAAGCGAACCGTCGAGAAAGGTTTCAAAGGTTTTGGTCAGTTCGCGTGCCAGCACAGCTTGCCGTTCGGCGCCAAAGATTGCTGCAGCATCCTGTAGCGTCTCCAGAATCCGGTGCGGCGCTTCGTAGAACACCAGTGTGCGCGGGTCATCTTTCAGCGCTTGCAGGCGCTCACGGCGCGGGCCGTTTTTGGCTGGCAGAAAGCCTTCAAAACTGAACCGATCGGTTGGCAAACCGGCGCAGCTCAATGCCGCGATCAGCGCGCACGGGCCTGGCAATGGCGAGACCCGAAAACCTTGTCCACGCAGCTCGCGCACCAGCTTGAAACCGGGGTCGCTGATGAGTGGCGTGCCGGCATCGGAAATCAGCGCCAGCGTTTCGCCTTGGCTGAGCAGGCCGGCCAGTTCGGCGACCCGTTGCTGTTCATTGTGTTCATGCAGTGAGCGCAGCGGCGTGCGGATATCGTGGTGGTTCAGCAGGGTCTGACTGTGCCGGGTGTCTTCGGCGTAGACGGTGTGGGCCACGCGCAAAACGCTGACCGCGCGTGCCGACCAGTCGGCAAGATTACCGATCGGGGTCGCAACCACATACAAAACTCCCGCCCCTGCCGTCATAATGTCCGCCAATCCTGAGTAATTCGAGCACGAGTGCGAATGATGCCTTATCCCCGCTCCCTCTGCCGCTGGTTGCTGGTGTCCACGGTGTTGGTCACGCCACTGGCGGGCTGTGTGGACTCCATACGCGTGCAGAACCCGAACGAACACCCCCCACTGCGTAATGCCGAGTACTTCCTCGAAGCAGCCAAGACCGCAACCGGCACCCGGGCAGCGCTGATGCGGCTGTCGGCAGGCGAGTTGTTGCTTGCCGATCTGCGCTATGAGCAGGCAGTGGAGGTGCTGGAAGCGCTCAAGGATCAACCACTGAGCGAGGACGACCGCCAACGCCTGCATCTGGCCCGCGGCGAGGCGCTGCTGGCAGTCGGCCGATATCACGACGCCACCCAGGCGCTCGATCAGGTGCCGCGGCCGGAACGCATGGATGACGACGACTACCGCCGTTACCTGCAAACCAAGGTCGATGCGCTGGTCGGCGATCGCCGGCCGGTCGAGGCGGTCGCGACCCGGCTGCTGCTTGGCACCCAGCTCGACCAGGCTGAACGTCCGGCCAACGATTTGGCAATTTGGCAGCTGCTGAAACCGCTGAACACCGACACCCTGTTCCAGTACCGCGGCAGCATTCAAAGCGGTCAGCTGGCCGGCTGGCTCGATCTGGCCCTGCTGTATCAGCGCTTTGCCCGCAGCCCGGACGGCCTGCCGGAAGCCCTGACCCAGTGGCAGGCGCGCTACCCGACCCACCCGGCCGTCATCAATTTGCCGGAAGATCTGACCCGCGCCGCCAGCGCCGACAAGCTCGAGCTTCAGCAAGTGGCGGTGTTACTGCCGTTGACGGGTCGCTTCGCCAGCACCGGTCGCACCATTCGTGATGGCTTCCTGGCGGGCTATTACAACAGTGGTGATTCCGATGGCGCCCTGCGCGTGCGCATTTACGACAGCGCCAGTGGCGACATCGTCGCGCTCTATAACCAGGCTGTCGCCGATGGCGCCAACGCGGTGGTCGGCCCCTTGGTGAAAGAACAGCTGCAGCAGCTGACCGCCCTTGGCACGTTGCCGGTCCCGACTCTGGCGATGAATATGGCCGACGACGCCAGCCAGCGCGCCGACCAGCTGTTTCAGTTCGGCCTGCCGGTCGAAGACGAAGCGGAGCAAGTGGCCACTCGCGCGCTGACTAGCTTCCGACAAGCCTTGGTGGTCAGCAATGACGACGCCGTCGGCGAACGCGCCGGGCAGACCATGGCCCAGCTGTTCGAGGCTGGCGGCGGCAGCGTGCTCGGCAATATCAAGCTCGGCCCAGACCAGCAGATCGAGGCCAACGTCGCTAGCATGCTCGGCGTTGATGCCTCGCGGCAGCGGATGAAAGCGCTGCAGCAAGCACTGGGCAAGGAGCTCGGCTTCCAAGTCCGTCGTCGGCAGGATGTGGAAGTCATCATGCTGGCCGCCAAGCCGAGCAGCGCCCGCCGGTTGAAGCCGTTCCTGAACTTCTATTTCGCCCAGGACATTCCGGTGTTCGCGACCTCGCAGCTGTTCAGCGGCCAGAGCCAGCCGAACCTGGACGGCGACTTGAACGGCATCGAGTTCTGCGATGTGCCCTGGCTGCTCGATGCTGGCGATGCCACCGAGCAGGAGCGGCAGCGGGTCAGCGCATTCTGGCCGGCCGCTACTGGCAGTCAGAGCCGGCTGTTCGCACTCGGGTATGATGCCTGGCGGCTGTTGCCGGAGCTGAATCGCTTGCAGGCCTTCCCGGATTACCGGGTCTCAGGTCTTTCAGGCCTGTTGCGAATTGACGCCGCCGGCCGCGTGCACCGGGCACTGCCCTGGGCCCGCTTCCGCGATGGCAAGCCGGTCGCAGTACAGGCCGCGATGGAAAGCAGCCCATCGCCGGCACTGGCCAACCCGATCCCGGGTTCGACCCCGGTACCAAGCAGCGACGACTGATGGCACTGCCCGCCGCGCTGCAACGGCTCTGGCGTGGTCGTGACGGCGAAGATCGCGCCGCGCGCCATCTGCAGCAAGCGGGCTTGCAATTGCTGGCACGCAATGTCCGCTTTCGCGGTGGCGAGCTCGATTTGGTCATGCAGGAACGGGACTCACTGGTTTTTGTCGAAGTCCGGGTGCGCAACAACACCCGCTTCGGCAGCGGCGCCGACAGCGTCACCTTGCGCAAACAGCAGCGGGTGATCCTGGCCGCACAATTGTATTTGCAGCAACACCCGGAACATCAGCGCCGCGCTTGCCGGTTTGATGTGGTGAGTATCACCGGCACGGATTTGCAATGGTTGAAGAATGCGTTCAGCAGCTGAACGCCGGCGAGCTGAACCACAGCCGTCATCCGTATCACTTTGCCTGAGGACATCCTGATGGATTCGGTACAACGCATCCGCGATCTGTTTAATGAAAGCATCCAGACCAAGATCGCGGCGGTCGATCTGCTGACGGAGCCGGTCGCGCGCGCTGGCGAAGCGATGGTGCAATCGCTGCTGAACGGCCACAAGATTCTGGCCTGCGGCAACGGCGGCTCCGCTGGCGACGCGGCGCATTTCTCCTCGGAAATGCTCAACCGGTTTGAACGCGAGCGGCCAAGTCTGCCGGCCATTGCGCTGACCACCGACACGCCAACGCTGACCTCAATCGCCAACGATTACAGCTACAACGAAGTGTTCGCCAAACAAATCCGCGCGCTCGGTCAACCGGGCGACATTCTGTTGGCCATTTCCACCAGCGGCAATTCGAAGAACGTGATCGCGGCAATGGAAGCGGCGCTCAATCGCGACATGATCATCGTCGCGTTGACCGGTCGCGATGGCGGCAACATGGCCGGCCTGCTCGGCCCGAACGATGTCGAAGTACGGGTGCCGTCGAACTCAACTGCGCGCATCCAGGAAGTGCATTTGCTGGTCATTCACTGCCTGTGCGATTACATCGATCGGCGCTTGTTCGGCACGCCAGGAGAGTGAGTCGCGCCGCCACTGCCGCGTTGGTTGGCTAAATGCATCGTTCACGCCGACGCCGCAGCAAATACGTCTTTTGATTCCTAGCTTCTGTTGAATTGGTTGAATTGATCGAAGGAGAATTTCGAGCCATGCAACGACTCGCCCTTGCCCTGCTGCTGTGCAGTCTGCTCTGTAGCTCACTGACAGGCTGTGTGGGCGCCATGGTTGCCGGCGCTGGCGCCGGTTCCATGTCGGCCAGTGATCCGCGTTCGCTCGGCACCCAGGTCGATGACGAAGCGATCGAGAATCGCGCGATCAACGCCGTTCGTACCCGGATGGATATCGCCGATCAAAGCCATATCGAGGTGGTCAGTTACAACCGCATTGTGCTGCTGGTCGGGCAGACGCCGACGGTGACCTACAAACAAACGCTGGCAGAACTGGTCGCCAATGTGCCGAATGTGCGCAAGGTCTACAACGAAATGCAGGTCGCCGGTCCGCGCTCGGCGCTGACCTCGATGTCGGACTCGACCATCACTACCAAAATCAAAACTTCGCTGCTGACCGAATCGGATTTTCCGTCCAGCCAGGTCAAGGTCGTCACCGAGAACGGCGAAGTCTTTCTGATGGGCCTGATCTCGCGAGCACAAGCCGCACGCGCCACCGACATTGCCCGCTCGACCGGCGGCGTGCAGAAAGTCGTGCAGTTGTTTGAGTACACTGACTGAGCAAGGCCGGTTTCCGGCAATAAAAAAAGCGACGGCCAAACCGTCGCTTTTTTTATTGCCGCCTGCTGTGGTAGAAAACAGGCAACATGTATCGCCACGCGATCAATAACGCATCGAATCGCGCCGTCACTTCACCACTTTCAGATGACTGCGACCAGCGACCGGCGACGGCGTGGTCGGCGGCGTTGGCTCGTCTTCCGGCGCCGTCTTTTCGGCGGCAACGCTGGCTTCGTCTTCGGCATCGCCATCGAGCGTGAATGCCATACCTTCGCCGTTTTCCCGCGCGTAAATGGCCAGCACCGAGGTCATCGGTATCCACATAGTGCGGGCGACGCCGGCAAAGCGGGCCGAAA
The DNA here is from genome assembly GCA_946481205.1 of uncultured Kangiella sp. Next base: position 32,284 of record CAMLNB010000005.1, on the reverse strand, counting down.
ACTCGATATGGTCATTATCCCAGTGAAACTGACCAACCGCCGACGGATTGATGTTCAGCACAATCTGGCCATCGCGGACATGCTCGCGTGGCACTTTGACCCGCTCGTCACGAACATCGACCAGCAGATGCGGTGTGCACTGGTTGTCGACAATCCACTCGTACATCGCCCGCAACAGATACGGGCGATTGGAACTCATCTTGAGGTCAGCCATACCACCTCCTGACTCGGCATCAACAGCAGGCCACAACGGCTCAGCGCGATTGTGGCCAAAAACAAATGGCGACCGATGGCCGCCATTTGCTGTGCTTGCCGTTACGGCAATCGTGCTCAGTGACCGGCACCGTGCACGTCTTTCCAATACTCTTTCTTCAGCAGGTACGCCACGCCGAACAACACCAGCAAGAACAGGATGACGAACACGCCGACGAACTTGCGCTCGGCTTTGGCCGGCTCGCCAACGTAATGCAGGAAGTTGGTCAGGTCGCGCACGGCGCTGTCGTATTCCTCGGCCGTCATGCGACCGGGATTCGGCAACTCCAGCTTGCCATCATCGGATTTGATGGGCAGACCCTGCAGACCTTCCAGCACGTGCGGCATGCCGACGTTCGGGAACACGGTGTTGTTGACGCCGTACGGACGTGACGGATCTTTGTAGAACCCTTTCAGGTAGCTGTAGATCCAGTCGACACCACGCGAACGCGCCACCAGGGTCAGATCAGGCGCCGCTTTTCCGAACCAAACGGCAGCGTCTTCCTTGCGCATTGCGATCTTCATCTGGTCGCCGATTTTGTCGCCGGTGACCATCAAGTTGTCGATCACGACATCGGTATTCAGTTGCAAGTCATTGGCCATGCGCTCGTAACGCTGGTATTCCAGCGAGTGGCAGCCATAGCAGTAATTGACGTACAGCGCGGCACCGTTTTGCAGTGACTTCAAATTGTCCGGCTGGATGTTGGCGTGCTCCAAAGGCACATCGCCGCCAGCCGCTTGTGCCGCGCCGACCATCAGGCCAGCGCCGGCAAACAAGGAAACGATCAGGCTTGTGAGGTTTTTCATGTCAGCTCACCCGTTCCGGCACCGGTTTGTTAAAGCGCTGTTCCCACTTGGTGTAGAACGGCATCAACAAGAAGAAGGCAAAGTAAATGAAGGTGCAGACCTGCGCCAACGCCGTCTTGGCGTCAGTCGGTTGCATCGCGCCGAGCACGCCCAGAATGATGAATGCGATCACGAACAGCGTCAGCGCCAGTTTATAAGGCCAGCCACGGTAACGGATCGATTTGACCGGGTTGCGATCCAGCCACGGCAATACGAACAGCACGGCAATGGCGCCGCCCATCGCAATCACGCCAGCCAGCTTGTTCGGCACGGCGCGCAGAATCGCGTAGAACGGCGTGAAGTACCAAACCGGGGCAATGTGCGCAGGCGTTTGCGACGGATCGGCCGGCACGAAGTTCGGCGGCTCCAGGAAGTAACCACCGCCTTCCGGGAAGAAGAAAATCACCGCGCAGAACACGATCAGGAAACCCGCAGCGCCCCAAGTGTCTTTGACGGTGTAGTACGGGTGGAACGCGATGCCGTCGAGCGGAATGCCATCCGCGCCTTTCTTGGCCTTGATCTCGATGCCATCCGGGTTGTTCGAACCGACGTGGTGCAACGCGACCATGTGCATGAACACCAGCGCACACAGCGCCAGCGGCAGCGCGATCACGTGCAGCGCGAAGAAGCGGTTCAGCGTGGCACCGGAGACAACGTAGTCACCACGAATCCACAACGTCACGGCATCACCGATACCGAACGGAATCGCGCCGAACAAGTTGATGATGACCTGCGCGCCCCAGTACGACATCTGACCCCATGGCAGCAGATAGCCCATGAACGCTTCGGCCATCAGCAGTAGGAAGATCACCATGCCGATCACCCACAGCAATTCACGCGGCTTTTTGTACGAACCGTACATCAGCGCCCGGAACATGTGCAGATAAACGACGACGAAGAAGAACGACGCGCCGGTCGAGTGCATGTAGCGGATCAGCCAGCCCCACTCGACATCACGCATGATGTACTCAACCGAGGCGAACGCGCCTTCGGCCGAGTTGTTGTAGAACATGGTCAGCCAAATACCGGTCAGGATTTGATTGACCAGCACCAGCAGCGCCAGGGCACCAAAGAAATACCAGAAGTTGAAATTCTTCGGCGCGTAGTATTTGGTCGCGTGGTATTCAACGGTTTCGGTCAACGGGAAGCGGTTGTCGACCCAGTCCTGCAGATTTTTTTCAGGTTTCTGTTCAACGGCCATTATCAGGCTCCTTGCTCGTCGACGCCGATCACCAGCGTGCTTTCACCGGTGTACATATGCGGCGGAACCACCAGGTTCAGCGGTGCCGGCACGCCTTGGTAGACGCGGCCAGCCATATCGAACTTGGAACCGTGGCAGGGGCAGTAGAAACCGCCCGCCCAATCCGCCTCGACTTGCGGCTTGAACGTCGGCGAGCAGCCGAGGTGGGTGCACAGGTTCACCACGACCAAGTATTCCGGCTTGATCGAACGCGTGGCGTTCTGGGCGTAGCTCGGCTGCTGCTCGATCTCTTGCGAATCCGGATCGCGCAGCTCGGTTGCCAAGCCCGCCAATGCATCCAGCGATGCCTGCGAGCGGCGGACGATCATCACCGGCTTGCCGCGCCAGACGACGGTCATGCCTTCGCCTTCTTGCAGCTTGCTGATGTTCGGCACTTCGACCGGCGCGCCGGCCGCTTGCGCCTTGGCGCTTGGCATCCAGGACTTGATGAACGGCACCGCGACGAAACCGGCACCGACTGCGCCAACGGCGGCAGTGGCCCAAGTCAGGACGCGGCGACGGCCCAAATCGACACCGTCTTTGTGGTCAGCCATTGCAGCTGGTCTCCCCAATCGAAAAACGAAAGCAAGTATGGCCGGCTTCACCACGTACGCGAAAAACGGCCGCGGAAAAGCCCGAAAAAAAGATGCGCAATGATAGTGGAAAGGCCCTGTCAGCGACAAGGAATAAGGGGGGAGAAATGCCGGTAAAACAGCTGCTTGCGAAGCTTTCGCATTTCAGTGGCAGGGATTTGCCCTGGGCCTGGGCCAGAAAAGCAAAAAGCCCGTCGAAACGGGCTTTTTGACAACGACCAATATCGCCAGCGATTAACGCTTGGAGTATTGCGGACGCTTACGGGCTTTACGCAGACCGACTTTCTTACGCTCGACTTCACGGGCGTCGCGGGTCACGTAGCCAGCAGCGCGCAGGGCGCTACGCAGAGTCGGATCGTATTCCATCAAGGCGCGGGTGATGCCCAGACGAATGGCGCCGGCCTGGCCGGTACCACCACCGCCTTCGACGTTAACCAGCACGTCGAACTTGTCGACCATGTCGGTCAGCACCAGCGGTTGGCGCACGATCATCCGCGAAGTTTCGCGGGCGAAGAAGACGTCGAGGCTACGGTCATTGACCGTGATGTTGCCCTTGCCCGGACGCAGGAAAACACGAGCGGCTGCGCTTTTGCGGCGGCCAGTGCCATAGTTCTGTTGCAGTGCCATGGTCGGTTCCTAGCTCAAATATCCAGCACTTTCGGCTGTTGTGCCTCGTGCTTGTGAGCAGCACCGGCATAGACTTTCAATTTACGGTACATCGCGCGGCCCAGCGGATTCTTCGGCAGCATGCCTTTGACGGCGCGCTCGATGATCTCTTCCGGGTGGCGAACCACCATGTCTTTGTACGCGGTTTCGCGCATGCCGCCCGGATATTCCGAGTGGTCGTAGTACTTCTTATCGGTCCACTTGCGGCCAGTGACGGCCACTTTTTCAGCGTTGATGACGATAAGGTAGTCACCGGTATCGACGTGCGGGGTGTACTCGGCCTTGTGCTTGCCACGCAGACGGCGTGCAAGCTCGGTGGCCAGACGGCCCAGCGTCTTGCCACTGGCGTCTACGACGTACCAGTCGCGCTTGACGGTTTCCGGCTTGGCACTGACGGTCTTCATTTAACTTGGCTCCACAAGGGGTGCGATCTAAAACAGGCTGTTTCGACAAAACAGGGGCGCGCATTCTACGCGCCGGCCGAAGCCAAGATCAAGGGCGAACCCGCTTTTCCTGGTCAGACGGGGGGCAACCGGCGCCAAGGTACGGAAATATCGGACTTTTTTCAGCCGAAACCGCAGAAAAACCTTTATTTACCGGCCTTTTTTCGCTACAACGGCGTTCAAGATTGCGGGATCACCGAAAAATCCCGGGAAAAACCGCAATTGGTGCTGTCAGGACATAACAAACGAGGCTTACCCATGGCTGCCAAGAAAGCGACCAAAGCAGTGAAGAAGTCCCCGGCCAAGAAGGCCGCCCCCAAGAAAGCCCCCGCCAAAAAAGCCGCCGCCAAGCCGGCGACCGTTAGCAAAGGCCCCATCTCGAGCAAGTACGGCAAGAGCCAGATCGTCACTTCGCTGGCCGAATCGACCGAACTGAACCGCAAGCAAGTCAGCGCCGTGCTGGACGGCCTGGCTGACCTGATCGACCGTCACATCGACAAGAAAGGCGCTGGCGAATTCGTCATGCCGGGCCTGTTCAAGATCACCTGCGTGCAAAAGCCGGCCACCAAGGCCCGCAAAGGCATCAACCCGTTCACCGGCGAAGAAGTCATGTTCAAGGCCAAGCCGGCCAAGACCGTGCTGAAAATTCGTCCGCTGAAGAAAATGAAGGAAATGGTGGCCTAATCGCCCCCTCTCCTGTGCAAACGGCGCCGCAAGGCGCCGTTTGTGTTTCTGGGCGTGGTTGTTGCCAAACCACTACGCCGGACTTGTCCGGCAGGTGCACAAAGCCCGCTCAGCCTTCGTAGACGATCCGCCAGTTGCCGTTCTCGCGCTGCCAGTACTGGCGCTTCTTCATCTTGTTGCTGAGGTTGTTGCTGCGGTAATCCTGCTCGAAGCTGACCACGGCCAGATCGTCGCGGCCGGGATGCAGGAAGGCACTGACCTCACCGAGCTCGACTTCGATCCAGGTTTTGCCTTCGTTGACCTGGCGCTTGCGCTGCGACCAGCTACCGAGATTCAGCTTGCCGTCGGAAAATGCCGGGCCGTAGTGGCTCAGGTACCGTTCGACATCGCGACTTTGCCAGTCGCTGCGCCAGCTTTCGACCTGATTCAACAATTCGGCGCGCAGCTGATCGCGGCCACTGACATCGGTCCATTCGACTTTCGGCGCGATGATCACCGGCGTGCTGCCGACATCGACATACTGCTCCAGCGCCTTGAAATCCGGGTTGGCCAACACGACGCAACCGTCGCTGGCGCGTGGCGCCCGGCTATAGGTATCGCTCGGCGTGCCATGCAGCCAGATGCCATAGCCATCGCGCTGTTCGCGCTTGTCCCACTCATTCGGGTAGTTGATGGGATACGCGCCCGGACCATAGAAATCCGGCAGCTTCTGCCCGGGTAGCGCCTTGGTGATGTGGTAAACGCCGAGCGGCGTGCGCTTGTCACCTTCCTTGAGTTTGTCGGCGCCGTTCTTGCCGTGACTGATATAGAAGTCGTTGACGTAGGTCGGCACGCCATCGCGATTTTCGAAAACGTAAAGGGTCGCGCGCTCAATATCGATCACAAACGCATGGCGCTGGGCCGGCGTCAGCTGCAGCAGGTATTTCGGCACTTGGCTGAGCGGTCGCTCGGCCTGCTGACGGCTCAGGCGGGCGAGCGCTTCGTCGCGCAGATCCTGCAGCGGCTCGGCGCGCGGGGCGCCCGCGCCAATCGCATCAAGCGGCTGCCGGTGCGCCAGCAGCAGATCGCCTTTGATCAGATGCGCGAGGCGGAAATTCGGGTAACGGGCGATGACGCCGTCGATCTCGGTAATGGCGCTGCCGAGATCGCCACCCTGCTGCAATTTGCGCAGCGGCTCGATCAACATGGATTCGACGGTCACCAAGGACTCAACCGTCGGGGTGGCCGCTGCCGGCTGGTCTATGCGTTCCAGCGCAGCGAGTGAGGGGGACAGCAAAGCCGCGCCCAACAGGGCGGGCAGCACAGCACGTGAAAAGCGTGACATCAGTTACCAGTTCGTTCTTGTTGTATCAGCCAGCGGTCTGCGCTTTTTACCAGTATCAGGGTCTTGTTGCCCACTTCTTCGAACTTTCCGGAACGGTAGTGTTGCCGGAAACTGACCTGCATGCGGCCATCATCGAGCGGCCGGACGCTGGGTTGTTGCACTTGCACGGCGATTTTCCGCGGCTTGGCGATACGGGCGCGACGGTTTGCTTCCCATTCGCCGCGGCTGATGCCGTCGCTCGGTTGGAAGTCGCTGGCATAGGCGGCGAAGTAGCGTTCCAGATCATTGCTCGACCAGGCCGCGGCCCAATCGCTGACCGCTTTCAGCGCCTGTTCGACCGCGGGCTGTAGCGGCGCGGTCGCATCGGCCGGCGTCGTGCCGACAGGGTTAAGGGTGATGGTTGGATTCGTCGTGGCCGGATTCACGGGGTTCGGCGTAACCGTTGCAGCAGGCTCGGTCTGCTTGCCGGCATCGGCAATGCGGACCACCGGCTGCGGCGCTGGCGCCGAACGCAGCTCATTGAGCAATTTCAGATTGGGCTCTTTGGCCGGCTTCTTATTGTCCAGCTGCAGTGCTTTTTCGTAGGCCTGCGAAGCCATCCGGGAATAGACATCACCGAGGTTTTCATAGGCGACGGCATAACTCGGATGGGTATGCAGCGCCATTTCCAGCACCGCCCGGGCTTTGTCGTACTGGCCCTGCATGCCATAGAGCACGGCCAGGTTGTTGAACGGCTCCGGGTGCTGCGGGAATTCTTCGATCAGATCCTGATAGAGCCGGGTTGCCTCATCGAGCTTACCGAGCTGGATCAGCACCACGCCCTGCAGAAAGCGGCCACGCAGCTCCTGCGGCGCCGACTTCAAATAGCTGTCGAGCGGCGCCTGCGCCGCCTTGATCTGGCCTTGCTGGACCAGTTTCAGCGCCCGCTGATAATCCTCTTCGGCGGCAATCGCCACCGATCCGGCCGACAGCCAGACCGCAGCGAACAGCAGACGCACAGTGATTTTCATGATGGGACGGCGCTCCGAGCACGCCGGTTCTCGTTCGTGATGAAAAGATTCTAGCAAGACCGTTCCGGTCCAGCGAATCAAGCCAGCAAATACTCAGACTAGCCGCCATCCGATACCAGTCCGGAAAGCCCAGTCCGGCAGCGCATACTCAGGGCAGATGCGGCGCACTCAGGTAGGCGGCGGTCTGCATTTCCTGCAGCCGCGACCGGGTCCGCTCAAACGGAAACGCCAGCCGCTCGCCGCGGTAGAGCTGCTCCAATGGCACGGCAGCGGCCAACGTCAGCTTGACCCGGCGCTCGTAAAACTCATCAACCAACGAGATAAACCGGCGGGCGGCGTCGTCTTTGTCGCCGGTCAGCGCCGGCACCTGCGACACCAAGACATTCGGGAACAGCCGGGCGAGCTCAATGTAATCGGCTTGGGCGCGGGCGCTTTCGCACAGTGCGGCAAAATCGAACCAGGCCGCGCCGTCGCCCCAGCGTTTGGCGTGAATGGCCCGGTCGTTGACCTCCAGCGGCTCGGTTCGGTGCTCGTGGCCGCACAGGCTGGTAAAACGCTGCGCCAGCACCGCGTCGGCGGCGGCGTCATCGGGCGTCAGGTAGACGCCGTGCTCTTGCAGATCGCGCAACCGGTAATCGGTGCCACCATCAACATTCATGACCAGACAATGCTGTTCCAGCAAGGCGATGGCCGGCAGGAAGTTGTCGCGCGCCAGACCGTTCTCATACAGCTTCGGCGGCGGAATATTGGACGTGGCGACCAGCGTCATGCCATTGGCAAACATCGCCTCAAGCAAACCCGCCAGCAGCATCGCATCACCGATGTCGGTGACGAAGAATTCATCGAAGCACAGCACCCGCGTCCGGCCGGCGAGTTCGGTGCCGATCGCCGTCAGTGGGTTGGCTTCGCCTTTGCGTCGCTTCAGTTCACCGTGCAACCAGTGCATGAAGCGGTGGAAATGCAGGCGCTGTTTTTGCTCGAACGGCAAGCTGTCGAAAAACAAATCCATCAAATAGGTTTTGCCGCGCCCGACCCCGCCCCAGAAATACAGGCCGCGCACCGGTGCGGGTTTGCTGGCGAACCAGCGGCTGAGCCAACCGGTTTTTTCGCCGCTGGCTTTGGCCAGCTCGCGCTGCAAGGCCGCCAATGCCTGCACGGCTTTTTCCTGGGCCGGATCAGGACGCCGACGACCGCTGGCCACGTCATCGCGATAGCGTTGCAAAACCGGAGAATGCGCCATGAGAGTTCGGAGTGTCCTGCGCTGGCGCCGCGTTCAGGCGGGCAAAGCCTGTTCCAGCTGCTCACGCAGCTCGACCAGACGACCATGGAAAAAATGACCGGCGCCGGCCATGCGAATCAGCCGGGCGTTATCGGGCAAACCTGCCGCCCAGTCGAACACGGCCTGCGGCTCGACCACCTCGTCCGCATCGCCCATGACCATCAGCCAGGGACATGTCGGCAACGGATGCGCGGCGAAATCGAAACGCTTGACCGGCGGCGCGATGCTGATCAGCTGCTCCGCCTGCAAACGGTTGGCGCTGATCGCCGCGACAAAGGAGCCAAACGAAAAACCAGCCAGCCACAGCGGCAACGACGTGCCATGTTGTAGCGACTCCGCCGCATGCTGGCGCAACCAGCTGACCACCGCGTCCAGATCCTGCTGCTCGCCGACGCCGTGATCGAAACTGCCGGCGGTTTTGCCAACACCGCGAAAATTGAACCGCACCGTCAGCGCACCGCGTGCCGCCAGCAGCCGCGTCAGCGTGTAGACCACTTTGTTGTCGAGCGTACCGCCGTGCAAGGAGTGCGGATGGCAGACCACGGCGAGCCGAGTCGGCGTGCCATCGGGCGGCAACAAACGCAGGTCGATCGGACCGGCGGGACCATCAATCAGATGCGCGGTTTCGGTGGCACTCACAGTACGGGCTTTTGGCTGACACGGGCGATGGCGATTTTCTCACAGCAACTTGCGCTCGCCCAGCACGAAAACAGGCCAACTATCGGTCACGAAACATTCAGCTTCCACTTCTATACTTCACCTGTCAGCTACCGCGACCACATGGCTCTGCCAACGCGGTGCTGATCTCAAGAAGCGCACGGAGTGCGCTGATGTTCGAAGAAGAGGTGGCTTATGGATCCGCGCTGGTTATTAATTGTTGCTGTTGTCATGGGGATTACCGGTTTTCTGCTGGGTCGGCGCACGTCGCCGGGCGGCCGGGCCGTGCACCGTTTGCAACGTGAAATCGACGCTCGCCAACAGGCTTTGAGCCGGCATCAGGATGAAACCAGCCGGTTCGTTGCCGACATGCAGCAGGAATTGGAGCATGTCTCCAGCGCCTACCGCGACTTGCAGGCCAAACTGAAATTGGGCGCCGAACAACTCGGCAACAGCCGATTGGTGGCAGCACTGCCAGCACTGGCCAGCGTGGCGAAAATCGAACCGCCGATCAGCAAACCACGCTCCGCCGAACCGCTGACGATGGAGTGGCCCAGCCGTCTGCCCGACTGGGCCGACGCGGGCGGTGGTCCGTCGATGGCCTCGGCCGCTGCCTGTCCGTTGCCGGAACAGGTGGTGTTGGAAGCGCCGAAAGATTATCCGGCTTCGCGCCGCGGCCATTTTGACGAGCATTCGTACGCCTGAGCGTCGCCGCAGGCAAGGAGCCGTCCGCTACACGCTGGCGAGAAAATCGCCCGCTTGAACCTTTTCGTCTCCGCCCCCATCTGAACCGAACGGCACCGAGGTGCCGTTCGGCGTTTTCACGCCATCGCCCCCATTGATAGTCGCCGCCACGACAGAAACGCTGCGTCAGCGCAACGCGCATGCAGCGTCGTGGCAGCGAAATGCCTGTCGACAAAGGAGATGCCATGTCCTGGTTTCGTACCTTGCTGCTGAGTTGTCTTGCGGCGCTCCCGTTCAGCTCCGCTGTCACGGCCGCCGCGTTGCCGGCGGTGGTCGACAATCAGCCCATGCCCAGTCTGGCGCCGATGCTGGAACGCATCAGCCCGGCGGTGGTGAATATTTCCACCAGCGCGACCATCGAAAGCCCGGTGATGCGCGATCCGTTCTTTGGCCGACTGTACAAACGGCCGCCGCGCAAAGTCAGCAGCCTCGGCTCCGGCGTGATCGTCGATGCCCAGAAAGGCCTGGTGCTGACCAACCACCATGTGATTGCCAACGCCGATGAAATCACCGTCACTTTGTTCGACGGTCGCGAACTGAAAGCAACGCTGGTCGGCAGCGACGACGACACCGATGTCGCCGTGCTGAAAGTCGAAGCGAAAAACCTGACCGCGGCACCGCTGGCCGATTCCGACCGGCTCCGGGTCGGCGATTTTGTTGTCGCCATCGGCAACCCGTTCAGCCTCGGTCACAGCGTCACCAGCGGCATTGTCAGCGCACTCGGTCGGCAGGGCCTCGGCATCGAGCAATATGAAAACTTCATCCAGACCGATGCCGCGATCAATCCGGGCAACAGCGGCGGCGCGCTGGTCAATCTGCGTGGCGAACTCGTCGGCATCAATACCGCCATTGTCTCGCCGGGCGGCAGCGGCAATATCGGCATCGGTTTTGCGATTCCGATCAATCTGGCGGTCAGCATCCAGCAGCAACTGGTCCAGCATGGCGAAGTCCGGCGCGGCGCGCTCGGCTTCAGTGGCAACGACATGAACAAGGAGCTGGCCGAAGCGCTGGGCCTGAACCAGCACACCGGCGTGATCGTCACCGAAGTCAGTGACCGCTCGCCGGCCGATCGCGCCGGCATCAAACCCTACGACATCATCACCGCGCTGAACGGCAAGCCGGTGCGCAACCGTGGCGATCTGTTCAATCAGCTGGGCCTGCTGCCGGCTGACAGCACGGTTTCATTGGAGCTGCTGCGTGACAACCGCAAACTGACGGTGCAAGCCAAGCTGTCGAGTCAGCTGGCAAGCCGACTCGATGGCAGCAAACTGCATCCGCTGCTGGACGGCGTCGTGTTGCGCAATTTCGAACAGCGTGGCGAAACCGCCGGCGTCGAGATTCTCGAGGTCAATCGCCGTTCGCGGGCCGCGGCATTTGGTCTCAGCGCGGGTGATCGCATTCTTGGTGTCGGCCGTTACCGGGTCGACAACCTGGGCGATCTGGGCAAACTGGTCAGTGGTCAACGGGTCTTGCCGCTGAACATTGTCCGCGACGACACCAGCTACATGGTGATACTGAAATAAGCCCCGTTCCGACCATAATGGTGGGAGCAAAATGCTTTGCTGCCGGCGACTGCGGCCGGTGCGCGCACCCGTGCTAGAGTGCGCTCGCTTTATCGGCGCGGATGCCGGCAACAACAATGGGGATGGTAGATGGCAGCATCGCTGCGATTCTGGCTCGGCTCGGCGCTGGCAGGTTTGCTCGCGGCCGGTCTGACCATGCTGCTCTGGCAGCAATGGCGGCTCTGGCAGCAACCCAAACCGGTACCGGTCATCAGCAAACCGGCCGCGCCCGTTGCCCGCACCCCGTTCAGTTACGCCGACGCGGTCGCTGCTGCCGCGCATTCCGTGGTCAGCATTCGCACCGCCATGACCGCCAAACCGCAGAACGGCAGCAGCCGAGTTTCAGTGGGTTTGGGCTCCGGTGTGATCTGGCGGCAAGATGGCCTCATCATCACCAACTACCACGTCATTCGCCAGGCTGATGCAATTGCGGTCGAGCTTCGTGATGGCCGCACCTTGCGGGCCGATATCGTCGGTGCCGATCCGGCGACCGATTTGGCATTGCTGCGCGTGACCGCGGATCGCTTGCCGGCTATCGCCAATGCCAAAGTGCCAGCCCGGGTTGGCGATGTCGCGCTCGCCATTGGTTACCCGTTTCTGCTCGGTCAAACCGTTACGGTCGGCATTGTCAGCGCCACCGAGCGGCTGGAACGCGGTTTCATCCGCCTGATTCAAACCGATGCGGCGATCAACCGCGGCAATAGCGGCGGCGCGCTGATCAACGCCCGCGGCGAATGGATTGGCATCAATTCGGAAGTGCTGCCGGCCCAGCTCGGCGTGCAGGGCATTGGTTTTGCGATACCGGCGGATTACGCCGAGAAAATCGTTGAACAAATCTTGAGCCATGGCCGGGTCGTGCGCGGCTCGATCGGTTTTGTCGGGAGCGGCAGTGCCAACGAGATCCGCAGCGACGATCAGGACAACAAATTCCTCAACGCGGTGCGGGTCGATGAAGTTGATCCCACCGGTGCTGCCGCTGCGGGTGGCTTGCAAGCGGGCGACTGGATTACCCATTTCAATGGCGAGTTGATTGGTGGCGTTACCGACTTGCTGCGCCGCATTGCCGACAGCGCGCCCGGCAGCACCGTGCAGCTGCGGGTACAGCGCGGCGATGTCAGTCAGGACATCGCGGTGGTCGTGACCGAGCGCATCGCGGAGCTGCCGAAACCTGGCGACAATCGCTGATCCGTTCCGCAAAAAAAGCCCGCAATGACGCGGGCTTTTTTCTTTCGACAACAGCAGCCAATCAGCCGACCCGACGAATGCGCGCACCGAGCCCTTGCAACTTCTGCTCGATATGTTCGTAACCGCGGTCGATGTGATAAATCCGATCAATCGTGGTTTCGCCTTTGGCGACCAGTGCCGCCAGCACCAGCGATGCCGACGCGCGCAAATCGGTCGCCATCACTTCGGCGCCGGTCAGCTGCTCGACCCCGTGCACCACCACGGTGTGGCCTTGAACATCGAAATGCCCGCCCATGCGCTGCATTTCCATCACGTGCATGAAGCGGTTTTCAAAAATGGTTTCGGTGATCGTCGAGGTGCCTTCGGCAACGGCGTTCAGCGCACAGAATTGCGCCTGCATATCGGTCGGAAAACCCGGATAAGGCTGGGTCGACAGGTTGACCGCTTTCGGCCGCTTGCCCTGCATGTCGAGCGCAATCCAGTCGTTGCCGGTTTCGATTTTGGCGCCGGTTTCTTTCAGCTTTTGCAGCACGGCATCGAGGATATGCGGATCGGTATGAGTGCAGCGAACTTTGCCTCCGGTCATCGCCGCGGCCACCAGATAGGTGCCGGTTTCGATGCGGTCGGGTTGCACCGAATGCCGGCAGCTGTGCAGACGTTCAACGCCCTGCACGGTGATCGTTGAGGTGCCGGCACCTTCGATCTTGGCGCCCATCGCGATCAGGCAGTTGGCCAGATCGACCACTTCCGGTTCGCGGGCAGCGTTTTCGATCACAGTGGTGCCATCGGCCAAGGTCGCCGCCATCAAAATGTTTTCGGTGGCGCCAACGCTGACCAAATCAAAAAACACATGGGCGCCTTTCAGACGACCGTTTTGAGACGACGGGTTACGGGCGCGGATATAACCGGCTTCAACAGTGATGTCAGCGCCCATTTGCTGCAGGCCCTGGATATGCAAATTGACCGGTCGGGCACCAATGGCACAGCCGCCCGGCAACGACACATCGGCCTGACCGAATCGCGCCAGCAACGGCCCCAAGCACAGCACCGACGCGCGCATGGTTTTGACCAGATCATACGGCGCTTCGAAATGATCGATATGACGACCATCGACGGTCACGGTCATCTGCTCATCAACCGTGATGCGCAAACCCAGACGACTGAGCAAGGCGATGGTGGTGGTGATGTCGTTCAGATGCGGGACATTGGCCAGCGTCACTTCGCCATCGGCCAGAATGGTGGCGAACAGAATCGGCAGCGCGGCATTTTTGGCGCCGGAGATCCGGACGTCGCCGTGCACCGGCACGCCACCTTCGATTAGCAGTTTTTGCATGATGAAAACGATCCGAAGCGGCAGGGTTAGCCGGCGCGCGAGGCGTCGGTTTGGGAGAATTCAGCCGGGGTCAAGGTGCGCATGCTCAGCGCATGCAATTCGCCGCTGGCGATCCAGTCCTGCACGGCGGCATAGACCTGTTGTTGTTTCTGGACTGCACGCAGGCCAGCAAAGCGTTCGCTGACAATCGTGACCTGGAAATGGTAACCGTCACCGGTCACGTCAACCTGATCACCGGCAAAGGCTTGCTGCAAACGAGCCAGCAGGGCTTCGACAGTCACTGCCATCGGGGTGTCCTCACAAAAGAAAACGGCGCGGCATGGCCGCGCCTTGATGGTATACCGCAGCTCAGGCGTTGACGGCGACGTCGTCGACCTGCCACTGCAACGGTAACACGGTATCGACACCGCTTACCCGGGCCATTTGCAGCAATTGCTCGCTGGCGCCGACCAATTGTACCGCGACCTTGCGCCGCTGGGCTTCGGCAAACCAGGCCAGCAGGGTTGCCAGCCCGGCGCTGTCGACCCGGATGAGGCCGGTGACATCAAGCCGCAGCGGCTCGCCGCGCAGCATCGCCAGCAACGGCTCCCAGCTGTCGGCACTGGTACTGAATGTCAACTCGCCGGTGGCCTGCCAGACCCCGGTCTGGGTTTCGGTCAATGTCACTGCGGCGACCCCGGCTGGGCACCGCCGGCATTGACGCTGGCCAGATCGGCAATGACTTTGTCCAAGCCTTTGCCGGTGATCAGCGGGCTGAACTCGTCTTTCTTGCTCTGCACCAGGCTGATGCCTTCGATGACCACGTCGTACATTTTCCAGACCTCGCCGGTCTTGGCCATCCGGTAAGCCACTGGAATGGCCTGGCCGTTCTTGCGCAGGATCTCGGTCTTGACCGTAGCATTGCCGCGATCATCCAGCTCCGGCGTGCCGAGCAGATTGATTTTTTCGCCGTCGTAATTGGCAAACGCCTTGGCGTAGAAGCGGATCAGATAGGACTGGAATTCCTGGGTGAACCGCTGCTGCTGATCGGCATTGGCACCTTTCCAGTGCTTGGCCAGCACACGGCGAGCGACGGCATCGGAATCGACATGCGGCAACACCAGCTCGCGGACAATCGCTTCGACATGGGCCGGGTTGCTGGCAATGGTCGCTTTGTCAGCGGTCAGCCGTGCGGTCATGGCGTCAGTGGCGGCGCGAATCACCGCGTCCGGGCCCTGATTGGCGAGCAGCGGCGCACTGAACAGCGCGCCGACCAAGGTCGCTACCATCAACATTTGCTTCAACATACGCACTTCCTTCTGGTTGCAAACGGTTCTGAAGAGCCGCTGTCGTAACATCCGTTCAAGTAAAAATTATTCCGGCTTTTTGTCGGCAAACAGGTATTTGCCGATCAGCTCTTCCAGCACCAGCGCCGACTGGGTTTCGGTGACGCTGTCGCCATCGCGCAGCAGATCGTCTTCGCCGCCGACCGACAGCGCAATGTATTGCTCACCCAGCAAACCGGAGGTGTTGATCTTGGCCGAGGTGTCGATCGGAAACGCATTGAACTGCTCACTAATCGCCATCTCCACCACCGGCGTCAGGCTCTGCTGATCCAGGGAGATGGTGGCGACTCGGCCGACCACGACGCCGCCGACCTTGATCGGTGAGCGCACTTTCAGGCCGCCGATATTTTCGAACTTGGCATACACCCGATACGTGCTGTCACCGGTCAGGCGATTGATGCTGCTGATTTTCAGCGCCAGCGCGATCATCGCGGCGATGCCGGCGATGACGAAAACACCGACCAAAATTTCTACCCGACGCATATCCATTAACCGATCTCTCCGAACATCAAAGCTGTCAAAACGAAATCCAGGCCCAGCACCGCCAGCGAGGAATGCACCACGGTCTGGGTAGTGGCGCGGGCAATACCCTCGGAGGTCGGCACGCAGTCATAACCGCGGAACACCGCAATCCAGGTCACCACGAACGCAAACACCACGCTCTTGATGGCACCGTTGATGATGTCATCGTGAAAATCCACCGCCGCCTGCATTGCCGACCAGAAACCGCCGGAATCGGCGCCGAGCCACTCGACGCCAACAAGATAGCCGCCGTAAACGCCGACCACGTTGAAAATGGCCGTCAGCAGCGGCAGCGCGATCAAACCCGCCCACAGCCGCGGCGCGACGACCCGGTGCAGCGGATCGACCGCCATCATTTCCATGCTGGACAGCTGCTCGGTGGCTTTCATCAAACCGATTTCGGCGGTCAACGCCGAACCGGCCCGACCAGCAAACAGCAGCGCCGCCACGACCGGACCCAATTCGCGCACCAAACTGAGCGCGACCATCGGTCCCAAGCTGGCGTCAGCACCGTATTTGACCAAGATGGTATAGCCCTGCAGACCGAGCACCATGCCGATGAACAGGCCGGAAACGACAATAATGGCCAAGCTCAGCACGCCGACCTGATACAGCTGTTTGATCAACAGGCCAAAACCGCGCCGAATATTGAACGAACCGGCGAAAGCACGAGCAAGCAACATGCTGGCGCGACCGCTGGTCGCGACCATATCGAGGGTGTCTGCGCCGACTTGGCGCAATTTGCTGGAAATCATGCCACGGCTCCCAGCAAATCGTCGCGATAGGCATTGGCCGGATAATGGAAAGGCACCGGCCCGTCCGGCAATCCTTGCATGAACTGGTTGACCCGGGCGTTGTTGCTGCGGCTGAGTTCCTGCGGCGTACCGTGCGCAGCTATCTGGCCGTTGGAAATGATGTAGGCGTAATCGGCGATCGAGCAGACTTCATCGACATCGTGCGAAACGATCACCGAGGTCAGGCCGAGCGCATCGTTGAGCAGGCGGATCAGCTGCAAAAGCACGCCCATCGAGATCGGGTCCTGGCCGGTGAACGGCTCGTCGTACATGATCATCGCCGGGTCCATGACAATCGCGCGTGCCAAGGCAACCCGTCGTGCCATACCGCCGGACAATTCAGAGGGCATCAGATCGCGGGCACCGCGCAGACCGACGGCTTCCAGTTTCATCAGCACCAGCGCCCGCAGCACCGACTCGGGCAGCTTCAAATGCTCGCGGACTGGGAACGCGACATTTTCGAACACCGTCATGTCGGTAAACAGCGCACCGCTCTGAAACAGCATGCCCATCCGCCGACGCAAGGCGAACAGCTCGTTGCGGCCGAGTTTGGGCACTTCGACGCCGTCAAAGCGGATGCTGCCGGCGTTCGGCTTCAGCTGGCCGCCGATCAAGCGCAGCAGCGTGGTCTTGCCGGTACCGGAGGGGCCCATGATGGCCGTGACCTTGCCGCGTTTGATATCGAGATCGATACCGTTATAAATCACCCGCTCACCACGAGCGAAATGCAGGCCACGTACTTCGACCAGATTGTCCGTCATCAGTGTTGTCATCGAGAAAAGGCGTGTCCGCTGGGCCTCAGCGCTGCCGTGGGCAGCAAAGCGGCGTATTTTACCCGTTTTATGGTCAGAGCTCTTGATCACCGCAGCTGGGCAGTCCAAGCCTTGAGGTGACGCCAGTCTGCCGAACGGCGCTGAATCATGCCTGAACCGTGCCAATCCTGCTTGCCGACGGTCCGACGAGACCTCGGCACCATGGAGTGGTGGCATGCGCCAGCCGAAACCGGCAGCGCCTGAGCGCAAGAGGACGCGGGCCGACAGCCGCTATATACTGACGGCCTTGCTTTTGCATGAACCCACCAGCGAGCTCCCTATCCGCCATGGCGATCACTGCTGATTTTCTCGCGCTGGGCCGCGCCGTTCTTGAGATCGAAGCCGATGCCGTGCTGCGCCTGCGCGAGCGGCTCGACGACAGCTTTGCCGCTGCCTGCCGGTTGCTGCTGGCCTGCAAAGGTCGCACGGTCGTGCTTGGCATGGGCAAGTCCGGCCATATTGGCAGCAAAATCGCTGCGACCCTGGCGTCGACCGGCACCCCGGCGTTTTTTGTTCATCCCGGTGAAGCCAGCCACGGCGATCTCGGCATGATCACCAGCCAGGACGTCGTGCTGGCCATTTCCAATTCCGGAGAAACCGACGAGATCCTGATGCTGCTGCCGGTGATCAAACGGCGCGGCGTGCCCCTGGTGGCACTGACCGGCCGGCCCGGCTCGACGCTGGCGAAAACCGCCGACGTCCATTTGCATGTCGGTGTCGACAAAGAAGCCTGCCCGCTCGGCCTGGCGCCGACCGCCTCGACTACCGCCGCGCTGGCGATGGGCGATGCGCTGGCGGTGGCCTTGCTCGAAGCACGCGGTTTCACTGCCGAAGATTTCGCGCTGTCGCACCCGGCCGGCGCACTCGGACGCCGCTTGCTGCTGCATGTCGAGCAACTGATGCACACCGGCGATGATGTGCCGAAAGTGAAACCCACCGACTCGGTCAGCCAAGCCTTGCTGGAAATGTCGCGCAAACGGCTCGGCATGACCACCGTGGTCGATGACGACGGCAAACTGCTCGGCATTTTCACCGACGGCGATTTGCGCCGGACACTGGCGCAACCCATTGATTTTCACAACACGCCGATCAGCGCCGTGATGACCAAGGGCGGCCGCAATACCCGCGCTCACGTGCTGGCCGCCGAAGCCATGCGGATGATGGAGCAGTACGCGATCAGCCAGCTGGTCGTGCTTGATGAGGCGCAACGCGTGATCGGCGCGCTGAACATGCACGACTTGCTGAAAGCCGGTGTGGTCTGAGAGAACGTTGACGTGAGGAATGCCTGACGATGGATGCCCAATTGCTTGCCCGCGCCCGCGCCATCAAACTGCTGATCTGTGATGTCGACGGCGTGCTGACCGAAGGTTCGGTCTATCTTGGCAACAATCATGAAGAGCTGAAAGCATTCAACATCAAGGACGGATTCGGTTTGCGCGCAGTGCAGAAATTCGGCATTCAGGTCGCGCTGATCACCGGCCGCCAATCCAAGCTGGTGGAACGCCGTGCCGCCGAACTCGACATCGCTCACGTCTATCAGGGCAATGCCAACAAGCGCGGCGCCTTCACCGACTTGCTGCAAAAGCTGGCGCTGACGCCAGAACAAGCCGCCCACGTCGGTGATGATTTGCCGGATCTGCCGCTGTTCTTGCAAGTCGGTCTGGCGGCAACGCCCGCCGATGCCCATGAAGTCATGCGCGAGCATGCTCATTTTGTTGCCCAAGCCCGCGGCGGCATGGGCGCCGTGCGTGAAGTCTGCGATCTGCTCCTGCAGGCGCAAGGTCACTGGCCGGCATTGCTGGCTGAGTACCAGCCATGACCGACAGCGCCGTCGCCACGACCACACCCGCGCGTCGCTTCAATTGGGGCGGCCTCGTCATTGGCGTGATCACCTTGCTGGTTGCGATCATTGTGCTGGTCTTGCTCAGCCGCGAGCAAGCCGGCAAACAATTGCTGGACACGCCCGGCAGGGTCAGTTTGCAGGAAAGCCGCAGCGATTATTTTATGGAAGGCGTGATCAGCCGCCATTTTGATCAAACCGGCGCGCTGTCGCATGTGCTGTCAGCTCCGCGCATTGATTACTTTATTGCCGAACAACGCTCGGTAATGCAGCAGCCGCACATCCAACTGACCCGCAGCAGCGGCGAGCCGTGGCAAGTGCGTGCCGATCATGCCGATGCGGTGCACCAAACCGAACAGGTGCAGCTCAAAGGCAACGTCAGCCTGAGCCGCGCCAGTGGCAGCGGCGCAGTCTCGCTGCGGATGGAAACCACCGCGCTTGACGTCAACATGCAGGCGCGCAGTGCCAGTACCGATGCCGAGGTGCGCTTCACCAGCCCCGGCGGTTATGTCAAAGCCACCGGCTTGCGCGCCGATTTCACCACTGAACAATTGCAGCTGCTTGCCCAGGTTGAAGGACGTTATGAATCACCCACTCGCTAAACTGTTCCGCCTGAGCGCGAGTCTGCGGCCAACGCTGTCGTTATCAATATTGCTGCTGTCAGCACTGTTGTTACCCAACCGGTTGGCAGCGCAACAGGTCACCGATCTGCGCGCCGACTCAGCCTTGGTCGACGGCAAAACCGGCCAGACGCTCTATCATGGCAACGCGCTGTTGAAACAGGAAAATTTCAGCATTCGCGCCGATGACATCGAGGCCACCCAAAGCGAGGCCGGCAATCTGAAAAGCGGCCGCTTCCGTGGCAACCCGGCCGTACTGGTGCACACCGATCCGACCACCGGTGCCACCTCGGAAGCGCGCGCTCAGGAAATTCTCTACGATGCTGAAAGCGGCCGCACCGAGCTGCTGACTAATGCTTTTCTGTTGCAACAAGATCCGCGAATGAATCGCAAGCTGCAACTCGAAGGCACCCGCATCGAGTTGGTGCAAACCGGCACCCAGCTGAATAATCTGGCCGCCAGCGGCAGCCCGGTACGGTTCAGCCGGACCGAAGACAATGCCCAGCCGATTCACGGCCAAGCCAATACGCTGCGCTATCTCGGTGCAAATGAGCAGCTGGCGTTGGAAGGTGAAGCCAAGCTGCAACAGGGCACGGTCAAATTCGAACACGTTGTCATCGAATATGATGGCGTCAACAAGCGTATTACCGCGCCCAAACGCGATGGCCAACAAGTCAAAATCACCCGGCTGCCGGAAACGGGCGCCGCCAGTGAAAGCAATCCGAGCGAAGCGCAGCCGAACCCGTCGCAGCAAAACAAGGACACGCCGTGAGCAGTATTTTGCTGGTTCAACATCTGGCCAAAGCCTACAAAGGCCGGCAGGTGGTAAAAGATGTGTCACTGACGGTACGGCAAGGCGAGATCGTCGGCCTGCTCGGCCCCAACGGGGCTGGCAAGACCACATCGTTTTACATGATTATTGGTCTGGTCAACGCCGATGCCGGTAGCATCCAGATTGATGCCGAAGATTTGTCCGGCGACCCGATGCATGTGCGGGCGCGCAAAGGCATTGGTTATTTGCCACAAGAAGCATCGGTGTTTCGCAAACTGAGCGTTGCCGATAATATTCTGGGGATTCTGGAACTGAATCCAGCCCTTAGCGATGCCGAGCGCCAGCAGAAATTGCAGGCCTTGCTCGACGAGTTTCATATCGGCCATCTGCGTAACAGCCTCGGCATGGCGCTGTCCGGCGGCGAGCGCAGGCGCGTCGAAATTGCCCGCGCGCTGGCGGCCGAACCGCGCTTTATTTTGCTCGATGAGCCCTTCGCCGGCGTCGACCCGATTTCGGTGCTGGAAATCAAGCGCATCATCCAGCACTTGCGTGATCGCGGCCTCGGCATTCTGATCACCGATCACAATGTCCGGGAAACCCTGACTGTCTGCGAGCGCGCGTATATTGTCAGCGAGGGCAAGCTGATTGCTGATGGCACGCCCGAGGCCATTCTGGCCAATCAGCAAGTCCGGGAGGTGTATTTGGGTGAACATTTCACCCTCTGAGCCGATCAGAGTCGACAGTTTGGTTTATAGTGAACTTATCCGAATCCGCGCCAACCCATTTGACACGGCAGTCACAACCACAGCATGAAACCCTCGCTCCAGCTACGCATCAGTCAACAGCTCACCATGACGCCGCAATTGCAGCAGGCGATCAAGCTGTTGCAACTGTCGAGTCTGGAGCTGCAAACAGAAATCCAGCAGGCATTGGACTCCAATCCGATGCTGGAAGTCAGCGAACCTGGCGAGGAACTCGACGAGGGGTTTGAGTCGTTCGAAAACAGCACGCATCACGATGGTCCAGCCAGTGAGCGCGCAGACGACAGCATCAGCACCAGCAGCACCGATTTCGATACCGGTGACTACAGCGACACCCGCGAATTTGACACTGCCAGCAGCAGCCAGGCCGACAGTGATTTTGGCAATGATTTCGGCAACGAAGATCACACGCCTGACACCAGCGAAGCGCTGCAGCAACAACAACTGGACAACGAACTGCCGGTCGATGCCCAGTGGGAAGACTGGGACTTCAGCCCGCCCGCCAGCGGCGGTGGCAACCGCGACAGCGAAGACGACTACGACTACCAGGGCGAAACCCGCGAAAGCCTGCACGATCACCTGCGCTGGCAGCTGAACCTGACTCCGTTCAGTGACACCGATCGCGCTATTGCCGAGGCCATCATCGATGCCATCGATGATGACGGTTACCTGCGCAGCAGCTGCGTCGATCTGCACGACAGCATGAATGTCGAAGGCACGCTCGATCTCGATGAAGTCGAAGCCGTCCTGCGCCGCATTCAACAGTTCGACCCGCCCGGCATTGCCGCTCGGGATTTGCGCGAATGCCTGCTATTGCAACTGCGCCAGGCCCGCAATGGCAACAGCACGATCAGTCACGCCGAACTGATCGTCCGCGATCACTTGCCACTGCTGGCCGCTCGCGATTTCAAGACGCTGCAGCGCAAAGCCAAGCTATCGGAAGACGAGCTGCGCATCGCGATCGCCGCTATCCAGCGGTTGAACCCGCGGCCCGGCAGCGCAATGACGCAGAATGCCGCGGAATATGTCACCCCGGATGTCATTGTCAGCAAGAAGCGCAATCGCTGGACGGTCGAGCTGAACCCGGAAATCGCGCCGCGGCTGCGCATCAATTCCAGTTACGCCAGCCTGATTCAGCGCACCCGCACTGCCGCTGACAACAGCTTCCTGCGCAATCATCTGCAGGAAGCCAAATGGTTCATCAAGAGCCTGCAAAGCCGCAATGAAACGCTGCTGAAAGTCGCCACCGCGATTGTCGAGCAGCAGATCGGCTTCTTCGAGCATGGCGAAGAAGCGATGAAACCGATGGTGCTGGCAGACATTGCCGAACTGCTCGGCATGCACGAATCAACCATTTCGCGCGTCACCACGCAGAAGTACATGCACACACCGCGCGGCATTTTTGAGCTCAAGTTTTTCTTCTCTAGTCACGTTGCAACGACCGCAGGTGGCGAGG
This sequence comes from uncultured Kangiella sp., assembly GCA_946481205.1. The sequence continues at coordinate 9,564 of CAMLNB010000005.1, read as the reverse complement.
CCTCAAGTACGGCCATTCGCGCCCGCATCCGCAAACTGATCGATTCCGAGGAGGCCAACAAACCCTTGAGTGACAGCCAAATTGCCCAGATCCTGGCAAAGGAAGGCATTGTCGTGGCCCGACGCACCGTCGCAAAGTACCGCGAGGCCATGGCCATTCCGCCCTCCAGTGAGCGTAAATCCCTGGTCTGATCCGCTGCGGCGGAAACGATCGGCTTTGACAGGTGTCAAAGTTCCGGAAAACAAACGCCTGCTGGCGCTTGAAAAGCCGAACAACTTGCACCATGTTGTAGAAGCAGCCATGACGACGGACCGCTCTGCCTCGACGCGACGGCCATCCGTCTGGCGCTGAATGAGGAAGCCACTATGCAAATCAATCTGACCGGCCATCATGTCGAGATCACCGACGCCCTGCGCAGCTTCGTCAACGACAAATTCGAAAAACTCAATCGCCACTTTGATCACATCAACAACGTCCATGTCATTCTGAGTGTGGAGAAACTGCGTCAGAAAGCCGAAGCCAAGCTGAACGTCAACGGCGGCGAGTTGTTCGCCGACAGTGAAGACACTGACATGTATGCCGCGATAGATTTGCTGATCGACAAGCTCGACCGTCAAGTCAAAAAGCACAAGGAGATGCTGCGCGGCCATTGATCCGCGGCATTGCCGTAAGCATTAGTCAAACGGGGCCCAAGCGGCCCCGTTTGTTTGCCCGCCGGCCGCGCACGACGAATCCGAGCCAGTTGCCCGTCCCGATGCACCGAACCGATGGGGCCGCGTTGAATGCGTAAAAAATGCCGACAGCAGCGGCAAATTGCGGCATTTTTCATCAGCGTGTCAGGACAGCCGTGCTAGACTTTTTCTACATCTCACCTCTGTCCGTATTCTGCCCATGTCACTGGTTCTGCTCAGCGGTCGTTCCGGCTCCGGGAAATCGGTAGCACTGCGCGCACTCGAAGATCAGGGCTTCTACTGCGTGGACAATATTCCGGTCAGTCTGCTGCCGACTCTGGTGGCAAAGGTCAGCCATGATCATGCTGAGCTCGCCTTTTCCATCGATGCCCGTAATCAGCTCGATGAACTGGCACAGTTCGATGACGTGTTCGAGCAGCTGGTGCGCGAACATACCCGGCCGCTGGTGATCTTTACCGATGCCGAAGAAAGCACATTGTTGAAACGCTTCAGCGAAACCCGGCGCCGACATCCACTGACCCATGATGGCCTGTCACTAAACGAGGCCATCGGCCGCGAACGCGAATTGCTGAGCCCCATCGCCACCCGCGCCGATCTGTTGATCGACACCACCACCTTGTCGAGCAACAAACTGCGCGAGCTGGTCCTGGATCGCGTGCTCGGCCGTGACGGCGCCCGGCTCGATATTTTGTTTGAGTCGTTCGGCTACAAGAATGGCGTGCCGATCGATGCCGATTACGTGTTCGACGCCCGTTGCCTCGCCAACCCGCATTGGGACCCGATTCTGCGGCCGCATTCCGGCAAGGATGAGCCAGTCATTGCGTTTTTCGAGCAACAGCCACGAGTCGCCGAATTTATCTGGCAGGTTCGCATTTTTCTGGAAACCTGGTTGCCGCGGTTCGAGCAGGAAAACCGCTCGTATCTGACCGTCGCTATCGGCTGCACCGGTGGCCAACATCGCTCCGTCTATGTGGCCGAACAGCTGGCTGCATACTTCCGCGAAAAGCGCCCGCACACCCAAGTGCGGCACCGCGACATGAAGTGAGCCCTGAACATGAGCGTCGGCGTCCTGATCCTGAGTCATGATGGTTGTGCCAGCCAGCTGCTGCGTCAGCTTGATAGCAGTCCGGAAGAGCTGGCACTGAATGTCATCGCGCTGATGATCAATACCGAGATGACGCCGGAGGTCTTGGAACCCCATTTGGAGCAGCGACTGGAACAGCTCGATACCGGTGCTGGCATTTTGCTGCTCTGCGATCACGCCGACAATGCCCTGACCCGCACGGTTACCGAGCTCGCCGAACGCTTCTTGTTGAAAGTACTGACCGGTTTGAACTACGGCATGCTGCAGCAGGTGCTGATCCACCCGGATGCCGATCTCGACACCTTGGCCGGCTACGCCTTGCAAGGTGGTCGCCAAGGCATTCAAATACTGGCGACGCCACTGCCGCAGTAACGCCGAACTACCTCAACACGACTACGCGACAATTCCCGCGCTGCACCAATTCGGCTACTCTATGCGCGCCTGATTCATCCCCGCGCTGCTTAGCGCGCCTGTCCGGGAGTTGCCGTGGCCGAAGCGCTCGCACAAGAAACCATGCAAAGCACGCTGGCCCGGCTCAACGCCGCGCTGCAGCGTGGCATGTATGTGCATGTGCGCCGGCTGCTCAACGATGTGCCAGCCGCCGACGTCGCCCACTTGATGGCCTCGACGCCGCCGCGCACCCGCGATCTGCTCTGGAAACTGGTCGACAGTGCCCGCGAAGGCGATGTCCTGCAGCATCTCGACGAAGATATCCGCGCCATTTTCCTCGGCCGGATGGCACCGCAAGAACTTGCTGACGCCACCCGCTCGCTCGACACCGACGATCTTGCCGACATCTTGGGCGATCTGCCCGATGACGTGTACCGCGAAGTGCTGCGGTCAATGGACGAACAGAATCGTCAGCGCGTCCTGAAAGCCTTGTCGTACCCGGAAGACACCGCCGGCGGCCTGATGAACACCGACACCGTGACGGTGCGGCCGGATGTCAGCGTCGAAGTGGTGCTGCGCTACTTGCGGCTGCGCGGTGATTTGCCGGACGCCACCGATGCGCTGTTCGTGGTCGACACCGATGATCAATTCATGGGTACGGTATCGCTGTCGGATCTGGTCACCAGTCAGCCGGAAGAACTGATCGAAGATTTGATCGATGACGAAGCACTGCGCATTCCGGTCGACATGCAAGATACCGCTGTCGCGCAATTGTTCGAGCGCCGCGACCTGGTGTCCGCCGCCGTGATCAGCGAAGACGGCAAACTGCTGGGCCGGATCACCATCGACGACGTCGTTGACGTGATCCGGGAAGAGGCCGATAGCTCGCTGAAAAGTATGGCGGGTTTGGGCGAGCATGAAGAAACGTTCGGTCCGGTGTTGCAATCGGCGCGTCGGCGTGTTGCCTGGCTCAGCATCAATCTGCTGACCGCGCTGACTGCGGCGCTGGTCAACAACGCATTCGAGAATACGCTGGAACATCTGGCCGCCGTTGCCGTGCTGTTGACCGTGGTGCCGAGCATGGGCGGCGCCGCCGGCAATCAGGCGGTGACGCTGACCATACGCGGTATCGCGCTGGGCCATATCGAACAATCGAACTACCGCTGGCTGATCGGCAAGGAGCTGGCGATTGGCGCGCTGAATGGCTTGTTGCTGTCGATTGCGCTCGGCTTTGTCGTCGCGGTCTGGAAAAGCACCGCGCTCGGTCTGGTGATCGGCACGGCACTGTTCACCACCTTGCTGATCGCCAGTTTTGCCGGCGTCGGCATTCCGTTGCTGCTGCGTAAACTGGAACTGGATCCGGCCTTGGCTGGCAACATGCTGCTGACCACCGTCACCGACATCATGGGGCTGCTGACCTTCCTTGGTCTCACCACCCTGATTCTGCTCTGACGCGCTCTTTTCCGCGCTGAAAGTCTGCTGGGAAATTCTGTGCTGCAGCTTTGCTCTGCCAGATCCCGTAACTACTACAGGCGCGCAATCAGCTGCGCGCATCCGGTTCCACATCCAACTCCGGGGTAACGGGCTCTGTGGCTGCTGAAAGGTCAGCCGGCGCTGGCGGCCCCATTTCTGCCAACTCGAAACTGACCGCGCGCGGAAAGACAAACGATGGCAACGCCGTGGTGACGCAGGCATAGACGATCAGCGCGCCGAAGTACTCCGGCGCCAAGTCATAGCGGGCAGCTGCAATACCGGCCAGCACCAAGGTGAAAACCAAGGTTGGAGTCAGCGTGATGGCGATGCGCAAACTGCTGCGATTGGCCTCATCACGAAACGTCAGCCGGCGCTGCAACCAGAACACCCCGATGCGCAGCGGAATCACAATGACCGACACCGCCAGGCCAAGCCAGAGCGCCTGCCAACTCAATGCGGCTGTCGGTATCGACATGCCGGCATAGAAAAAATAGAACGGCACAAAGAATGATGCGAACAAGCGCACCGCATGCAGATTGTCGTGCGAGGCCAGCGCCGGCATTCGGGTGCGCAGCAAGCGGGCAACAAAACCAGCCAGAAACGCGCCGACCAGATAGTAAACCCCGAGCGCCTTGGTGATGTAGGCGGCCAGCAAGCCGACCATGATTAACAACGAGAATTCGGAGTTCGGCGCATGTGGAACCACCAACCGGCCGAGCGTCAGGAACAACAGCGGCAGTCCAACGATCATCGCAATCAAGGCCGATGACGACAGCAGCAGGGAGCTGGTCGACTCGGATTGCAGCACAATGAACAGCAGCAACAGCGCCAGCAATTCAATGGCAATCGCTTTGCTGGATACCCAGAAGCATTCGTCCGCGGTCAAACCCAGCCGCGCCAGCGAATCCAGAATGAACCCGGTCGATGGTGTGAACAACGCCAGGGCAATCACGGCAGCCAAGGCTGTGCTGAAACCTGCCAGTTGCTGCAACAGGTAAACCGCCAGCGCCAGAATGACTGCGTAGGTCAGAACATTGCCGAGCAACGGGCGCCAGCCTTTGCGCAGCGCTTCCAGCTCGATCTCAAGGCCAGCAAACAGAAACAGCGATGAAATGCCGAGCACTGCCAACAATGCAATGGTTTTGTCGTGACTGAAATCGGTGGCAATAAACGTGGCCAACACACCGAAAGCGAGGCAAGTCAACGGCGCCGGAATTCGGAACCGTTGCAAGGCGCGTGGCAACACGAGCAGGCCGAGGATCAGGCCCAGATAAATAAGTTCACTGCTGATGGGCGGCATACTGACCTTACCGGAATCGACGATGGCGCAAGTGTAGCAAGGTCATCACGTGCCATTGTCCCAGTACTGTCGCTGAACCGTCGCGCGCTCAGTCAGCTTGTTGCTGGCTGGCGATAGTGACACCATCCACCAGCAAGGAGCCGGTCCAGATCATCGAGTGCGGCTCGGCATCGTCACCAATCGCGGCAATATTGCGCAGTAATTGCGGCAACGATCCGGCAATGGTGATTTCCTCGACCGGATACTGAATGACACCGTCGGCAACATAGAAACCACTGGCGCCGCGCGAGTAGTCACCGGTGACCAGATTGACGCCCTGCCCCATCACCGACGTGATCACCACGCCTTCACCCATGTCGCGGACCAGGCTGTCGAAATCGCGCAGCGCTTGCTGGCTTTGCACGGCGATCGTGTGCACGCCGCCGGCATTGCCGGTGCTGCTGAGTCCGAGTCGACGGGCGGAATAACTGCTGAGAATATAGCTCTGCAACACGCCATCGCGAACGATGTCGTGCTCGTAGGTGGCAACGCCTTCATCATCAAACGCGCCGCTACCGAGTGCTTTCGGGATCAGCGGCGTTTCGCGCAGGCTGAGCCAGTTCGGCAGCACCGGTTTGCCGAGCGCATCGCACAGAAACGAGGCTTTGCGATACAGATTGCCACCACGGATCGCCGACAGCAAATGGCCGAGAAAACCGCGCGCCACTTCCGGCACCAATATCGCCGGCATCACGCCGGTACGCATCCGGCGCGCACCCAAACGACGAGCAGCGCGATCGGCAGCGCGTTGGCCAACGCTTTCAGCACTGAGCAACTCCGCCGGATCGCGGGCGACGGTGTACCACCAATCGCGTTGCATGCCTTGGGCATCTTCGGCAATCAGCGTCGCCGAAAGCGAATGACGCGTGCTCGGCACGCCCGCCATGAAGCCGAGGCTATTGCCGTAAAAGCGCACACCGCGATGGCTGCTGAAACTGACCGAATCGGTTTTCTTGACCTGCAGATGCCGGTTCAAGCCGGCCGCTTCACAACGCAGCGCCAACTCGACCGCTTCATCGGCGGTCAGGCCAAACGGATGGTCGAGCTGCAAATCGGGAATGTCGCGCGCGAGCCGATCAGCATCCGGCAAACCGGCGTACGGATCTTCGGCGGTATGGCGGGCGATTTCGCACGCTTTGCGCACCGCCAATTGCAGTGCGTCGGCGCGGGTATCGGTGCTGCTGACGCTGGCTTTGCGCTGGCCAAAATAGACGGTGACGCCGAAACCGCCATCGCGATTGAACTCGATGGTTTCGACATCACCACCGCGCACTTGCACCTGCAAGCCAACATCCCGACTGACCGCGACTTCAGCAGCACTGGCACCAAGCTGCTGGGCTGTGCTCAGCATGTCGCTGACCAAGCCAGCGAGCCGGCGCTGTTCAGCCTCGACATCCATCGCATCAGCGGTCGGGGTAGCGGCAAGAGCGCCGGTCAGGGAGCCTGTCATGGAGCCGTTCACATGTGTCTTGGGTAGCAGAAGCTGCCAGCATAGCATGAGCCCCAAGCAGGCCCGCCCGGTCGCCGCGTTGGCAAGAGCACGACAGCAAACCGGCTCGGATTGGCAGTTGCACGACAACTGCACTAGAGTGAGCACAGTTTTGGCCAAGAAGACGCAGCCATGCGCAGGCGGTTGACGAAGCTGGTGTTAGCCAGTCTGGTGGGAGCCGGTCTGACGGGAGCCACCACCACAGCGGTGGCGCAGGACGATACCGCCGATGTCGCGCTGTTCGGCGACATGCCGGTGGTGCTGACCGCCTCGCGGCTGAAGCAACCGCAGGCGGAAGTGCCCGCCGCCGTCACCATCATCGATCGCGAGCTGATTCGGCTATCCGGTGCCCGCAGCATTCCCGAGTTGCTGCGGCTGGTGCCCGGCATGACCGTCGCCTATCACTACGGTCACAAAGCCGAAGTCGGTTACCACGGCCTGGTTGAAGAAAACAGCCATCGGATGCAGGTGCTGATCGATGGCCGGTCGATCTTCCAGCCGGCACTGGCCCGCATTCTGTGGAATGAAATCCCGCTGGCGCTGGAAGACATTCAGCGCATCGAAGTGACCCGCGGCCCGAACACCGCGTTGTACGGCGCCAACTCGTTCTTCGCCATCGTCAATATCATCAGCCGCCATCCGATCGATGCCGCCGGCAGCCACGTCTCGATCACCCACGGTGACAAAGGCATTCGCGACCGGCTGCTGCGCCACGGCGGTCGTACCGCCGCCGGCAACGACTACCGGGTCACCGTCGGCAGCCGCGCCGATGACGGTTTCGACTTGGATGAAGACGGCAACCGTCGCGATGACAGCTTCGACAGCCGTTTCATCAACGCCGCCTGGCAAAGTCAGCGCAGCAACGGCGATCGCGTGCAGGCGCAGTTTGGCTACAGCAGCGGCGACAAACAGCTGCCGGAAATCGATCCCTGGGAGCCGGCGCCTTACCACACGCTCGACAATGACAACGCTTATCTGCAAGCCAGCTGGAGCCGCGATCTGGCGCCCGGCCACGAGCGGCGGGTGCAGGCCTATCTGAATTACAACGACGCTGAAGAAGCATGGCGCTCCTGCCCGCCAGAAGTGTTCCTGAGCAGTGAACTCGGCGCGCTGTTCGATGCCGACGAGGCCTACACACTGGCCGTGCTGGATGCCTACGGAGATGGCGATCCACTGCCCACACCACCGAATGCCGAAATCGCCGCGCTGCTCGACAACGTGCTGATGCGGGTCGCCAACGGCGGCCTGACGCCGGTGTGCGGGCAAGCCAACCAAAGTCTGCGAGAAAGTCGCGCCGACATCGAATTGCAGGATACGCTGACGCTGTCCGACACCACGCGACTGGTTGCCGGGCTGTCCGCACGCACGGATCGGGTTCGTTCGGAAACGTTTTTCGCTGGCGAGCGCAGCAGCAATCTGCTGCGCGTGTTCGGCAATGTCGAATGGCGCTGGCAACCGAGCGTGCTGCTGCACGCCGGCGCGATGCTGGAACATGATGACATCACCGGCACCGAATTCTCGCCGCGGCTGGCGCTGAATTGGGCAATCAATGAGCAACACAGCCTGCGTGCCATCGCCGCGCGCGCCGTGCGCACGCCGGATCTGTTCGAAGAGCACGGCCGCTTCAGCTATACGTTGCGTCATCTGGAGCGACCGGTGAACGGCAGCGCCAGCGATGCCCGCTACTTCCAGCAAAGCCGTTCCGCTGGCGGACTCGAACCCGAACGGATTTTTTCCCGCGAGCTGGGCTTGTACGCTCGTTATCTGGAAAACCGTATCGAACTCGACATCAAACTGTTTGATGACGAGCTGCGCGATCTGATCGAAGGCCAAACCCAGCTGTACGGTTTCAGCATCGACAATCAGGGCCACGCCGATCAGCGTGGCCACGAAGTGCAGCTGAATGTGCGCCCAGGCAGCAACTGGCGCGTCCTGCTTGGCGCCAGCCGCTTGCGCATCAGCAACGCCAGCATCGAACGTTATGAGCGCGCCAGCGCCGAACGTAGCTACCACGCCCTGCTCGGCTACCGGCTGCCCAGCGACACCGAGATTTCATTGACGTGGTACGAGCTCCAAGACTTCTGGCGGCAGGATTACCGACTGCTCGGCGTACGACTGGGTCAAGAGTTCCAACTCAGCGACCGCATGCGGCTGCAGCTGGCGCTGGTACTGCAATCCCGACGTGACCGGGACTATTTCTTCGACGAAGACAACGTCGAAAGCGATTACAATTACGGCTGGTTCAGTGCCGGGCTCAGCTTCTGAGCACCGCCGACCGCCCTCCCTGCTACCCGGTGAAGTCCATCCATGTCCCGCCAACCCATTGAAGCCGACTACAACCTGCCCGATGAAATCGGCGAAGAACTGCCGAGCAAATCGCAGCGCAAACGCGAGATGCATGCGCTGCAGGACATCGGCGAAGAGCTGGTTGAACTCGCCGCCGCCCAGCTCGACAAGCTGCCGCTTCCGGACAAGCTGCGCGATGCCATCGATCAGTGCCAGCAAATTCGCGCTCACGAAGCGCGTCGGCGCCAGCTGCAGTTCATCGGCCGCCTGCTGCGCGATGTCGATGCCGAACCCTTGCAGGTTGCGTTGGAGCAGTTGCGCCAACACGCCAAGCTGGCTACCCAGCAGCACCATCAACTTGAGCGCTGGCGCGACCGTTTGATCGCCGACGGTGACAGCGCCCTGAACGAATTGCTGCAACTACATCCAACTGCCGATCGCCAGCAACTGCGCCAGCTGATCCGCACTGCGCAAAAAGAAGCCGAGCAGAACAAGCCGCCGGCAGCGGCGCGCGAACTGTTTCGCAGCTTGCGCGACTTGCTACAAGGCAGCTGAGCCAGCGGTACTGAACGGACATTTCGACCCAACAAAAAGGGCAGCGTACGCTGCCCTTTTTGTTGGTGGTGTCGTCTTGTTCAACGCGCTCAGGCAGCCGTACCACCCACCGTCAACTCATCCACTCTCAAGGTCGGTTGGCCCACGCCGACCGGCACGCTCTGGCCGGCTTTGCCGCAGACACCAATGCCGTCATCCAGCTTCAAATCGTTGCCAACCATGCTGACTTTGGTCAACACATCCGGGCCGTTGCCAA
>CAMLNB010000004.1 GCA_946481205.1 uncultured Kangiella sp. | reverse complement strand
GATTTAGGTTCCAGCGCCGCAAGGCGTGAGAGTTCGAGTCTCTCCTTTCGCACCAATTAAACGACTGCCGGGTTCGCCCGGCAGTCGGCATTGGTTTGTCGCGTACCGTCCCGGGATGTAGCGGAATTCTGAACACTGCGAGTGGCGCCGCCATTCGCTGCAACGGGAGTAACACCATGCAAGTTTCCGTGGAAGTGCTGAACGGTCTCGAGCGCCGCATCACCATCGGTGTGCCGGCCGAGTCGATCGAATCCGAAATCAACAAGCGTCTGCAGCAACTGGCCCGCAGCCAGCGCCTGCCGGGTTTCCGTCCGGGCAAGCTGCCGATGAACGTGGTCAACCAGCGTTGGGGCGATTCGGTGCGCCGCGAAGTCTGGGGCGACACCATGCAGCGTTCGTTCTACGAAGCGGTGATGAAAGAAAACCTCAATCCGGCCGGTAACCCGCGCATTGAGCCGAAAACCTTGGAAGCCGGCAAAGACGTCGAGTTCGTTGCCACGTTCGAGGTCTACCCGGAATTCACCGTTGCCGGTCTGGACAAAATTACCGTCGAAAAACCGCTGGCCAGCGTCACCGACGCCGATGTGGACACCATGCTGGAAACCCTGCGCAAGCAGCGCGCCAGCTGGGCCGTGGTCGAGCGCGCCGCGAAAGAAGGCGACCAGCTGACCATCGATTTTGTCGGTACCGTTGATGGCGTCGCGTTTGAAGGCGGCAGCGCCAACGGCGTCAAAGTGGTGATCGGCTCGAACAGCATGATCCCGGGCTTTGAAGAAGGCCTGGTCGGCGCCAAAGCCGGCGGCAGCGTCGAGCTGAACGTCACGTTCCCGGAAGACTACGGCAATGCCGATCTGGCCGGCAAAGCGGCGGTGTTCAAAGTCAACGTGACCAGCGTGTCCGAGCAGAAACTGCCGGAACTGGACGATGCCTTCGTGTCGCTGTTCGGCCTGAGCTCGGGCGGCGTTGCCGCGCTGAAAGTCGAAGTGCGCAAGAACATGGAGCGTGAGCTGCGTCAGGTGATCAAGAACAAGATCAAGGCGCAGGTCATGGACGGTCTGGTCAAAGAGAACAGCGTCAGCCTGCCGACCGCGCTGGTCGATCAGGAAATCGAGCGGCTGCGTCAGCAGGCCAACCGTGAACTCGGCATGGCTACCCGCAAGAAAGATCTGCCGGAGCTGCCGGCTTCGCTGTTCGCTGATCAAGCCAAGCGCCGGGTCAGCTTGGGCCTGATCGTTGGCGAAGTGATTCGCAGCAACAAGATCGAAGCTGACGGCAACCGCGTCCGCACCGCGGTCGAAGACATCGCCTCGGCCTACGAAACCCCGTCCGAAGTCGTCAACTGGTATTACAGCAACAAGCGCGAACTGGCCCAGATGGAAGCGCTGGTGCTCGAAGATCAGGTGGTGGATTTCGTGCTCGGCAAAGCCCAAGTCACTGAAAAGGCTGTGTCTTTTGACGAGCTGATGAACAAGCGCCAGTAATCGCTGGTCTTTTCATGAGAACAGAAACCCCGGTTGCTGGTGACGGCATCCGGGGTTCGCTATCATGGCCTTTACTATTTTGGATTTGGCACCATTGTGTGCTGAGCCCCGTATTGTTCGGGGTGGAAGGACGAGACCGAACGGCGTTGCTTCGCACCGGTTTCTGCTTCGCCAAGCCGTGACGTGGTCAGGTAACTGCCCGCATCGCCGATCAAACCAAAACAAGGATTGCTCATGATTCGCAATGGTATGTCGCAATTGCCGCCTGAAATTGCCCAGCTGGTGCCGATGGTGGTCGAGCAGACCGCTCGCGGTGAGCGCGCGTTCGATATCTACTCCCGCCTGCTGAAAGAGCGGATCATTTTCCTGACCGGTCCGGTCGAAGACCACATGGCCAATCTGGTCGTGGCCCAGTTGCTGTTCCTTGAAGCCGAGAACCCGGACAAGGACATCAGCCTCTATATCAATTCGCCTGGCGGCGTGATCACCGCCGGCATGTCGATTTACGACACCATGCAGTTCATCAAGCCGGACGTGTCGACGCTGTGCATCGGCCAGGCCTGTTCGATGGGCGCCTTCCTGTTGGCGGGTGGTGCCAAAGGCAAGCGGCACTGCCTGCCGAACGCCCGGGTCATGATTCACCAGCCGTCCGGTGGAGCCCAGGGCCAGGCGACCGACATTGAAATCCACGCCCGGGAAATCCTGAAAATGCGGGAAAACCTCAACCAGCTGATGGCGGAACATACCGGCCGGACGCTGGCCGAAATCCAGCGTGATACCGAGCGTGACTACTTTATGAGCGCTGAAGAGGCACTTCAGTACGGCTTGGTCGACTCGGTGCTGAACAAGCGCTAAATAACCCGCGGTCGCGGCGCCGGGGTGATGCGGTTCGCAGCATCATAAGCGGCGTCGAGCAGGAACCGGCCCAACCGGGCTAGAATCCAAGAACTGGGCGTGCCTCCCGAGCGCGCCCGCCAGATTAGAGGTTGCTATGGCTGAGAAGCGTTCTGGCGGCAAGGATGACGGCGGCAAACTGCTGTACTGCTCCTTCTGCGGCAAGAGCCAGCACGAAGTCCGCAAGCTGATTGCGGGCCCCTCGGTATTCATTTGCGATGAGTGTGTTGAGCTCTGCAATGACATCATCCGGGAAGAAGTGCAGGACACCACGACCAGCTCGGACAAGCCGCGGCTGCCGTCGCCAAAAGAAATCAAGAAGACGCTCGACGAGTACGTGATTGGCCAACCACATGCCAAGAAAGTCTTGGCGGTGGCGGTGTACAACCACTACAAGCGTCTGCAAGGTGGTGGTCACAAGAAGGACGAAGTCGAACTCGGCAAGAGCAACATCTTGCTGGTTGGCCCGACCGGTTCCGGCAAAACGCTGCTGGCGGAAACGCTGGCACGATTGCTCAATGTGCCGTTCACCATCGCTGACGCGACCACGCTGACCGAAGCCGGTTATGTTGGTGAAGACGTCGAGAACATCATTCAGAAACTGCTGCAGAAATGCGATTACGACATCGAGAAAGCGCAGCAGGGCATCGTGTACATCGACGAAATCGACAAGATTTCCCGCAAGTCGGAAAATCCGTCGATTACCCGCGATGTGTCCGGTGAAGGCGTCCAGCAAGCCTTGCTGAAACTGATCGAAGGCACGGTTGCTTCGGTGCCGCCGCAAGGTGGCCGCAAGCACCCGCAGCAGGAATTCCTGCAGGTCGATACCAAGAACATTCTGTTCATTTGCGGCGGTGCCTTTGCCGGTTTGGACAAAGTGATTCGTGATCGCTCCGAGAAAGGCGGCATCGGCTTTGGTGCCGAAGTGCGCAGCAAGGACGACAAGAAAAACGTTGGCGAAGTGCTGAAAGCGGTCGAGCCGGATGATCTGATCAAGTTCGGTTTGATTCCGGAGTTCGTCGGTCGTCTGCCGATCGTCGCAACGCTGGAAGAACTCGACGAAGCGGCGCTGGTCAAGATCCTGACCGAGCCAAAGAACGCGCTGGTCAAGCAATACCAGAAGCTCTTCGACATGGAAGGCGTGCAGCTGGAAATTCGCGAAGAAGCGCTCGGTGCGGTCGCTCGTCAGGCGATGGCGCGCAAGACCGGCGCCCGTGGTTTGCGCTCGATCCTCGAAGGCACGCTGCTCGATACCATGTTCGATCTGCCGAGCCTGGAAAACGTCTCGAAAGTGGTGGTCGATTCGGCGGTCATTGCCGGCGATAGCCAGCCGAAGCTGATTTACAACAACGACAGCCTGCCCAAAGCGGCGTCGGATCAGTAAGCAGCACGGCCCAGTCTCTGGTAAACGCAAGATTGGCTGAAAAACATGCAAACGCCCGGTCGGGGGAACCTGTCCGGGCGTTTTGCCATCCAGATAGCAGCTTTCTGCGTAAGAACGGGCGAAAACGTTATTGGCTGCTTGGCAATTAGTCCGGATTTACCGTTGAAGGGGCCAAAAGCAGCCCCATATACTGACCGCAATCCTGTTCAGCAGCCGCTGACTAGGCCCCAACCCGGTAGCCCACATGACCACACGTACTGATTTGCTTGAACTGCCCGTGTTGCCGTTGCGCGACGTGGTGGTGTTCCCGCACATGGTCATCCCGCTGTTTGTCGGCCGGGAGAAATCCGTGCAGGCGCTGGAAAGCGCCATGAAAAGCGACAAGCAGATTCTGCTGGTTGCGCAAAAAGAAGCGGCCATTGATTCGCCGGCCGCGAAAGATGTGTACAACGTCGGTTGCGTCGCGACGATTCTGCAAATGCTGAAGTTGCCGGATGGCAACGTCAAAGTGCTGGTCGAAGGTGTCCAGCGCGCTCGTGTGCTGAAATACACCGACGGCGACGACATGCTGCTTGCAGAAGTCGATTACCTCGGCAACCAGCAACCGAATCCGACCGAAGAAGAAGCGTTGATGCGCTCGACCATCGGTATCTTTGAAAATTACGTCAAGACCGGTCGCAAAGTGCCGCAGGAAATTGTGCAGGCGGTGTCAAGCTTGGAAGAACCGGCTCGTTTGGCCGATACCATTGCTGCGCATTTGGCCCTGAAGGTCGCTGACAAGCAGAAGATCCTCGAAATCGAGCGTGTTTCTGAGCGGCTCGAACACCTGATGGCCTTGATGGAAGGCGAGATCGAGCTGATGAATGTCGAGAAGCGCATTCGCGGCCGGGTCAAGCGCCAGATGGAGAAATCCCAGCGCGAGTACTACCTGAATGAGCAAATGAAAGCCATTCAGAAAGAACTCGGTGACATGGATGAAGGCCAGAACGAGTTCGAAGAGCTCGAGAAAAAGATCGACAAGGCCGGCATGAGCAAAGAAGCGCGTGCCAAGGCTGAGGCCGAACTGAAAAAACTCAAGATGATGTCACCGATGTCGGCTGAAGCGACCGTGGTGCGTGGTTATCTTGACTGGATTCTGCAGGTGCCGTGGAAGAAGCGCAGCAAGGTCTCGCATGATCTGGTGCGCGCGCAGAAAATTCTCGATGAAGATCATTACGGTCTGGAAGACATCAAGGAACGCATCCTGGAATACCTCGCCGTGCAGCAGCGAGTGAAGAAAGTCAAAGGCCCGGTGCTGTGTCTGGTTGGTCCGCCGGGTGTCGGTAAGACCTCGCTCGGCCAGTCGATTGCCCGTGCCACCGGCCGCGAATTCATTCGCGTTGCCTTGGGTGGCGTGCGTGACGAAGCGGAAATCCGTGGTCACCGCCGGACCTATATCGGTTCGATGCCGGGCCGAGTGATCCAGAAGCTGACCAAGGCCGGGGTCAAGAACCCGCTGTTCCTGCTCGATGAAATCGACAAGATGGCAATGGATTTCCGTGGCGATCCGGCGTCGGCCTTGTTGGAAGTGCTGGATCCGGAGCAGAACCATACCTTCAATGACCATTATCTCGAGGTCGATTACGACCTGTCCGAGATCATGTTCATCTGCACCGCCAACTCGATGAAGATCCCGGCACCGCTGCTGGATCGGATGGAGGTCATTCGCATCCCCGGTTACACCGAGGACGAGAAGATCAATATCGCTGAACGCTACCTGCTGCCGAAGCAGCGCGAAGCCGTGGGTATGAAGCCGGAAGAGTTCGATTTGGCCACGGCCGCCATTCGTGACATCGTGCGGTTCTATACCCGCGAAGCTGGTGTTCGTAGCCTCGAGCGGGAAATTGCCAAGATCTGCCGCAAGGTGGCCAAGCAGCTGATCCTGAAGCCGGGCAAAGGCAAGCTGACGATCAGTGAAAAGCAGCTGGAAAAATACCTCGGTGTTGCGCGCTTTGATTTTGGCAAAGCCGGTGAAAAAGATCGGATTGGCGAAGTCACCGGTTTGGCCTGGACCGAAGTCGGTGGTGAACTGCTGTCAATCGAAGCGGTCACCGTTACCGGTAAAGGCAAGACCACGTTCACCGGTTCACTCGGCGATGTCATGCAGGAATCGATCAAAGCGGCCATGACGGTGGTGCGTAGCCGGGCTGATGTGCTGGGCATTGCCGCGGATTTCTACGAGAAATTCGATGTCCACGTGCACGTGCCGGAAGGGGCGACGCCGAAAGATGGTCCGTCTGCCGGTATCGCGATGTGTACCGCACTGGTGTCGAGTCTGACCGGTATCCCGGTGCGTGCCGATGTGGCAATGACCGGTGAAATCACCCTGCGCGGCGAAGTGTTGCCGATTGGTGGTTTGAAAGAAAAATTGTTGGCAGCGCATCGTGGTGGCATCAAGACCGTGGTGATTCCGAAAGACAATCGTCGCGATCTCAAGGACATACCGAAGCAAGTGTTGAAAGAACTCGAAGTTCATTGCGTGCAATGGATCGACGAGGTTTTGACGCTGGCGCTGACGCGGCAACCGGAACCTCGCGTGCCAGTTGCCGAACCTGCAGCAAGTACCAAGGACGCCGCCGGCAGCGGCGAGATCCAGGCACACTAAATCTCGTTCATCTTGTCGCACCGCAATAGCGCAAGCTATTGCGGTGCTCGACATTTTTGTACCGATTTTGTGTCGCTTTTTTCACCAGTGTTGCAAGCTGCCGGGTATTTGCTTGACACTGATTTTCGCCAGTTGGTATAAATGCGCCCCCGCAGCGGGGGCGTGCTCTGTACGCAGATTCAAGAACGCACCCGAAGTCGGAACCCGTCCGACTTTGAGGTATGCAAGGGGAACGCATGAACAAGACCGAACTGATTGACGCCATCGCCGTTGGCGCCGATATCTCCAAGGCCTCTGCTGCACGTGCACTGGACGCCATGCTCGACGCCGTGACCGATGCCCTGCGCAAAGGTGATCAGGTTGCCCTGGTTGGTTTCGGCACCTATGTCGTCAAAGAACGTGCTGCCCGTAGCGGTCGTAACCCGCAAACTGGCGCAGAAATCAAAATCGCCGCCGCCAAAGTCCCGAGCTTCAAACCGGGCAAGGCGCTGAAAGACGCAGTCAACGAATAAGCTGACTGACCGGCTCCTGTTGCAGTCCTGTAGCAGGAGCCACGCAACCCTGTGCGAGTCCACGCACGTTGTTGCCGCGCAGATTTGGGCGTTTAGCTCAGTTGGTAGAGCATCTCCGTCACATGGAGGGGGTCGGGGGTTCAAGTCCCTCAACGCCCACCAAATCTGTCGCATACCGGTCCGCAACCACCGAGGGTTTAGCCCCTGAAACGTGCCCGTCACATCTGGAGCGGTAGTTCAGTTGGTTAGAATACCGGCCTGTCACGCCGGGGGTCGCGGGTTCAAGTCCCGTCCGCTCCGCCAACCATTTCCTTCATTGCCGTTTCCGCTGCCGGGTTCGCTATGCGTGCCAACGCATTTGCCATGGCTGTATTTGCTATGGCGCCAGTGGCTTGGCCGTGACTGGCGCCGTCACGGTTTGGCCGGCGTTTTTCCTTTCCATCGTCGGGCCTTTGCGCCACAATGCTGCGCTTGTCGCGGCCGCCCTGTCGGTTCGCTGCAGCATTGGCTTTGCTATACCAAGAGAGATTTACTCCCATGATGGATCGTTTTCGCGAGGGTCTGAATGGCCCGGTCGCCTGGGCGTTTCTGATCGTTATCGTTATCAGTTTCGTGTTTTCCGGGGTCAGCAACTTCTTTGTTTCGGCCGACGGTGACAAGTTGGCTGAAGTCGATGGCGTCAAGATTGGCCGCAATGAGTTTGAACAGGCTTATCAGAACGCGCGTGGTCGCTACGGCGAGATGTACAGCCAGTTGTTCAACACCGACGAGAAAGAACAAGAATTTCGTCGCAATGTGCTCGAACAATTGGTGACCCAGCAGGCCTTGGCGCAATCGCTGAAAGATCTGAACTTGCGCATCAGCACGGATCGCATCAAAGAGCAGATCCAGGCCATTCCGCAGTTCCAGCGTGACGGCAAATACGATCGCGCCACCGCGGAAATGGTCTTGGCACAAGCCGGTTACAGCACCGAACGTTTCTCGGCACAGCTGGAAAAGGATCTGGTCGCCGCGCAAATGCTGCGCGGTCTGGCCGATACCGGCTTTGCGCTGGGCAACGAAGCCGAGCGTTTCTATCAGCTGGAAAACGAAGCGTTGACCGGCCGTTTCGCTCGCCTGCCGGTGGCTGCATTTGCGCCGACCGAGATGCCGACGGACGCCGAGATTGAAGGCCACTACAACGCCAATCTGGCGAGCTTTGCCGTGCCGGAGAAATTCAATCTGCAGTACGTTGAGCTGAATTCTGCCGAATTGGCGAGCCAGGTTACAGTCACCGATGCTGACATCGAAGCCTACTACAACAGCCACCAAACCGAGTTCGTTGGTGCTGAGCGACGCAAACTAGCCCATATTCTGTTTACGGTGCCGGAAGGCGCTGACAGCGCTGCAGAAGCGGCTGCCAAGGCACAAGCCGAAGCGGTGCTGGCCAAAGCGCAAGCAGGCGAAGATTTCGCGGCATTGGCACAACAACATTCGGCGGATGAGCTGAGCAAAGCCCAGGGCGGCGAACTTGGTGTGCTGGAAAAAGGCGCGATGGAAGCGGCATTCGATGACGCTGCGTTTGCGCTGACCACTGCGCAGCCGGTATCTGCATTGGTGCGCACGGCGTTCGGCTTCCACATCATCAAACTGCTGGGTATTGAAAGCGGCGAGCAGCGCTCGCTGGACAGCGTTCGTGATCAGGTTCGCACCACGTTGCAACAGCAAAAAGTAGCCGATCTCTACGCTGAGAAAGAATTGCAGCTGAACAACATTGGCTACGAATCATCGGACAGCCTCGATGAAGCCGCTGCTGCGGCCGGTTTGACCGTCAAGGAAACTGGCACGTTTGAGCGCAGCGCGCCCATTGGCATTGCTGCCAATGCTGCGGTGATCGAAGCCGCCGTCAGCGACGAAGTGTTGACTGAGCGTCGCAACAGCAGCTTGATCAGCATTGGCGATCAACACGCTGTGATGGTCCGGATCAAGGATTACAGCGCCGCCAGCACCAAAGCCTTGGCCGATGTCCGGGGCGAAATTGTCGCTGCGTTGAATGAGCAGCGCAGCCGCGCTGCCGCCAAGAGCTTCGGCGACAGCTTGCTGGCCAAACTCAAGGCCGGTGAAGACGTCGGCAGTTTGCTGGCGGAAAAGAACGCCAACTGGCAGGGCTTTGAGGCCGTTGGCCGCAGTTCCGCCACGCCGGATCCGATTGTTCGTGAGCAACTGTTCAAGCAGGTGCGGCCGACCGACAAGCCGTCGGTGGGTGGCGTCAGCCTGATTGGTGGCGATTACCTGCTGATCGAACTGCAGCAAGCCAGCCAACCGGCGGTCGCCGGCTTGGATGCGGCACGGCGCAAGCAGTATGAAGAGCGCATCAGCCGCGCTGGTGGTGAAGCAGAGTACATGGCGTACGTCGAATGGTTGAAAGCGAATACTGCAATCGAGTATTTCGACAGCCGTCTGCAGGCTCCGGCCAGCAACTGATCGGGTTCAACCGATAAAACAAAAAGGGCCACGATTGTGGCCCTTTTTGCATTCTGACAATCAGGACGGGGTCCAGACGCTGGCGCATTAAAAGACCTTTGCTAGCGGTCTCGATTACGTATGCCCTTACCAGACAATGACCGCATGCAATCCAGACGGATCAGCTTAGGGCGAGCGGCAGGCTTGAATAGCATTGCAAGAATTCGGGGTCGTGCTGAGCCGGTCCGGCAAAGCGATTGGCTTGGCGGTTAAAAGGTGTGAGCAGGTCAGAGAGAAAACCTGCAGAGACAACGTGATCAGCAAACAAAAAACGGGGCGATGCCCCGTTTTTTGTTTGACTGCGAAAGCTTATTCCGCGCTTTCCAGTTCCGGCATGCTGATGAAATGGTAGCCGTTATCGACGTGCACCACTTCGCCGGTGACCGCTGCCGACAAATCCGAGCACAGGAAGGCGGTGACGTTGCCAACGTCTTCAATGGTGACGTTACGGCGCAGCGGGCAGACCTTCTCGTAATACGACAGCATCTTGCGGAAGTTCTTCACGCCCGAAGCGGCCAGTGTCCGGATCGGGCCGGCCGAGACAGCGTTGACGCGAATGCCGCGCGGGCCGAGGCTGGCGGCCATGTAACGCACGTTGGCTTCCAGCGAGGCTTTGGCTACGCCCATGACGTTGTAGTTCGGCAGTGCGCGCTCGGCACCGAGATAGGTCATCGTGACCATCGAGCCGTTCGGCCGCATCATGTCGCGGGCGACTTTGGCAACGGCGGCAAAGCTGTACGAGCTGATGTCGTGGGCAATACGGAAACCGTCGCGGTTGACGCAGTCCAGGTAATCACCTTCGAGCTGACCGTTCGGAGCGTAGGCGACCGAGTGCACCAGCACGTCGAAGCTGTCCCAATGGGTTTTCAGCTTGGCGAAAAATTCATTGATGCTGTCGTCGCTGGCGACGTCCATTTGATAGGCAATGCTGGAGCCGAATTCTTTCGCAAAATCTTCGACCCGGCCCTGCAGCTTTTCATTTTGGTAGTTGAAGGCGAGTTCGGCGCCTTCGCGGCGCATCGCTTCGGCGATGCCGTAAGCAATCGAACGGTCACTGGCAAGGCCGATAATCAGGGCGCGTTTGCCGGCAAGAAAACCCATGACGATATCCTCAGGATGCAAGGGAGGCGCGCAGTGTAACACAGCCGCCCCGGCCAACCTTTTCCTGACTGGTCGGATGCCTTGTGGCGCCGCATAGCCACGGCGTTTCGCGAGCGGTGACCGCGCGCAAATGTTCCGGTTTTGCGTAGTGCTTTTCATTGCCGCTTTTACGTAGCGGCTGGCACTCAGAACTCGCCGGCTTTGTGACAGCTGACGCGCTGTTCAGCCAGCCAGCGCGGCAATGGTCGTTCGCGCCGGCAACGCTCGTCGGCATGCGGGCAGCGGTGGGCGAACGGACAGCCCAGACCGCTTTCGTGCAAGGTCGCCAACTCGCCGCGCAGTGGCGTCACAGGCACCTGCAGGGCGCGTTGCACCGCCGGGCTGCTGGCAATCAGCGCGCGGGTATACGGATGCTGCGGCTGACAGAAAATCGCGGCCGTCGGGCCCATTTCCATGACTTCGCCTGCGTACAAAACCAGCACCTGATCGCTGATGGTTTTGACCACACCCAGATCGTGCGAAATGAACACGAACGACAAATTGTGCGCGGCCTGCAGATCAAGCAGCAGGTTCAGGATCTGTGCTTGCACCGACGCATCCAGTGTCGAGACCGGTTCGTCGGCGATGATCAATTTCGGTTGCAGCAGAATGGCGCGGGCGATGGCAACCCGTTGGCGCTGACCGCCGGAAAACTGATGCGGATAATGGTGTTTGTGATCGGCCGGCAAGCCGACGCTCGCCAGCGCTTCGTGAATGCGTTCCTGACGTTTTCGCGGTCCCAGTTGCACCAGATGCTGCAGCGCCTGATCGAGCTGATTGCCGATGGTCACGCGCGGGTTCAGCGATGCCGCCGGATTTTGAAACACCATCCGAATGTCACGACGCAACTGACGCAAACTGTCATCGCGACGACCGACGATACTGCTGCCATTAAGCAGAATGTCGCCTTCGGTTGGCGTTTCCAATCCCGCCAGCTGGCGGGCGAGTGTCGATTTGCCGGAACCGGATTCGCCGACAACGGCAATGGTTTTGCCACTGGTCAAAGTGAACGAGACATCGCGCAGCGCAACTTGCCAATGCGGCGAGCGCCAGAACGGCCGCGGCAGCGGATAACGCTTGCCGAGCTCACTGACGGTCAGCAGGGGAGCGGTCATGGTTGCCTCGGCCTCATCGCTTCGACGCCGGTGATGGCGCTTCGCTGCCGATCGGGAACAGACAGCGATAACGGTGATCGCCGTCGTCGGCCAGCGGCACGCTGTGCACGCAAGCGCGATCGGCGCGCGGGCAACGCGGGCCGAAATAACAACCGACCGGCAGATTCAGCATGCTTGGTTTGGCACCGCGCAGGGCCTGCAGCCGGCGCTGGCCCTGATCCAGTTTCGGCAGGCTGTCGAGCAGCGCGCGGGTGTACGGGTGGCGCGGTTCGAGAAACACCGCATCGGCATCGCCGCTTTCAACAACCTGGCCGCAGTACATCACGGTAATGCGCTGCACGTTGCGGGCGAGCAGCGCGATGTCGTGGGTGATCAGCAGCAAGCCCATGCCGCGCTCACTGTTCAACTTCAGCAGCAGCTCCAGCAATTGCGCCTGAATGGTGACATCGAGGCCGGTGGTTGGCTCATCGGCGATCAGCAGCGCAGGTTCGCAAGCCAGTGCCAGCGCGATCATCGCCCGCTGATTCATGCCGGCGGAAAATTGATGCGGGAAACTTGCTAAGGCTGGTGCGATATTGTGGATGCCGACCTGGTGCAGCAGATCGGCAGCGCGCTCACGACGCTCGGCAACGCCGCCACCGTGATGCAGTTTGATGGTTTCATCGAGCTGATGGCCGATGGTGAAACTCGGATTCAAACTGGCCTGGGCATCCTGAAAAATCACCGAGGCGTACTTGGCTTGCCAGCGTCGGCGCTCGCCGGCAGAGCTGCGCAGCAAATCCTTGTCATTCAGGCTCAGGTGATCGCAGCGCCAGCGGCTGCCAGCAGGGTCGAGCAGACCCAGAATCGCCAGTGCTGCCAAACTTTTTCCAGAACCGGACTCGCCCACCAGACCGTGCACTTCGCCCGGCGCCATGTGCAGCGAAAAATTGTCGACCACCCGGACATCGCCATACAGCGCCGGAAACTCGACCGACAGATTTTCCACCCGCAACAAACTCATCGATTGGCTCCGCGCGGATCGACCGCATCACGCAGCGCATCGCCCACCAGATTGGCGCACAGCACGGTCAACAGAATGGCGACGCCGGGCAGGGTGACAGTCCACGGTGCGACTTGGATAAAGTCATGTGCCGATGCCAGCAAATTGCCCCATTCCGGTGTCGGCGCGGCCGCACCCAGACCGAGGAAACCGAGCGCAGCGATATCGAGCACGGCTGTCGAGAACGCCAGCGTCACTCGCACAACAATTGGCGCCGCGATGTTGGGCAGCAGCGTCTGCAAATACAGCGAAGTCGGGCCGGCGCCATCGAGCCGCGCGGCGGCGACATAGTCCTTGGTGAGCTCTTCGCGCAACTGATCGCGGCTGACCCGGAAAAAATGTGGTGCCAACGCGACCGCAACCGCGACCACGCAAGCGAGGATGCCGCTGCCAAACGCCAATGCCAGCAACAGCGCCAACAGCAACGACGGAAACGCCAACAGCACGTCCATGGCCCGGCGCAGCACGATGTCGACCACGCCACCGGCGAGTGCGGCAAACGAACCGAGGACGACCCCGGCGGCGAGCGCGAGCAGCATCGCCAGCGTTGCCGAGCCCATGGTCAAGCGAGCGCCGTGCAACAAACGCGACAGCATGTCACGGCCCAGATCGTCGGTACCAAGTGGATGCGCGGCGACGCCACCGGTTTGCCACATCGGAGGCAGCAACTGCGCGTGCGGATCGGCCAGCACCGGATTGAACGGGCTCAGCGCATGACCCAGCAATGCCAGAAGCAATATGATCAGCAAACCAAACAGCGCTGGTAGCGCAGCCGGGTGGGCAGCAAAGCGTTGAAACAGCCGTATGTTCATGTCCGCCGACTCCGTTGCCGCGGATCCAGCCACAATCCGAACAGATCGAGCAGAAAATTCAGCAGCACCAGCACCAGCGCCAGCAGCAAGGCGCCGCCCTGCACACTGGCATAATCACTGTGAGCGAGTGCATCGAGCAGCCATTTGCCGACGCCGGGCCAGGAGAAAATCGATTCGATTAGCATCAGGCCGGTGATCAACGCCGACAATTGCAGTGTCAGTACCGCCAATGCCGATTGGCTGGCATTGCGCAGCGCGTGCACCCAGACCAGTCGCCATTCCGGAATACCTTGGCCGCGCGCCATCCGGATGTAATCAGCGCTGAGCGCATCGGTCATCGCGGCGCGGATGACGCGAGCAATAATCGCCATCGGCAACAAGGCCAGCACCAAGGTTGGCAAGATCAAATGGCGCAAGGCATCGAGGAAAGCTTCGAGCGCGTAGGCGTCGCGGGCCAGCCAGGTGTCGATCAGAATAAAACCGGTGCGGGCTTCGACATCGAACAGAAAGCTGATGCGACCGGAAACCGGGGTCCATTCCAGCGTCAGCGAGAACCACAGCACCAGCAATAGCGCCCACCAGAAAACGGGCACCGAATAGCCGACCAGCGTGAACGCCCCGACCGCCCGATCAAACCAGCTGCCGCGCCGCCGCGCCGCGCTGACACCGGCCGGAATGCCGACCGCAATCGCGAGAATCATCGCACTGAGCAGCAATTCCAGACTGGCCGGCAACACCGCCAGAAATGCCGGCAACACAGCATCGCCATGGCGACCGGTGCCGAAATTGCCGTGCAGCAGTGCCCACAGGTAGTGGCCGAAATCCGCCAGCGAAGGCGCGCCTTGTGCGCGCAACAAATAACAGACCAGCACCACGCCAAACATGGTGCTGAACAGCGCCAGCAATTGCCGACCGAGCAAGCTCATCATTTCCGTCGCTCCGCCTGATGGAACGACACGCCGCCGCTGGCCGATTGCCGCAAGCCGACAATCGATTGTCGCGCGGCCAAATACTGCGTCGAATGGGCCAACGTCAGCCACGGGGTTTGCTGTTTGAAAATATGCAGCGCTTCGCTGTACAGGCGCGCGCGGTGATCCGGATCGCGGGTAGTGCGGGCGCGAGCCAGCAAGCCATCGAACATGTCGTCGCACCACAGCGCCCGATTCGAACCGGCGCGAACGGCCGCACAGGTCAGCAGCGGGCTCAGGAAATTGTCGGCGTCATTCAAATCGCCGCTCCAGCCGAGCAGCACACTGTCGTGTTCACCGAGCCGCAGGCGGCGGAGGAAATCCCGCCATTCGTAGCTGACGATGCGAACGTTGACGCCGATCTGGCGCAAATCATCCTGAATCAATTCTGCCATTTTGCGGGCATTGGGATTGTAGGGGCGGCTGACTGGCATCGCCCAAACATCAAGACTGAAACCGTCGGCATACCCGGCTTCGGCCAGCAATTCGCGCGCCCGAGCTGGGTCATGGCGGAAATCAGTCAGCTCGGCATCGTGGCCGGGCACTGTTGGCGGCACCGGGCTTTTGGCAATTTCGCCAGCGCCGAAGTACACCGCATCGAGAATAGCGCTGCGATTGACTGCGTACGCCAGCGCTTGCCGGACACGGGCATCGTTCAGTGGTGGCCGGCGCGTGTTGAACGCCCAGTAGCTGACATTCAGCGCCGGCTGGCTGTACAAGCGCAGCGCCGGGTTCTGTCGAATCAAGGTCAGGTGCGCTGGCGAAGGTTGCGACATCACATCGCATTCACCGGCGCGCAGACGTGACAAGCGCAGGCTGACATCCGGCGTGATGGCAAACACCAGTCGCTTCACTTTGGCGGCGCCGGCGTAGTAATCCGGATGCGCTTCGTAGCGAATGAACGCGCCCGTGTCGTAGCGCTGCAGGCGAAACGGTCCGGTGCCAATCGGCAATTGATCCAGTTGTTCCGGTTTGCCGGCTTGCAACAGCTGCGCGGCATATTCCGCCGACAGAATCGAGGCAAACTCCATCGACAGCATCGACAGAAAGGTCGCGTTGCTTTCGGTCAGCTGAAACTCGACTTCATCATCACTGCGCTTGACGATGGCGGCGAGCAGACGGTGCAGTCCGGTGTTTTCAAAATACGGATACACGCCACCGGAAATGCGGTGATACGGATGCTGCTTGCGCCATTGCCGCTCGAAACTGAACACAACATCGTCGGCATTGAACGGCCGGCTTGGGCTGAACCAGGCGGTGTGGTGAAACTGCACATCGGGCCGCAGTTTGAATCGCCAGCGGGTGCCGTCGCGCGACACCGTCCAGCTCAACGCCAGCGCCGGCAGCGC
Organism: uncultured Kangiella sp.; assembly: GCA_946481205.1. Next base: position 25,127 of record CAMLNB010000004.1, on the reverse strand, counting down.
AGTGCCGGTGTCCGGATCCAGTGCAATCAGGCGGTCATAAAGCGTATGGGCGCTGGCGTCGTAAGCGGTGCCGGAGGTGCTGATTTGCGGATTGAAACTGTCCGGGCTGCCTTCCGAACAATAGACGAGGCCGGTCGCGCGCACTGACTGCTCGCCGCCGGTACAGCCGGCCAGCAAACAGGTTGAGCAGAAGCCTGCCAACAGCGAACGCCACATCAGCTCTCGTCCTTCAACAGCTGGTATTTTTTCAAATAACCGCGTAATTGATGATAGGTCAGACCGAGCAGATCGGCGGCTTTTTTCTGGTTGAATTGGCCTTGCTGCAGCGCCCGTTTGATCAGCTGAATTTCGTAGTTTTCAGTGACTTGTTTGAAATCCAGCGGCAGGTTCGGTTCGGCTCCGTTGCTGGCGACACCGCCGTTGCTGGCCGGAGGCGTGACGCTGCGCGGTCGCCACGGTGAGGCAAACGGATCGAAATCGATTTTGCTGATCATGCGATCAGACGGGTTGCGATAAATCACCCGCTCGACCACGTTTTTCAGCTCGCGGACATTGCCGGGCCAGCCGTAGTCCAGCAATTGCTGTTCGGCGGCTTTGCTGAAGCCGGGAAAGTAGTCGCGGCCGAGTTCCTTGCTCATTGCGATGGCGAAATGTTCGGCGAGTTTCAGGATGTCGTCGGGCCGGACCCGCAGCGGTGGCAGCGTGATCACATCGAACGCCAGCCGGTCGAGCAGATCGTGGCGGAACTGGCCTTGGTCGGCCAGCGCCGGCAGGTCCTCGTTGGTGGCCGCGATCAAGCGGACATTGACCTTGACCGATTGATTGCCGCCGACCCGCTCAAACTCGCCATACTCGATCACTCGCAGCAGTTTTTCCTGCACCCGGGCCGAGGTGTTGGCCAGTTCGTCGAGAAAGAAGCTGCCGCCGTCGGCCAGCTCAAAACGGCCGAGGTGACGTTTGGCGGCGCCAGTGAAGGAGCCGGCCTCGTGACCGAACAGTTCGGTTTCGAGCAGATTTTCGTTGATGGCGGCGCAGTTCAGCTTCAGGAACGGCTGATCCCAGCGCCGGGACAGATAGTGCAGACGAGCTGCGACCAGCTCCTTGCCGGTGCCGCGCTCACCGATGATCAGCACCGGTTTGCTGAGCGGCGCGACCAGCGAAATGTGTTCCAGCATTTCCAGGAACACCGCCGATTCGCCGATCAGATTGTGCGCCTGCGCGCGCTCTGCCATCCGTGTTAGCCGATTTGGCCAAAGGGTGGCGTTTTATACCGCAGCGCCGCATTTCAAACCAGAGTGCCAAGAAAAAATACTCGACAAAACAAGTCGTTAGCTTTTGGCATGGCAGTTGTATAAAAATAGCCGTTAGTTGCGAACGGCGCACGGCGACAGCTCGTGCAGCCTGGCCACAGGCCAGCGTCCGACCCGCTTGCCGGCCAGACCATTCCGGTCTGCGCGGCAAGCTGGATATGGGCCCGGCAGGCGCAGTCCGTCGAGTGCGACGGCTGCCGGCGACTTCTGGCAACGAGGTAGACCCGATGGGGATTTTTTCCCGCTTCAGCGACATTGTCGGCAGCAATCTGAACAGCTTGCTGGAGCGATCCAACGACCCGCAAAAAACCATTCGCCTGATCATTCAGGAAATGGAAGACACCCTGGTCGAGGTGCGCACGACCTCGGCGCGAACCATTGCCGAGCGCAAGGAGTTGGAGCGGCGGCTGCAACGTGGCCGTGACGACGTGCTCGACTGGGAACAAAAAGCCGAACTGGCGCTGCGCAAGGGCAGGGAGGATCTGGCCAAGGCCGCGCTGCTGGAGCGGGCCAAAGTCGAAGACAGTCTGAACGAGTGGCGTCAGCGCCTGCCGCTGTACGACGAAACGCTGTCGCGGCTGACCACCGAGATCGGCCAGCTGCAGGACAAACTCGATGACGCCCGGGCGCGCCAGGCGGCGTTGTCGACTCGGCATCAAGCGGTCGATTCGCGCTGGAAAATTCGTCGCCAGCTCGATCAGGAGCCGGTGGCGCAAGAAAACTTGCGTGCGTACGAACGCGAAGTCGACCAGAAAGAAGCCCATCTCGAAGCCCATGACCTGGGTCGGCGCAAGACGCTGGCGGAAGAGATCGAAGAATTGGCAACAAAAGATCGCATCGAGCAACAGCTGGCCGCGCTAAAAGCCAAGATGGCCGCAGACAAGAACAACGACGTGTAAGCCGTGCACACGGCGACCGTGAGGAACGAGGCATAAGCGACAATGTATGAGTTTCTGGGTATTGCGATGATTGTGCTGTTCGGCACCCTGTTCGGCCTGGTGGTGCCGCTCTGGCTGCTGCTGCACTACTGGAGCAAGCGGCGCAGCCATGTGCCGGCAAGCCCAGACGAGCAGGCGCGCTTGCAGCGACTGGCGATGGTCGCTGAGCGTCTGCAACAGCGCGTGCAGGCGTTGGAGGCCATTCTCGACAGCCAGGCTCCGGGTTGGCGTGACGGCGCAGGGCGAGACATTCCGGGACGTGATCCGCTGGGACGGGATCATCATGGCCGCTAATTCCCGCCAGTCCGGCCGGCCACGCGAGCTCTATCGCGACCCGGCACACGGCAAGATCGCCGGCATCTGCGCCGGGATTGGTCACTATTTCGATTGGCCGGTCTGGCCGATTCGGCTGCTGCTGGTGCTGCTCGCGGTATTCACCCAGTTCTTTCCGCTGGTGGCGGCCTATTTGATCGCCTGGTTCGTGCTCGACCCGGTCAGCCCGCATCGGGCCGTGGGTCTGCGCGGCCAAGTCGATGGTTGGGTGATGAACACTCGTGGCAAATGGGAACAGCGCCAAGGGCAACCGACCGTATCGGTGCCGGAGTCACCGGCGAACCCAGAACCGGATGTCGATGCGTCAATCAGTCGGGATGAGGTTGCTCAGGCTGCCAAGCCTGGAGCTGCGCTGCACTACCCGCCGCACCGGGTTGTCGTCCCGGCCGATGTCGAGAGCCTGGAAATGGCATTTGCTGAGCTGGAGCAGCAGGTTCAGGCGATGGAGCGGCATGTCACGGAGCCAGCGTTTGTGCTCAGGCAGCAGTTTCGTTCGTTGTAAGTCGCGGCTGTTGCTGAGTCGCCACTGCGACCGTGGCCTGTTCGTTCCTGCGGCGGCGTCAAGGCCCGCAGTTGCATTCTCTAAAGCGTGAATTCCCCAAGGTCAGACCAGCATAGCCGAGCGCTTTGCCAGCGCTCGGCTGGCTGAAATCTAAACAATATATGCTGCAGCGCACCAAATCGGCGCTTCGCCACGGTACGTTGTCCGAACTCCCCAACGGCCAGCGTTTTCGCTGAGTTGTCTCAGTTTCGCAGTGTGTTGCACTGTTCCATCTCAACTCTCCCCAAGCATTCCTGCGCTCAAGAAATGTGCAGAGTACCGCAGGAAAACCGGGATTTTTCGCATTGACACCCTCACCAAAAACCTGTTGACCGTCGAAAACGCTTGTAGTTAGTATCGGCCCCGGACAGATCAGGCCGCCTGGCCTGGACCCGCTTCATCCGCATTGGCGAACCATAACGCTGAGCGGGTGTTGCTTAGTGAACCCTCACACACCCAGGGAGAACGACATTGAGTACTCAACGTAATAACCCGATCGCCAAAGCCATCCGCTTTGCGCTCATCGGCGGTGCTGCTGTTGCTGCTGTTATTCCGGCTTATGCTGCGGATGAAGCAACTGATGAAGACGAGCAGCGTATCGAAGTTACTGGCTCGCGTATCAAGCGCACAGATTTGGAAGGCGCACTCCCAGTCACCGTTATCGATCGTGAAGATATCGACATGAGCGGTGATGTGTCTGTTGCCGACTTGCTGCGTAGCACAACATTCAACACTTTCGGTTCGTTCCGCCCTCAGTCGGGTAGTTCGGCGCAGTCTGTTGCGACCGTTGACTTGCGCGGTTTGGGCTCGTCGCGCACCTTGGTTTTGATTGACGGTCGTCGTGCTCCGAAAGGCCCGTCGATCGGCTCATCTTCCGACATCAACACGATCCCGCTCGCAGCAGTTGAGCGTATTGAGATCCTGTCGGACGGCGCCTCAGCTATTTACGGTTCGGACGCAATTGGCGGTGTCGTGAACGTCATTACCCGCAAAGACTTCAACGGCGTCGAGCTGCGCATGGGGATGTCTAACCCGAGGCGTGAAGGTGGTGATACCGAAGAAGGTTCTGTTGTATTTGGCTCCGCAGGAGACAAAGGCAGCATGATGGGCGGCATTTCATACAACAAGCGCGACATCGTATTCGCTCGTGATCGTCCATGGTCATCTGGTGGCGCTTCGATCTACTCCAACAACTGGTATGACCCAGCTGCCGGCACCTATAACGGCTACTTGGATGGCGGCTGTAATGGACCCGGTTTCACCGCGGTCGGCGATGCAGCAACCGGCACTTGCTTCTTTGATTTCACGCAAGTTTCTGCTGATGAAGCTGAAACCGAGCTGTCGTCTGCATTTATGCGGTCGACCTACGAAATCAACGATGACTGGTCATCCTATTTCAATGCGTCGGTCTCCCGTTCGGAGTCGTTTGGCCGCTATGCCCCAGCAGCTGCTGTGCTGAGCATTGCCGCTGACAACCCGATAAACCCGCATGGCCGCGCGATGTTGTTGCTGCACCGTTACGCTCCGCTGGGTAACCGCGACACCACGACAGACAATAACGTCTATGATTTCAACCTTGGCTTCACAGGTAACATTTCCGACACCGTTGAAATCGATTTCGGTATTCGCAACAGCGACTCGAAATTTATTGAGCGTGGATCGGGTTATGCTGTGTTGCCGATCGCAGCCCAGTATGCTCGTTGCTTGCCGAATCAACCCTGCTATGATCCGCGCAGTGCTGATGCTAACGATCCGGAAACTACCGGTGCCATGCAGGCCACGATTGGTCGCGACAGCTTCTTCAAAACTCGCGAAGCTTATGCTGTGGCATCGATGGATCTTTTCGAAATGGGCGGTGGCGTAGCAGCACTAGCTGTAGGTGTTGAAGCTCGTAAAGAAGATTTCCAAGACCAGTACGACTCGCTGTCGGAGGCTGGCGTGATTGGTGGCTCCGCCGGTAACTCGTCCGGTGGTACCCGGGATGTCGATTCCCTGTTCTTTGAAGTCGGCCTGCCGCTGATCGAGAACTTGGAAGTCAGTGTCGCTGGTCGCTACGAAGATTACTCTGATTACGGTTCCGACTTTGCCCCGAAGGTTTCGGTCCGCTTCCAGCCAATTGATGAAGTAACCTTGCGTGCATCAGTCGGTGAAGGCTTCCGTGCTCCTACACTAGACATTCTGTCGGCCAAACTGACTTTCTCGGCTGATTTCATCAACGATGAGCGCACTTGCGAAGCTCGTGGCCTGATCTTTGATAATGCTCAGAACCGCTGCGAGAACGCGGCCGGCCAAGTGCAGAATCTTCAAGTCAATGCTTTCTCAATTGGTAACCCTGACCTGAAATCTGAGCAGTCTGATCAATGGTCTGTGGGTGTTGCATGGGAACCAACTGACTGGATCAACATGTCGCTGGATTACGCAAATATTGTAATCGAGGACCGGATCACCCAGTTTGACTCCCAAGCGTTGCTTACTTTGGAAAACCGTGGCCAGGCACTGCCGGCAGGTTTGGCAATCATTCGCAGCGCAGTGACTGGTGGCATTCTCTCCACACGCACGGGATTTGGTAACGAAGGTGAAATCGAAGCCGAATACTTGGATTTGAATGTGAAGACCAAGTTTGACTTTGGTGGTGCTGGCCGTTTGGAAAACAATCTCCAAATCGCGCATGTAGTTGATTTCGCAATTGATGGCGATGATGACTATATTGGCGTAAGCACTGGTGATGCCGGTTATCCAGAGTTCAATATCGTCTTGTCGAACTCTTGGTCGGTTTCCGACTTCAACGTTGCTTGGAACATTCGTTACATCGACAGCTTGGAAGAAACCGCTGCCAAGTTGGATTCGTGGACCACACACGACATCCAATTTGCATGGAACACTCCATGGAACGGTCAGTTGGCGTTCGGTGCTACCAACGTTACTGACGAAGACCCGGTTGAAAGCAGCCTGGCAAGCCGCGGTTTTAACTTCAACCTGTACGATGGTTACGGTCGTGTTCCGTACCTGCGTTACACTCAGACGTTCTAATTGGCGTTGTACTGAGAAAAAGGCGAGCTTGAGCTCGCCTTTTTCTTTTCCGTTATTTGCCACCAGAATGATTTCGTTGCGCTAAAGAGGAATTGGCTAAAGAGACCGCTGAACTGAGACTCTTTGCAGTCTTGAGAAGAAGTAGCTGTACACTCACATTCTCAATCTGAGAAAAGCAGTTATGAACCGCAAGACTGACTTTGAAGTAGGGGGGAGACCTACACCAGCTTGCCTCAATGTGGGTAAGCATCTATTGATGCAGCGGTTAAGAAAACCTTTGTAGGCTGTAATTGCAATGAGCTGTCTTCCTCTGCTGTAAGCTTTTTAAATGCAAAGTCTAATATCATGTTCTGCGGAACCTGCCCTCGATAATTATTTCACCTGTAATTGAGTTCCCTGCATGCACATGGGCCTCTCGGTAATTGGCAAGATACTCTTCGCAGAGTCATGCGACTACACCCAGCATCCGGCTTCAATTGATTTTGGCAGGGCAGGTAATATCCTGATAGGTTCTACCTGCTTGCATCGCTCCATAATATTTCTGATGTACGCAACCTATTGCGACATCGAGAAGCGATTCATCTCATCAACACTTACCAGTGGATTCGCAAAGACGCGACGCTATCGGACGTCAATCGACCGCGTCAAACAGGATGCTACGGGCTGCCTTTTAGAGTCCGCTTGCCAAGAATTCACCTACTTGGCTGCAACTCATGTAACAAGAATTGCTCAGCAGTACCTGTTTATGCGAGTTAGATGCGCCGATGTAACGCCTGCAGTAGACACTGCTCAATCAAGGATCCTTTTGTTTGATGTTAAGATGTAGAACGCCCGCAGTTGGTTGTAACTTACCCGCATCAGCAGTAGCTACTAGATTATTGTGGAGCAGTGATATGAGTGATGGCGAAAATATCCGCGCAGAACTAATGCGTCTTATTGAGGAAGGGGAAGTTAATGCTGCTGATGCCTTAATCCGATCTTTACCAAGTGATTCAGACCTCCCTGTTGAACTGTTAAAGGTATGCGGAAACGCATACCTGAAATTGGGTAAACAAGATTTGGCTGCTAATGTGTTCCACCTTGCGGTCAGCAAGGGCGTTGCTGATGAGGAGATTTACTACAATATCGCTGTATGTGAAATGGCCAAAAAGAATTATTTGGCTGCTACGGATGCATTCCGCGTCGTTCTATCGCGTCAGCCACAGCATCTTGCCGCGATTCTCTATCTGGCAGTCTGTTGTGAACGAGCTGGAGAGAGCCGCTCAGCATTGTCTGCCTACATGAAGGCAGTTCGTTTGGCAGAGGCCATAAGTAAGGCAAATATACCCACAAATCTGAGGAAGATTCTTTCTCATGCAACTGAAGTTATCAGCAGCGCGCTTGCTGATGTTTTTCGCGTGAGGCTGACGGCACTAACAGCGAAGTATGGCGAAAAGGAGCTGAGCAGAATCATTTCGGGGGCCAATATCTTTCTTGGAGTTCAAGCGCCGAACTATGCGAATGAGTTCTGGCGGCCAGCATTGATGTACATACCTGGTCTGCTGCCTCGTATGTTCTATGAGCGAGATGAGCTGCCGTACTTAGCTGAGATCGAGAAAGCGACTGCAGAAATTCGGAATGAGTTCCTGCATGTCTGGACGATGGAACGTGGGTTTAATCCGTACATCAATCACCCAGAGTCTTCAGCGTCTTCAGAGACCTGGCGAGAGTTGAACAATAGCAAAGATTGGTCAACGTATCATTTCTACCGGCAAGGAATGGTATACGAAGAGAATTGTCGATTATGCCCCATAACTGCAGATATCTTATCGCGGCTTCCATTACATAATGTGCCAGGCTACAGCCCGGAAGCCATGTTTTCCGTATTGAAAGCACATACAAAAATAAAGGCACATTATGGCCCGGTCAATGGTCGATTGATCGTTCATCTACCACTAATCGTGCCAGAGAACTGTGGTGCGATTCGTGTGGGAGATGAGGCGCGCTCTTGGCAAGTAGGGGAGTGTTTGATTTTTGATGACTCAATGAAGCACGAGGCGTGGAACAATAGCGACGAACTTCGAGCGGTGCTTATTTTTGATATTTGGAATCCTCAGATGAAAGAATATGAGCGCCAAGCCATGACTGCCATGCTTGTAGCTGCAAAACAGTTTGAGAGTGAGTTGTTGGCGTTACCGTTTTAAATCACGAGTTTCATTGTGTTGCTCAGAAATATGAAAGATAAATGTTCGCACGATTTGCTGTGAAAAACGCTTTTCTTCCACCGGAAAGACTGATTTTAAGCTGTCTCGGTTTATATGGCATGCTCAGCTGAATGATGTAAGGTCGGGCTCAAGTTTATGTGCGAGATGATTCATAATTTTACTTGAATGCGGTCTTCTTATGAAGGCCAGACTGCGTGTTGCGTATCTGCCCAATAAGTATGTAGGGGGCTTGGAAAAGTTGACGGGAACTTTGATGAGTACGGAATCTAAACAGCTTTGGCTGAATGCAGAAGATCTGCGTAAGAATGGTCAAACGGGGGCAGCTGTTTCTGTCTATACCGTTCTACTTAAAGACCCTGCTTGGCGGTTGCCGGCACATCTCCGACTTGCGGCAATCAATTTGGATGAGGGTAGTGTTCGAGATGCTGTCGCTCACGCAAAGGCAGCTCACGCATTGCGCGAACCAGATCCGGCAATGAACGTTGCTCTTTGTGATGTTTTGGTGCGTGCTGGTGAGCTCAGATTAGCAATTGACTGTTTAGACTATCCTCAATTACCAGCCACGTATGACCCGGAAATATGGGCAGAACTGGGCCGTATAGCATTTGAGCAAGCCATGCCACAGCATGCTCGGCCACTGCTTTATCGCGCCAGAGACCTCGGTCTGCGTTCTGCTTTACTTGATTACTTCATTGGGCAAACCGAATTATATCTTGGCAACTTTTATGATGCCGAGCGCATGCTTGAGTCATCATTGCTTTTGGACCAAGATTTTGGCCCATCACATCGTGCACTTTCCAAACTCCGGAAGTACGATAGTGAATCTCATCATATTGACAGGTTACGACGCTCTTTCTCGCGTATTGGAGAGAAACACCATTACGCCCCTCAACTTTGTTATTCCTTGTTTAAAGAGCTAGACGACATTGGTGAACGTGCCGATGCTTGGAGCTATCTTGAGCTAGGCATGCGACTGCGCCGTGCGCAGCTCAGCTATGACTCAAGAGTAGACAAACAACTATTCGATTATCTGATCGAGACCCCAATGAGCGAGCCGTTGGAGTCTTCCGTGCACAGCGGCCCTACACCGATTTTCATCGTTGGGATGCCACGCTCTGGCACAACTTTATTAGAGCGGATTCTTGGATCTCATTCTCAAGTTACTGATGCGGGAGAGCTGTCGGATTTTGTTTGCCAGCTTCGCTGGATGTGTGATCGGTTTGGCGGCCCGCAGCTTTATCTAGACCTAGCTATGGCTGCTAGCGAAATTGATCTGCGTGAACTTGGCCTGCGATATCTGGAGCATACTCAATGGCTGGCGCGAGGTCGTGCATTCTATACCGACAAGCTACCAGCCAACTTCATCAACGTTGGCTATATTGCGAAAGCGTTACCCAATGCCAAGATCTTGCATATGACTCGAAGTCCGATGGATGTGTGTTTTTCTAATCTGAAAGAGCTTTTTGCCAATGCATATCCACATAGTTATGATCAAATCGAGATGGCGGATCATTTTCTTAATTACAAACGTCTTATGAAGCATTGGCACCAAACTCTTCCGGGGCGTATCTTGGATGTAGATTATAGCGATCTTGTCAACTCCCCCGAACGCGTGGCGCGACAGATTTTTGAGTATTGTGGCTTGCAGTGGGAGGAGGGCGTGCTTGCTATTGAATCTCGACAGGGCGCGGTGGCTACAGCTAGCAGCCAGCAGGTGCGGGAGCCCATTCATAGACGATTTATGGAACAATGGCAGGCATATGCTCCGCAATTGGAGGTCATGCGTGAGAGGCTAGGGACCGAATGCCTCAGCTAAGGTTGATGCGATTTGTATCCGTGCTATTGCCCTTCAAACAAAGGGCAGCCTCAGAATGATAAACAGCGAACAACTTCTGGATCTTTTGTGAGGCTTGGCTGATTTCAATATGTAGTTTTGGCGAGATTCCAGGCAACTGTAAACATCAGCTTGATAAAGGAAGTTATGATAACTTGCTTATCATTATCGATGTGTATGCATAGGTCCCATGATGACGGCCAATCGCACGATCATTATCGATAGTCGTGGTATTTCAAATACATGAAGTCAGTTGAAGACTCGCGTACTCACTGTACATATGGCCGTTTGCAATTCGGCGCTTACTGGGGTTGGCTATCACATCTCTGACAATACATCCCTTTTAATCCTTGACGGCGCGTAATCTGAATAGCTGTTTGGCTAACAACACTTCGAACGTGCGTGCAGCATCATCGTTGATCGCTATTACCTTTGAGACATTATTGTTCAATAACATCAGTATACTTAATGTAGAGTTCAGATTGGCGATGGCATGACTATTTCAAGATTGACATGAAAAATCACAATAGTTTGCGCCGGGACCTACGGTGATAATGCTGATAAGACATTGCCTCTTGTCAGGCCTGTTTACATTAAGCGAGACCTTGTGCAGGTTCACTGAACCAAGGGACAACAGAGACATGGAGTCCAGGCGCTAGTAACAGCCTGTCGGCTGTCATGGCGTTAAATAGTGCGAGGAGAGCGAGCTGTTGCGGTACCGCTGATAATAAGTAACGATGAGGGCCCCGCGGGAACATTTTAATGTTCTCACATAACTGAAGCTCGAACAGTAATCACGGTGGCAATGCGGTTAGTCGCGGCAGAGCAAGAATGCATGGGGCATGATGGCATGGATGCCTAAGGCCGTAAGGCTTGTGGCCGTGCGCTTGCCGGTATCAGCCTGTGTGCATCGGTTGCGCGATGAAATGGAGGCACCAAGTCTCCCGGCTTTGACCTTTTTTGCTATCTTCTGCGGGGGTGAGAAGACCATTGCTCGCTCTGCTGTTCTTGAAGGCACGATGTCGGTGAGTTTTCTGCATAAGTCTAATCTGCCTGCGGTCAGAAAAGCAGCATCGGCAGCGAATGTGTTGGGACGCTGGAATCGAACTCTTGGCCAGCTTTTGACGAGAACGACGATTGAAGTCGAACCCATTCCAAAATGCACTTAGCCATGTATCGGATTTTGAACAATTCAGCTCAATTGGTGGGGCGCTGGCGTAGCTCGATTTTGTTTTAGTTATTGTGGCAAGGTGGTTTATGTCGTTAGAAAAGCAAGACCGCTCACACTGGTCAGCATACTGGCTGAGCACCCGAAGTCTCAATAGCTTTGACGGCGGTAGTCAAGCAGGACAATATGATGGCCCCGTTCGACAGTTCTGGCAGGAGCAATTCTCTCTTTGCGGAATGCAATCCTTGTTGCTGGATGTTGGTACTGGAAACGGTGCGCTAGCCTTCTTGGCTGCTGAGTACTTTAAGGCGTCGTCTACCTCCGCCTCGATTGTTGCAATTGATGCAGCAGATATTGCGCCGCTTCACGCAGTGGCAGATGATCTCAGACTGATCGAGCTCTCAAGGGGCATTCAGTTTCTACCTCGAACAAAAGTTGAGAAGATACCTCTCGATGATGGCGTAGTAGATTTAGCTATGAGTCAGTTTGGCTTTGAGTATGCTCAACGGGAGGAGGCTCTCGACGAGGTTTTTCGCGTTCTCAAACCTGATGGTCGATGTGTGTTTATTGTTCACGATAGACGTTCTGCGATTATCTTAGATAGTCTTGCCGGTTTGGATGTCTTGACGCAAAGTTTAGAGAAGTCTCCCTTATTTCCAGCAGCAAAAGAATTTCTGACTGCGATGGCCAGGCGGTCGAATGATGAGATTGATGGTTTCGATCGTCAGTTTAGGCGGGTTGCTCAGGAGTTGATGGCCCGATTTTCTTCACACGAATCCAAGGCTTGGTTTTCGCCTATATTAAAGTCGATTGTCGATACCTTCACGCTGGCAATGGCCGGTGATCATCAGTTGGCCATTTCTGTTTTTGAGAAGATTTATGATGTACAAATGGCGGCATTGTTAAGGTTGAGAGAGCAGGTTTTGGTCGCTTTTGATGAGGACAAGTCAGAGGAGTTGATGCGATATTGCTCGTTGAAATCAATTAAGCTGGAAATGAAGACGTTTTCTTTCGGAGGGCAGATGTTTGGTAGGGTGGTGTATATGAGAAAAAGCAACAGCTAGTTATTTCTGATTATGCGGTTAACAATAGTGAACGCTGTCAAAATCTGACTTGCATCTGTCATTTTGCATCACTAAATAGATGTGTTGTGCCTTGAATTTTGTGAACTCGCTCTTGTCGAAACGTACACTTCTTGTGATTGTGTTGTTGTTGTTGCGTTAGATCGTCGAAGAGTCTGATTGCAGATGCTTGTTGCGCGATGCCTTTCCGGTTGCTAAGTTCGTTGGTCTGTTACCCATGTTTCTAGTTCTTCCGTGAATGCCTCTTTCGCTTTCGGATCGGAACACTATCATTCCCTAAACCAGATTGTTCAGGGTTGATGCCAGAATGCAGGTCATACTAGTTTGTGGGTTGACTTGCGGAATCGTAATCCACGCCGTCTGATGATGAGCCTTTATGTGCTGCTATCCGTGCAAAATGCTTGATGCCGACGGCCTGATGTTTCAAACGTTATGATGTTGCAGGAATTGGAAGCTAGAAAAGCGGTACCAGCATGGTTGTCGCTAGCTCTCTGTTTAGCTAACCTTTACCTTGTAAATGGGCTGGAACTCTGAGATCAGATACCCCAGTCTTTATCTTCACGGGCAAAACAAAGCGAATAGCAGTATTTGCCCTGGCGCAACGTTCCATACTTGAGCCTTGCTGCCAAAAGCCTAGCGAGAATCGGAGAGGGCTACGAAATAGAAAACAGTGAGTAACTGTCGTGCAATGTTGAGCGGTGGGAACTGTGGGTTAGCGACTTGTTGCCTGTTTTAGCGAACGCCTGTCCAGTATCTTTGATGTGAGTTTCCGTGAGGCTTTTGCGAGCGTGTATAATTTTATTTGTGAGCCAGAGCAGGATAATTTGATAAAGGTGTTACCGGTGTCTATGCGCGGCAAACATCATCCCGTGTTTGTTGGCTACATATAGCAGAAGCAGGCAGATGGAGCTTGGCGGCCGCACGCCCAACCGTATGTCTAGCTGCGTGCTTAACGCCCAAACAGCGTGTTACGACCAAATGCTGGCTCCGGTCGGTCGCAAAGGGAAATGCACATCCAATCGATTGATTATGACTGTCTTATGTCGCTTGACGGGGTGGGCGAAGGCTCGGCTTCGGTAGATGTCAGCAACGGTTGCTTAACCGCGATTTTGCATCGGTTACGAATGAGTATGAAGTGGCCTGAGGACTAGACTTAGATTCAGGGCTACAGCGATGAGCGAAGCCGCGCTGGTAGTTGGGCTTGCCGGATGATTGAGGCCTAAGCAAACGGAAAAACTGTTCCTAGGTATTGTTTCACTGAGCGGGAAATAAGCCGCTTCCTACTGTTCATTTCCGGCCCGGCTATTCGAAGACTGATGCTCGATTCGTAAAAATTACCAGTGGGATCCGCACCTTCTGTCTGTTGGCAACATTGACTTACAAATCGACAAGGACCTATATTCGCAGCCCTGCCGCCGGGTTGGGGGACCTGGTGGGGCGGCCTGTGGCCTGTCCTGTCTTGGACCTTGTGTCCGTTCCCTCCCGTATTGGTAGCACGCCCGCATAGAGGTCAAACCACTGTTGATCTCCACAAAAAGCGGGTACCGGGTCTCTACACAACAAACTGTCGGAATCAAACATGCCTATGCGTATCAAGAGCAGTTGGCTGGCCGGGGCCTTTGTGGCCGGCGCCTCCAGCATCATGAGCGGGGCTCTGCTGGCCGCGGGTCCTCTGGACGCTTCTTTGTCACTCGAGAAGCAAATCAGCCGGGCCGCTGCAGAGAGCCAGAAGACCGTTGACACCCTGGCCGAGCAAAAGGCTGACATGGCGGCGGAATACAAGGCCGCACTGCAGCGGATCGACAGCTTGAAGGCTTACAACGCCCAGCTGCGGGAGCTGGTCAAGAGCCAGGAGACCGAGAAGGTCTCAATGAAGACCGAAATTGTCAGCGTCGACGACACTGAAAAGGGTCTGATCCCGCTGATGCAGCAAATGATTGACACCTTGGACCAGTTCGTCCAACTGGACGCGCCGTTCTTGGCCGAAGAGCGCAGCAAGCGCGTCGCCAAGCTGCGCACCAACATGCAGCGTGCTGATATCTCGATTTCCGAGAAGTATCGCCAAATCCTCGAAGCGTACCAAATCGAATCCGACTACGGCGTCTCGGTCAGCACCTACGAGGGCAAGATCGGTTCAGCAGGCGACGAAAAAACCGTCCGCTTCCTGCAGATGGGCCGGGTCGCATTCCTTTATCAAACGCTGGATGGCAAAGACGCTTATGTCTGGGACCAGTCGGCTCGTGACTGGACCAAGCTGGGTGGTGAATACACCGCCCCGGTAACCGAAGCTATCCGTGTGGCCGCCAAACAGGCCGCGCCTGACCTGATCAAGCTGCCGATCTTCGCTGCGGAGGCTGCGCAATAATGAAGCGTTTTCTGACTACTCTCGCCGCTGGCGCCCTGTTGGCCGCCACCAGCGTACACGCTGCCGCCCCGAAGGCGGTCTCGCTCGACCAACTGCTGGACATGGTCCGTAAGGCCCAGTCCGCTGAGAGCGAAGCTAACAAGCAACGCGAAGCCCAGTTCCGCCAAGCCCGTGACCAGCAAGCTGCCTTGCTGAAGTCGGTTCAAGGCGAGCTGAACGCCCTCGAAGCCGAAGGCGATCGTCTGAAAGTCCAATTCGATGCCAACGAAAAAGAGTTGGCGGTCTTGGAAGAGCAGAAGAATGCCCGCGTCGGCAACCTCGGCGAAATGTTCGGTGTGGTCCGTGAAAGCGCCGGTAAAGCCGCTGCCTCGATCGGTCGTTCCTACGTCAGCGCCCAGTTCCCGGGTCGTGAGAAGTTCCTCGAAGGCATGGCGCAGTCGAAAGCGCTGCCGAAGCTGGATGACTTGAAAAAGCTCTGGCTGGAAATGACTCAGGAAATGACCCAGCAAGGCAAAGTCGTTCGTTTCAATGCCCCGGTTGTATTGGGTAACGGTTCGACCGAAGAGCGCGAAGTGATCCGCGTCGGCGCGTTCAACCTGCTGTCGAACGGCGAATACCTGATTTACAGCGGTGAAACCAAGCAAATCACCGAGCTGGGTCGCCAGCCGGCTGGCCGCTTCCTGGACAGCGTTGCGCCGTTCACCAAGCTGAGCTCGGGCTATACCGATCTGTACGTTGACCCGTCACGCGGCCCGTTGCTGTCAGTTGTGGTGCAAGAGCCGACCTTCCGTGAGCGTCTGGATCAAGGTGGCGCCGTCGGTTGGGTCATCATGGTGATCCTGGCCCTTGGTGTGTTGATCGTGATTTACCGCACCATCACCCTGTGGCTGGTCGGTCAGAAGATCAATGCCCAGGTCAAGAGCCCGACTCCGGGTAACAACCCGCTGGGCCGCATCATGGCGGTGTATCAAGCCAACAAGTCGGCCGATGTCGAAAACCTCGAACTGAAGCTTGACGAAGCGATCATGAAAGAAGTGCCGAAGCTCGAAGCAGGCATCGGTATTCTGAAAGTGTTTGCTGCGCTGGCACCGCTGCTCGGTCTGCTCGGTACCGTGACCGGTATGATCGAAGTGTTCCAGAAGATCACCATGTTCGGTGCTGGCGATCCGAAACTGATGGCCGGTGGTATTTCGACCGCGCTGGTCACCACTGTGCAAGGTATCGTGACCGCGATCCCGCTGGTGTTCATGCACGCCGTGCTGTCCTCGAAGAGCAAAGGCCTGATTCAGGTGCTCGAAGAGCAAAGCGTGGGTCTGATTGCCCAGCACGCTGAAGCTGGCAAGAAATAAGGAGCCCCAGCATGTACGCGCTGATGGGGCTGTGGGACACCGTCCTGCGTTTCACCGAAACCGGTGGTCCAGTTATCTGGGTTATCGCTGTGGTCCTGTTCTTGATGTGGGCCATGATTGTGGAACGTTGGGTGTACCTGCAGTTCATATACCCGAAAGAAGCGCGCCAGCTGATCGCTCAGTGGCATGCGCGCCAAGACACCACGTCTTGGCATGCGCACCGGATCCGTGATGCCTGGCTGAGCCAGGCATCCGTGAAGCTCAATGCCCGGATGACTTTGATCAAAACCCTCGTTGCCGTCTGCCCGCTGATCGGGTTGCTCGGCACCGTGTACGGGATGATTGGGGTGTTCGAGGCGTTGGCTTCGCAAGGTTCCGGCAACCCGCGTCTGATGGCTGGCGGCATTTTCCGCGCCACCATGCCGACGATGGCGGGGATGGTCGCGGCGATCTCGGGCCTCTTCGTGATATCGCGTCTGGACGGCATGGCTCGCAATCGCGCGGACCAATTGGCCGACAGCATGCCGCATCACTAACCATTCGCTGAGACAGAAGGCATGGCCAGAAAACAACGTGGGCAGACCGAAGACGCACAGATCGACATGACGCCGATGCTGGACGTCGTCTTCATCATGCTCATTTTCTTTATTACGACCGCTTCCTTCGTCAAAGAAGCCGGTGTGTCGGTGCAGCGCTCGGTCGCTAACACGGCAACGGCGCGGCCTGAAGCCAATATTTTTGTCGCCGTTACCGCCGAGAACAGCATTTGGGTCGACAAGCGCCCGGTTGAGCTCAGCGCAGTGCGCGCCAATATTGAACGTTTGAAACAGGAAGTGCCGGTAGGCTCGGTGGTGATTCAGGCGGATCGTCGTTCCAAGTCGGGCGTTGTGGTGTCGGTGATGGACCAAGTCCGTGCCGCCGGCATCACCGATGTTTCCGTCGCAGCAGGGGTGGAGTGAGCCATGGGCAGACTATTGATTGGTTTGGCCGGTGGTGTGGTGATCGCCATCGTTTTGTTGCTGCTGATGTCGAGTCTGGTGACCTTTGGCGAGTCGAAAGTCGATAATTCCGAGAAGGTAGTTATCGAATTTTCGGTGACCAAGTCCGAGTCCGATATCAAGGAAAAAGAACGCCGCGTCCCGCGCAAACCGGAACCACCGAAGACCCCGCCGCCGCCGAGTGCGGAGCGAGTGCAAAGCAATGAGAAACCAGTCGCCACGATGGTGGATCTGAAGCTCGATACATCACAGTTAGGGACCGGCGAAGGCCCAGCGCTGGGTGGTGTGGTTGGTGGTGCAGTCAATTTGATGACTGGTGGCGGTGTGGGCACGGGTGATGGTATGGCAATTCCAATCGCGACTTTGGCGCCACGTTACCCAACCGAAGCGGCTCGTGACGGCATTACTGGCTTTGTTTGTTTTCGGTTTACCATTCAGCCAGACGGCTCGGTCGGTGACCTTGACATCTATGATGCCAAGCCACGTCGAGTGTTCGATCAGGAAGCACGTCGAGCTATCCAGAAGTGGAAGTTCCGCCCGGCAGTAGTTGACGGTAAGCCAACTGCTCAGCCAGGTGCGAAGTATTGCCTCGACTTCAAACTTGACGAAAGCTGATCGCGAGGGACGTAACCGATGCTTAACATTTTCAATAAAGTAGCTGCTGTGGTAGCTGTTGTCTCTGTCCTCGCCATGTCGGGTACAGTTGAGGCGGCTTTTGATACACGCTACACCGCCAGCTGCAAGCCGATTACGCCGCAGATCGACCCAAATAAGGAAAAGCGCAAGCTCGGCTTGACAGACGAGTATGTCTACAAGCAGATGCAGAAGGCGCAAGAACCTCTGGGTCGCGAAGCACACGATGAAGCTTTGGCCATGCTGCTGCCGTTGATCGAACGCACAGATGGTAAACCCTACGAGAATGCGTGGGTTCGTATGCAAATTTCTTTCATCTATGCCAATAAGAAGGCATGGCCGAAAGCAATTGAGCAGGCGAAAGCTGCAATTGATAAACAGGCTCTGCAAGAAGCTCAGGAACTTCAACTTCGCCAGAATTTAGTTTACTTCTACATGTCTGCGGACAATAACGCTAAGGCATTGGAGGCGGCACTTGATTACTTCAAGTACGCTCCCGACGCCAAGGCTGATATGTACGTACTCTTGGGAAGTATCTATTTTCAATTGAACCGTTATCAGGAAGCGATCTGCCCTACGTATATTGCGATCAGCAAATCCTCTGTGCCGAAAAAGCCGTGGCTCCAAATGCTGGCTTCCGCTCATTTGGAGCTGAAGGATCTTGAGGGTACAGGCGTTGTGCTGAAGGAAACTCTGGAACGTTTTCCTGACGACAAAAACCTCTGGCTGCAGCTTTCCTCCATCTATCTGCAGCAGGAAAAGGATGCTGATGCCCTAGCAATACTTGATTTGGCTTACTTGAAAGGTCATGTCGATCAAGAAGGCCATTTGAAGAATCTTGCTGGTTTGTATGCAAATAATGGCGCTCCGCTGAAAGCGGCGCAGATTCTGGAAAAAGCGATTGCAGCTAATCAGGTACCGTCAAATGAGCGGAACTGGCGGAGTATCGCTCAGAATTACAGCGTTGCCAGGGAGTCCAGTAAAGCTGTTGCTGCTTACGGAGAGGCTGCAAAGTTCGTAACGGACGGTACCTATTATCTGTATCAGGGCGAAATTCTTGCTCAAGATGAAAAGTGGGCGGATGCTACAGCAGCTTTTGGCAAAGCCTTGGAAAAGGGGGGATTGAAAGACCCCGGTCGCGTTTACCTGAACCTCGGAATTGCACAATACAGCCAAGGCAAAGCACAGCAGGCACTTTCGAGTTTGGAAAAGGCAACCCAATACGATAAGTACCGTAACAATGCCTCATCTTGGATCAACTTCATCAACAGCAAGCGCGTTGCTAGCGAATGATGGGATTGTTTCAGTAGGTAGCGTTCGCTCTACAATAAAAAACCCCGCATTGCGGGGTTTTTTATTGGTGCTGCGCCATACTTGTCACAGATGTCGTTGGGGAGCGAGTTGGCATGACCCGAACGGTTCAAGAGTGGGTGACGCATATCACCCGCTCGGAAATGCCGGCCTTTGGCCAGACCTTGCAGCAGATCTCGGCGTTGAACGAGTTCATGCTGAGTCACGCTGCCGAGTTGACCCGGGTCATTCTGCGCGACCCGACCATGACGGCCAAGATTCTGCGGTTGGCCAACAGCGCGTACTACAATCCCTCTCAGAAGCGTATCAATACCGTCAGCCGGGCGGTGATTGTGCTCGGCTTCCAGACCTTGCGCTCCATTTGCGTTGCCAGTCTGTTGCTGGACGAATTGCTGAGCCGGGAAACCGGCCCGCAGCTGGGCAAGGAGGTCGCCGACGCCTTTCATGCCGCGATGCAGGCGCGTGAGCTGGCCTTGCTGCGCAAGGAAAGCAACGTCGAGGAGATCTTCATCGCCGCTTTGCTCTCGCGTATCGGTGAGCTCAGTTTCTGGGCGGTGGGGGGAGATTATGCGCTGCGACTGCAGCAGCAATTGCAGGCCGGTACTACGTCCGATGAAGCCGAGGAGAAGGTGCTCGGTTTTCGTTTGCGCCAGCTGACCTGGGGCTTGGCTCAGGAGTGGCGTGTCAGCGATACCTTGCTGTCTAGCTTGCGCAGTCGTGACGCCTCGCCAGCAGCACAATGCGTTGCCCATGCCTTTGATGCCATCAAACTGGTGCCGGCTTTGCTGGACGACAAAATCAGCTCGGAGCAGCTGGCGCCGTTGCTGGCCTTTACCGGGCAAAGCGAAGTGGAGCTGCGCAGCCACATGAAGGCCGCCGGTGAGCGTGCCGCCGATGTGTTGCGCGCCTGCGGTGCCGGCCAGTTGGTTCGGCATATTCAAGTGGATGCCGCTGCTCTGGAAGAGCAGGCGGCGCCGGCAGCCGATGCCTTCACGGGCGAGCCCGACCTGAAATTGCAGCTGGCCATCTTGCGGGAATTGAACACGCTGAGCAGCGGCAAGATCGATATCAATCTGGTGCTGCAATTGCTGCTCGAAGGTCTGCATCGTGGCGCCGGATTGCCGCGGGTCTTGATCGCGCTCTTGAATCCACCGCGTTCCGAATTGATCGGCAAGTATGTCGTCGAATGGCCAGTCAGCAATGTGCTGGGCCGCTTCCGTTTTGCCTTGGCCGATGTGCCGGTGCTTCAGACCGTAGTGGCCGGTCAGTCAATGTGGGCGTGGCGTGACAGCGACAGGCATGCGTTTCAACTGATTCTGAAACAGTGCGCGACGGTGGACTGCTTGCTGGGGCCGCTGGCCGTCAACAACAAAGTGATTGGCATTGTCTATGCCGATCGCGCCGAGCAGCCCCTGACGGCGGCGGATCAAGAAGCCTTCGATCTGTTTGTTTCGCAGGCGGCACTGTGCCTGAAAGTGACCGCAAAGTAAGAACCAGCCGCCACCAGCGCTGCGCGGTTATAGCGCCATAACAGCTAGTCGATCCACCAATAAAAAACGCAGCCTGAGCTGCGTTTTTTATTGGTTTCTTATTTGTTGAATATTGTGCTACCCGAGTGCGCTGATCAACCGCCGTTGACCTGGGCCAGATCGGCATAAACGGTCAGCCGCTGACCCGGCTTCAACACTCGCGTCAACGGCCAATTGTTCCAGCGACCGAGATCCGCCACCTTGACACCGAATTGCTGCGCAATGCGCGCCAGCGAATCACCGCTGCGAACGGTGTACTGAATTTTGCGATTGCCAAGATTCGGGTTGTTGCTGACGCGCGTGGCAACGACTTCTTCAGCCGGCTCGGCGGTTTCCGCGGCGCGGCTGCCGCCGCTGACTTTCAGGATCTGACCCGGCTTGAGCGCTGATTTGCTGTGCAGATCGTTCAGTGCCAGCAGCTCCTGCAGCTTCATATTGTGACGGCGACTGATCGACCACAGCGTATCGCCCTTTTCGACCTGATACTCGCTGGCGTTTTCGCGCTGGCTGGCAACACGGTTCAATTCGGCTTTTTGCCGCGGGCTCAAGCTGGCGACTAGTGTGCCGGGCACTTCGGTTTTGCTGCCGGCTTTCGGGATCAGCAATTGCTGACCGACCCGAATGCTGTTGCCTTTGATCTTGTTGGTCGACCGCAACAACTCAATGCTGGTGCGGAACTGCTTGGCGATGCGGCCAAGGTTATCGCCACTCTTGACCGTGTACGAAGCCCACTTGACGCGTTCTTCGTGCGGCGTTTCGTTCAGTGCCTGCTGAAAACGTTCGGCATTGGCCAGTGGCACCAGCAAGTAATGCGGGCCTTTTGGATCGGTGGCCCAGCGATTGAACTGCGGGTTCAGCTGATACAGCTCGTCTTCCGAAGTGCCGGACAACTCGGCGGCCAAGGCCAGATCGATTTGGCTACCAACCTGCACCTGGGCAAAGTACTGCTGATCCGGAATGGGTTGGAAGCGCAGCGCGAATTTGTCCTGCTCGCGCAGCAACTGTGCCAGCGCCAACATCTTCGGCACGTAGGCACTGGTTTCGCGGCGCAGTTTCAAGGACCAGAAATCGGTAGGCTTGCCAGCGCGTTTATTCTTTTTGATGGCGCGCATGATGTTGCCTTCACCAGCGTTGTACGCCGCCAGCGCCAGCAGCCAATCACCATCAAACATCCGATGCAGTCGGGTCAGGTATTCGAGCGCGGCATCGGTAGAGCGGATGACATCACGGCGACCGTCTTGCCACCAGTTTTGCTCCATGCCGTACCCTTTGCCGGTTCGCGGCATGAACTGCCAGATACCGGAGGCGCGGCTGCGCGAATAGGCGTACGGGTGAAACGCACTTTCGACGATTGGCAGCAGCGCCAGATCCATTGGCAGGCCGCGGGCTTCGATGCGCTCGACGATGTGGTGCATGTAGCGTTGCGCGCGCAGCGAAACGCGATCCATATATTCCTGGTTGCGTTCGAACCACGCGCGCTGGGCGAGCACGTCGTCGTTCTCAACCGTGGCGAATTGCAGCCCACCGCGAATGCGTTCCCACAAATCACCAACCGGTGGCGGCGTGGCTTCTTCGATAACCGGTTCTGCCGGCAGGACATCAACCACGACCGGTTCGGTGCTGGCAATGGCTTCGTCAGGAATGTGAGCGGGGGTTTCGGGCAGCGGGGCGGGCAAGGTGTCATTGCCAGCATCGGTGGCGAGGTGTTGGCAACCACTCAGCAACAGCAGGCTGGCGGCAGCCCAGAGGCCTCGGCGCATGTGTCGTCTCCGTTATTGAGCAAAACCCGCCGCAAGACAACGTGGCGGGTGGAAGAAAGTCTGGCACAGGCGCCCAGCATGGCTGTGGCGGCCGGTGGCTATGGTAGGAAGACGGTCATCGAACTGTCAAAGTTTTCCGCCACTTCAAAGGCTTGGCGTGGCGGTGTGGCAGGCTGCCGCGGATGCTATCGGAAGCGGTTTTTCCATTCCCGCAGCGCAATGAAACACCCCAGCGCGTCGTGGTACGGTACGCCGGTTTCAGCAGAGACCGCCTGTTGCAGCGCGGGCTCGTGGCAACGCAGAAACGGATTGGTCTGCTGCTCCTCTGCCAGCAGCCCCGGTACTGTGGGCTGGCCCTGCGCGCGTAAAGCCAGGGTGCGCTGCTCGCGTTCGCGCAGGCCGGCATGCTCGGGCTCGACAGCCCGGGCAAAGCGCAGGTTGCTCTGGGTGTATTCGTGGGTGCAGTAGATGCGGGTATCGGCGGGCAGGCGGCTCAGCCGTTGCAGGGAGTTGAAAAGCTGCTCTGCCGTACCGGTAAAGATCCGACCGCACCCGGCCAGAAACAGCGTGTCGCCGCAGAACAGGCGGCCGTCACCATAAAAGGCGATGTGCTCGCGGACATGACCGGGTACCGCCAGCACCTCAAGACGCTGTGCCAGCGCCGGCAGCGTCACGGTATCGCCTTCGCCGAGCGCGACATCGCAGTCGGCGATGCGGTCGAGCGCCGGGCCGTACACGGTCGCGCCGGTGGCGGCCTTCAATACCGCGACACCGCCGATATGATCGCGGTGATGATGGGTGACGAGAATGCTGTCCAGCGTCAGCTGTTCAGCCGCCAGCCGCTGCAGCACTGGCGCCGCATCGCCGGGATCGACCACCGTCACGCGCGCGTCACCGGGCCGCTGCAGCAGCCAGATGTAGTTGTCCTCGAACGCCGGAATTCCGGTAACATGCAGCATCGCAACACCTCTGCGGCAGTGTGACACAGGTGCGAAACCCATGATCGCTTCCGTCACTGGCCTCACCAACACCGATTGTCCCTGGCAACAGTTACCGGCCGGCGCCGAACTCAAACGCGCGCTCGAAACCGAGCTGGCTGCCCATCTGCAGTGCGCCTTCGGTTACCACTTGCTGAGTCTTGGTGCCTACGCCGGTACGCTTGATGTCAGCGGCTGTCCGGTTCGTCACCACTGGTCGTTGGGTAGCGATGCGGCGCATCCGCTGCGAGCCCAGCCCGAAGCTTTGCCGCTGCAGAGTGACAGCATCGACGTGGCCGTGTTGCCACTGACGCTGGAATTCAGCCCCGACCCGCACGCGCTGCTGCGGGAAGTGCAACGTGTGCTGATTGGCGACGGCCATTTGGTTATTGCGGGCTTCAATCCGTGGAGTTTGTGGGGCGCGCGTCGGGCCTTGGCAGGCCGGCCGTTGTCGAAAAAAACGCCGCCGTGGCAGGCGCGATTTCTGTCCGCCGGCCGTATTACCGACTGGCTGAAATTATTGGATTTCGAAGTCACGCTGAGCCGTTACCATCACCACCTGCCGCCACTGCGCAGCGAAGCCTGGCAACGGCGTTGGCGCTTTCTGGACCGGGTGGGCCAGCACGCCTGGCCCAACAGCGGCGCGCTGTATGTCATTGCCGCGCAAAAGCGGGTATTGCCGCTGACGCCGATACGGTTGGCCAAACGCCGGCTGATGGCCTTGCCGGTCGCTGGGGTGGTCACGCCGGCATCGCGACGTGAGCAGATGTGGCGAACGGTTAACGACTAAACCAACAAGAAGACAGCAGAACACGAATGCATGTAGACATTTTTACCGACGGTGCCTGCAAGGGAAACCCGGGCCCCGGCGGTTGGGGCGCCTTGCTCCGTTATGGCAAGCATGAAAAATCGCTGTGTGGTGGCGAGCTATTGACCACCAACAACCGGATGGAAATGCTGGCCGCCATCGAAGCGCTAAAAGCCTTGAAAAAAAGCTGCGCTGTCAACGTCACCACCGATTCGGAATACCTGCGCCGCGGCGTCACCGAGTGGATGGCCGGCTGGCAGCGCAACGGCTGGCGCACTGCCGACAAGAAACCGGTCAAGAACCAGGATCTCTGGCAGGCGCTGGCAGAAGAAATCAAACGCCATCAAATTGCCTGGCACTGGGTCCGCGGTCATCAAGGCCACACCGAAAACGAACACGCCGATCAGCTGGCCAATCGCGGTGTCGAATTGGTATTGGCGGCAGGTGGCAATGTCCCGGCAACGGAAGTGACGGATTTGCTGGTGTAGTTGTTTTTGTTTTTGCGCGAAGCGTGCATTTGTCGCCCGTTCGACGAGCCGAGCAGCACAGTGGAGTCTGGGTTAACAGCCCGTAGCGCAGCGAAGGGGCGAGGCAGGAAGCCGAAGCCTTTTCTGACTGTACAAGGATGTACTGTCAGAAAAGCCCCAGACGGAATGAGCAGCACAGGGAACCGTGCGAAGCACGGCTCGGAGCCGGGCAATGTTCTTTTGGGTACTTTTCTTGCGTCAAGAAAAGTACCTCGCCCGCCGGGGCGAGACCCGGCAATGCTGGTAGTCGAGCGCACTCTTACAATCGGCGAAGACTATCAATAGCAAGATGTGGTGTTAACTCGACGGAGCCTTTGCGGCTCCGAAACCACCCCTAACCCCTCCTTGACAAGGAGGGTAACAAACACATCGCTCTCGATAGCGCGTTAGAACCGGAAAGAAAAAGATGACCCGACAAATCATCCTCGAC
>CAMLNB010000003.1 GCA_946481205.1 uncultured Kangiella sp. | reverse complement strand
CGTTCAATAGCCAACGAAAATCGATCTGCAAGCCGAACTTGAACGCCGGCGCCTGCGCCAGCCACGCCACCGAGCGCTCCGGCGCGGTGAACATCGCCACAACTGGAATGCCGGATTGGCTGTTTAGCACCAACAGGGCGATATCCGGGGTCCAGACGCCGTTCTCCGGTATCTCTTTGTCGATCAGGATGAACACCTGCGCGTCGCAGAGCCGCTGGAAAAAAGCAGCCGGCGGCAGGCGCCCTTCCTGGGTGTCCAGCAGCGCTTGTTCCAGCGCATTCAGCGGTGCAAACTTTGGGGCAGAATCGGTCATGGCTGTCTTGTTGACGATGAGCTGTTGCCGCTACTTGAATGGCCGACGGCCGGCAAACGAATGCGCCAGCGTGCCGCCATCGACAAACTCCAGCTCGCCGCCGAGCGGCACGCCATGGGCAATACGAGAAATCGTCAGCGGCAGGTTTTCGCACAGATCGCGGATGTAATGCGCGGTGGCATCGCCTTCAACGGTTGGGTTGGTCGCCAGAATCAGTTCCTTGACCTCGCCCTGTTTCAATCGCTGAATCAGCTGCGGCAAACCAACCTGCTCCGGCCCCACCCCATCGAGCGGCGACAAATGTCCGCGCAGAACAAAATAGCGACCACGATAGCCGCCGGTCTGTTCAATGGCCTGCACATCGGACGGTGTTTCAACGACACAGAGTTGCGAGGCATCACGCCGGCTGTCGCGGCAGATACCGCAGATCTCGTCGTCGCTGAAGGTGCGGCAACTCGCACAATCGCGCACGCCGTCCATTGCTGCGACCAACGCCTCGGCCAACCGACGGCCGCCGGCACGGTTGCGATCGAGCAGCTGATACGCCATCCGCGTCGCCGATTTGTTGCCGACACCGGGCAGCACGCGCAGCGCGTCAACCAGTTGCTTGATCAGGGAGCTGCTTTCCATTTACCGCATGGCGCTCAGATGGAGTGAAAACTTGTGGGAGCGGCCTTGGCCGCGATTTACTTTAACCATTAATCGCGGCCAAGGCCGCTCCCACAGCGAAGAGCCAGTTCCGTGATCAGAACGGCATCTTGAAGCCCGGCGGCAAGGCCATGCCGGCGGTCAGCGAGTTCATCTTGGCGCTGGAGGCAGCTTCGACTTTGCGCACCGCATCGTTGACGGCAGCGGCCAGCAAATCTTCCAGCATCTCTTTGTCTTCTTTCATCAAGCTGTCATCGAGTTCGACGCGCTTGACGTCATGCTTGCCGTTCATCGTGACCTTGACCAGGCCTGCGCCTGATTCACCCGTGACTTCCAGCAATGCGATTTCCTGCTGCGCTTTCTGCATGCGGGCCTGCATGTCCTGCGCCTGCTTCATCAGATTGCCCAAACCGCCTTTCATGATGTGTTCCTCTTTGCCAATTCAAGAAGCTATTTATCTACAAAAATGATTCACAGTGACGTTGCGCGATTTCCAGCCACCGCCCGCTCAGTGCAATGAGCGAATGGTGTCCGGCAACATCCGGCCCTGGCTCAAATTGAGCAGCTCGTTGAGCCGTGGATCAGCCTGCAGGGCCGCTGCCGCTGCCGCTTGCTTTTCCGCGGCGCGCTGGGTCGCCAGATCGCGCGCTGTCATTGCCCCGGCCGGCATGTCGCTGGTCAGCACCAACGTGATGTTGCGGCCGAGCAGCGTACTGATGCCGGTTTCAATTTCTTTCATCCGCACGGGCGACAACATGTCCATGCGCTGAGCATCGGCAGCCAGCGTAAAGCGATCATCGTCGCAGCGCACCAGCGCGGTATTGCGCGCCAGATTGTCGGCCAGACCGACGAGCTTCATCTCATCAATCCAGTCGAGCCATTGATTGCTCAGCTGCAGCACCGTAGCCTGATGCCAATTGTCAGAATTGAGCAGATGCTTGTTGGCGACTGCTTCGACGGCTGTGTTTTTGACAACAGCAGCATTGGCCACAGCGGCGTCGGCACTAACAGTTTCAGCAACCGCAACTTGCGCCGGTTTCGTCTGGCTGGCGACAACGGGTGTTGGCGCACGTGATTCGGCAACGGCCGGTGCGGGTTTTGCCGATGTGGCCGACGAAAGCTGTAATTCTGGCTCAGCGCGAGCCGATACCGCCGCACTCGCGGTCGACTTGCTGCTCGTCGTGCCGCTGCCGGTGCTGCGCCGCTCGCCTTCGCCGACCGGACGAAACGCCAGCATGCGCAGCAGCGTCATTTCCAGCCCTTCGCGACCGCTCGGCGCCAGCGGCAAATCGCGCCGGCCATGCAATGCAATTTGGTAATACAGCTGGATATCGGCCGCACTCAGGGCATCGGCCAGTTGCTTGCACAATGGCTGCTCGCCGTACGGTGATTGCGGCAATTGCTGCACCACCGCGGCGCCGTGCAGCAGGCTCAACAGCTCGGCCAGTACCGCTTCGTGATCCGGCGCAAAGCTGTCCATATTGGCAACGGCTTGCATCACCGCGGCGACGTCGCCCTGACACAGGGCGCTGACCAATTCCGCCAGCGAGGCGTGCTCGATAAAACCGAGCATGTCGCGCACATCGGCGGTTTTCAGTTCGCCCTGACCGTGGGCAATGGCCTGATCGAGCAGGCTCAACGCGTCACGCAAGCTGCCATTGGCGGCGCGCGCGACCAGCGGCAGTGTGCTTGCTTCAAACGGCACGGTTTCAGTGCGCAGAATGTGGTCCAGCCGCGCCGTGATCTGCTCCGGCGTCAATGCTTTCAAATGGAATTGCAGACAGCGCGACAACACGGTGACCGGCAACTTTTGCGGGTCGGTGGTCGCGAGCAGGAACATCACATGCGGCGGCGGCTCTTCCAGCGTTTTCAGCAACGCGTTGAAGCTGCTGTTGGACAGCATGTGCACTTCGTCGATGAGATAGACCTTGTAGCGACCGCGGGTCGGCAGATACTGGACGTTGTCGAGCAGATCGCGAGTGTCTTCGACTTTGGTCCGCGACGCGGCATCGACTTCGATGAGATCAACAAACCGGCCGGAATCGACTTCCTGACAGGCGGCGCACTGGCCACAGGGACTGGCGGTAACGCCGGTCTCGCAATTCAGGCATTTGGCGAAGATACGGGCGACCGTGGTCTTGCCGACGCCGCGGGTACCGGTAAACAGGTAGGCGTGGTGCAGCCGTTGCTGGCCGAGCGCGCTTTGCAGGGCTTTGAGCACATGGCCCTGGCCGACCATGTCTTCGAAGCGGCGCGGCCGCCATTTCCGTGCAAGTACCTGATAAGTCATGGATTCGCCAGCAATTCAGGGTTCCGGGAACGAGCCGCGAATGCTACCACGGGCAGCCACGGTACGGGTGTCTTGCTGGCGCGAACTCGGCTTGCTGAAAAGGGCTTGGGATTGGGTGGCAGCCTGCAGAGCACGACCGCGGCGCACGCATCAACAGCTACCGTTGCTCCCTTCCGGGCCTGGCGGGGTTCACCATCTAGCGTCGCGCGGGCACCCTGCAGACCGCCATTGAACGGTCGCCGTCTCGGCGGTAAAGCGAATCTGGGGAATGGAAAGCGAGATTTGGCGGAGAGAGCGGGATTCGAACCCGCGATACGGGGTTACCGTATACACACTTTCCAGGCGTGCTCCTTCAACCACTCGGACACCTCTCCGGAATCTCAGCTTGTCACTGTCAGAAATGGAGCTTCCGACAGCCCTTTTCCAGTCCGCCGCATTGCTACATGGGGGTCGGAAAAGGCGCGCTAGCTTAGCGATTCGACCCCGGCTTGGCAAACGCTTTGCGGCCGTTATTGAGGCTGGCCAGAAAACATACACTCGTACCGATAACGGCTGGCCATATTCCTTTGCTATATTCCCAAGGCTTTCCC
Source organism: uncultured Kangiella sp. (assembly GCA_946481205.1). The sequence goes on along the minus strand of CAMLNB010000003.1, from coordinate 40,097 downwards.
CTGCCCTTCATTTGTTGGAACCCAAAAGTGGACATCAAACTGTTATTGCGGCTGATGGCCGAGAAGAATGCCTCCGACCTGTTCTTCAGCACCGGCGCGCCACCCCACATGAAAATCGAAGGCGTGTCGACTCCGATGGGGTCAGGCCCGTTGCCGCCCGGCGCGATCAAGGACATCGCTTACGGCCTGATGGATCCGGGCCAAATCAAGGAATTTGAAGAACATTGGGAGCAGAACTTCGCGCTGGCCGTTGATGGTGTTGGCCGCTTCCGTGTCAACGTATTCAAACAACGCGGCGAAGTCGGCATTGTCATGCGTCACATCAAGTCGAATATCCCGAATATCGACGGCTTGAAACTGCCGCCGGTGATCAAGAATCTGATCATGGAACGGGTCGGCCTGCTGCTGATCTGCGGCCCGACCGGCTCCGGTAAATCGACCACACTGGCTTCGCTAATCGACTACCGCAACCGTCGCGAAACCGGCCATATCCTGACCATCGAAGATCCGATCGAATTCCTGCACGATCACAAACTGTCGATCGTCGACCAGCGCGAAATTGGTGTCGATACCAAGAACTTCCACAACGCGCTGAAGAATGCCATGCGGGAAGCGCCGGACGTGATCCTGATTGGCGAAATCCGCGACTCGGAAGCGATGGAGTACGCGCTGAACTACGCGCAGACCGGTCACTTGGTGCTGGCAACCATTCACGGTAACAACTGTCGCCAAGTGCTGGATCGTATCCGCAACCTGTTCCCGCAGGACATGCGCGGTCACGTGATGAAAGAGCTGTCGTCGGTGCTCAAAGGCATCGTCTCGCAGCGCTTGGTCAAATCCAGCACCGGCATGCGTATGCCAGCGACCGAAGTGATGATGATGTCGCCTGATATCGCCGAGATCATCCACAAGGGCTATCTGGAAGATCTGCCAAAAGCCATCGAGAAGAACTATGTCGATGGCATGCGCACCTTCGACCAATCGCTCTACGATCTGTACAAGGCCGGTCACATCAGCCGCGAAGATGCCCTGCACTACGCCGAGTCGAAAACCGATCTCAACCTGCGTATGCGGCTTGGCGAAGCCGGCGATCGCACCGCGGTGCAACCGGTTGCCAGCACCGAAAAGCCAAATCCGTTCAAAACCGAGTTGTGACGCAGAACGGATGGCATCAGAAAAACAAAAGGCGCCGAACGGCGCCTTTTGTTTTGAACAAACGACAACGATTTACTTGGCCGGTTTGACGAACTTCAGGGTCATCCGATCGCTTTCGCCGATGGCCTGATACTTGGCCCGATCTTTGTCGCCATTGGTCAGCGTCGGCGGCAATGCCCAGACTCCGCCTTCATGATTGGCGGTATCTTTCGGGTTGGCATTGATCTCGGATTTGGCTTCCAGTTTGAAACCCACCGCCTCGGCCATCTTGATCACATAGGCTTCATGCATGTAGCCACTGTTTTCCTGCTCGCTGGCGGAGCGCGAGGCTGGCAAGCGGTGCTCGACCACACCAAGCACGCCGCCTGGCTTCAGTGCGTCATACATGCCCTTGAATGCAGCCTGGACATTGGCATCACCGCCGCCACGCATCCACCAGTTGTGCACATTGCGGAAGGTTACGACCAAATCGGCCGAACCGGCCGGCGCTACCGCCACTTTGGCCGGTGGCGCAAACACGGTCATTTCCACCTTGCCGTACACCGCCGGATTGCCTGCGAGTTTTTCTTTGTAAGCAGCGAGCGAACGCTTGTAATAATTGCTGGTGGTTTCCGGATCGGCGTGCGCGGCGTACAGCTTGCCGTTGTCGCGCAAATATGGCGCCAGCACTTCAGTGTACCAGCCACCGCCCGGAGCAATCTCGACCACGGTGTGGGTCGGTTTGATGCCAAAGAACGTCAAAGTCTCAGCCGGATGGCGAAAAGCATCGCGAGCAACATTGGCCGGATCGCGATGGCTGCCCGCCAAGGCAGCTTGCAGATCTTTATCGGTGCCAGGATTGGCAGAAACGGAAAAACTCAGCGCCAAAGTGGCGGCGGCAAACCAGTGCTTCATGCTGCTGTGCTCCGTGTTGGGTGATGGTTGAAAAAAGCGGCTGAGCCCTTGGCGAACGATCTTTCGTTGCTCGCTCAAGCCCGACCGACAGAGCGGACACCGCGCTGCTGGGCAAAATCCAGCATCCGTTGTAGGGATTTGAGCGCGCCCGGGATCAGTGCCGGATCGACCGTGATTTCGTGGCCAGGTTCCGTCAAGGCGGCAGCCAGATTGTCCAATGCGTTCATCCGCATCCACGGACAATGGGCACAGGAGCGGCAACTGCCGCCAGCACCAGCCGTCGGCGCAATGATGAACTCCTTGTCCGGCGCTGCCTGCTGCATCTTGTAGAAAATGCCACCGTCGGTGGCGACGATCAGCTGCTTGTGCGGCAGCGTTTTGGCGGCATTGATCAGCTGCGAGGTCGAACCCACCGCATCGGCCAGCGCAATCACAGCTTCCGGCGATTCCGGATGCACCAATACCGCTGCCTCCGGATGCATTGTTTTGGCTTGCTGCAGCGCTTTGGCTTTGAACTCGTCGTGCACCACACAAGTGCCGTTCCACAGCAGCATGTCGGCGCCGGTTTTCTCCTGGATGTAGCGGCCCAAATTGCGATCCGGTGCCCAGATCAGTTTCTGGCCCTGCTCACTGAGGTACTCCACCACATCAACGGCAATGCTTGAGGTCACCACCCAATCGGCACGCGCTTTGACCGCCGCCGAGGTGTTGGCATAGACAATGACAGTGCGGTCCGGATGAGCATCGCAAAACGCCGCAAACTGATCCGCCGGGCAGCCCAGATCGAGTGAACATTCCGCATTCAGCGTCGGCATCACAACGCGTTTTTCCGGGCTCAGAATTTTCGCCGTCTCACCCATGAAACGGACACCGGCAACCACCACCGTCTTGGCGGAATGGCGGTAACCAAAGCGCGCCATTTCCAGCGAGTCGGAAACACAGCCGCCGGTTTCTTCAGCCAGCTCTTGCAGATCCGGATCGGTGTAGTAATGCGCAACCAGCACGGCATCCTGCTCGCGCAACAAACGCTTGATGCGCTCACGCAAGGCCTCGCGCTCGGCTGGAGCAAACTCGCGCGGGGGCTGGGTAACGGGGATCTCAAGCCGGAGGGCAGCAGGCACGGCGCTCATGGCAGTTTCCGCAGCTAGGAGGAACAGGTGGCGGGATTATACGCCGACGCGCCGTAATCTGCGCTCAGCGGAGCGTAGCGCAGGCATGGCCTGGCTCGCCGCGAAATCCCGTGTGAATAAGCCACAAGCACAGAAAGAAAAACGGCCAGCAATGCTGACCGTTTTTCTTGACTGACATCGAATGCGGTTCAGACCACCGTGACGTCTTGGGCTTGCAGACCCTTCTGGCCTTGGCCAACTACAAACTCGACCATCTGACCATCTGCCAGCGTGCGACGACCACCTTCCGCACGGATCTGGGTGTAGTGCACGAACACGTCGTTGCCGCCCTGATCACGCTTGATGAAACCGAAGCCCTTCTCGTCGTTAAACCACTTCACTGTGCCTTTTTCGCGATTCGACATACTCAAATACCTTAGAACAATGGCCGCTGTTTCGGCCTGGATCTGCGCGAGGAACTGCGCTGCGGCCGGATAATAGCATTTCCATTTTACAGGCCAAGGGGTTTCACGGCATTTCCGGTCAGGCCAGCGGCAGATTGCTGACACAGAAAAACAAAAACGCCGGCGATTGCCAGCGTTTTTGTTTGAAGAATGGTGGGTCGGGCGAGACTCGAACTCGCGACCAACGGATTAAAAGTCCGCTGCTCTACCGACTGAGCTACCGACCCATCGCGAAGAGGCCGCTATCTTACGGATTTTCTTCCGGAAATCAAGCGTGTTGGCAAAAAGCTTTCAGCTCACTTCATCGATCCAGGCCTGCTGGATGGCTTCGAGCACTTTTTCGCCACTGCGGGCCGGATCATCAGCAAAATCCGGGAGTTGCATGACCCAATTGCGCAGGTCGACAAAGTTGACAAAACGAGGGTCCACTTCGGAGTGGGCCTCGGCCAGCTCGATGGCGATATCGAGCACATCCGTCCATTTCAGGGCCATGTTTCCGTCCTCAGTGCCGTTCCGACGCCAGGTTGATGGTGTAGCGCGGCACCTCGATAGTCAGATCCTCAGCGCCAACCTTCGCCTGACACGATAACCGTGATTGCGGCGTCAGGCCCCAGGCCTTGTCGAGCATATCGTCTTCGTCTTCCTCGCTGGCCGCCAGGCTGTTGAAGCCCTGCTTGACCACGACGTGGCAGGTCGTACAGGCGCAGGCCATTTCGCAGGCATGATCGATACCGATCTTGTTGCGCAGTGCGACATCCAGGATGGTTTCGCCGGTCTTGGCCTCGACCGTGGCGCCATTCGGACAGTGTTCCGGGTGTGGCAAAAACGTCAGCTTGGGCATTGTCTGTACACCAGTTCTCTTCATCATGTAAGCCGTGATGCCAAGTCAGGCAACACCGGCCATATTGTTTCTGCCGTCAGCAATCAGAGCTGATCGAGGCGCTGACCAACCAAGGCGGCGGCAATGCTGCGATCCATGCGTCGGCTGGCAAAGTTCGCGCTCTGCTGATCCAGTTGCGCAATCGCGGTCTTGATGGCTGCGCTATCGGTACCTGCGGCAGTCTGCTCCAATGCCTGCATGGCGGCGTGCAACTGCGCCCGCTCATCCGCACTGAGCAATTCGCCATCGGCGCGCAACGCCGCCCGCAGCGCCACCAGCACGCGATCAGCATCCACCTGCTGCTCACGCAGCATCCGCAGCGCCATGTCTTCGCGCGCATTGCGCATCGAAGCTTCGAGCATTTCGCGGATGCTGGTATCACTCAAACCATACGAGGGCTTCACCTGCACCGAGGACTGCACACCGGTCTGCATTTCCTGCGCCGAGACGCTCAGCAAGCCGTCGGCATCTACCTGGAAGCTAACCCGTATCCGCGCCGCGCCAGCCACCATTGCCGGAATGCCGTGCAAGGTGAATTTGGCCAGCGAACGACAATCCTGCACCAGTTCGCGCTCGCCCTGTACCACGTGGATGCTCATCGCCGTCTGGCCGTCGGCAAAGGTGGTGAACTCCTGCGCGCGAGTCACCGGTATCGTGGTGTTGCGCGGGATCACTTTCTCGACCAGTCCGCCCATGGTTTCCAAACCGAGCGACAACGGGATCACATCAAGCAACAACAGATCGTTTTCGTTCTTGTTGCCGATCAAGACATTGGCTTGCAACGCGGCGCCGATGGCCACCACCTTGTCCGGATCGATGGTGGTCAAACCGTCACGACCGAAGAACGCAGCCACAGCTTCACGCACTGCCGGCATCCGGGTCGAACCGCCGACCAGAACCGCTTCACGGATTTCCTCGATGCCAACATTGGCATCACGCAGACAACGCCGGCAGGCATTGAGCGTGCGCTTGATAAACGGCTCCGCCAGCTGCTTGAGCTGTTCACGGTTGACCGTCACATCGCCTTTGCCAAGTACATTGACGGTGACCGACAACTGACTGCTCAAGCACTCCTTTACATGTCTTGCCAACTGCAACAACGTGCGCAAGCTGCGGCTATCATCCGCTTGCTGCTGAACCTCGGCGGCCAAATGCAAGGCCAATGCTTGATCAATATCATCGCCGCCGAGTGCACTGTCACCACCGGTGGCCAGCACTTCAAAAACCCCACGCGACAGACGCAACACCGAAATATCAAAGGTGCCACCGCCCAAATCGTAGACGGCAAACACGCCCTCTTCACGACTATCGAGTCCGTAAGCGACGGCCGCAGCTGTCGGTTCATTCAGCAGGCGCAGGACATTCAGACCGGCGATCTGTGCGGCATCTTTGGTGGCTTGGCGCTGAGCGTCGTCAAAATAGGCCGGCACGGTAATGACCACGCCTTGTAGCGGACCGCCGAGTGATTTCTCCGCACGCTGCGCCAAAACCTTGAGAATTTCACTGGAAGCTTCAACGGCGGTGCGCGGGCCCGCTGCCGTGACAAACGCCGGCAACCCGTCCGCCGTGGCGACAAATTGATGTGCGGCATGGCCGGTCAGCTGATGCACATCGGCAACACCGCGCCCCATCAGGCGCTTGACTGACAACAGCGTGTTGGCCGCATCCTCGGCGGCACTGTCGCGCACCAAACGGCCAACCTGCGCCGAACCATCAGCAGCATAACGAACTGCCGACGGCAGCAGGTGTTCGCCCTGCTCATCCGCCAAGGTTTCGGCAACGCCGCTACGGACGCTGGCAATCAGAGAATTGGTGGTACCGAGATCAATGCCGGCCGCCAAACGATGCTGGTGCGGCGCCGTGCTCATGCCAGGTTCGGCAATCTGTAAAAGCGGCATGGCCTTCCTCGTCGAACCGGCGCCAAGACAGCGCCGATTACCGTTTGCGACAAGCTGAACCACGGTGCGTTATCGTACTCGCGCGATAACGCAGGTGTGATTCAAGCCTCGTCCAAAACGGCGTTGATTTCGTGTTCGGTTTCTTCGCGCAGTTTGCGGAAGAACATCAGTTTTTGGATTTCGGTGCGGCCCTGCACCAGATGCAAATTCAGCAAGTCGGTGAACTCACGCGCCAACCGCTGCTCCTGGCCCAGCTCCAGCTGGCGGACCCGTTTGGCGAACGCTTCCAATGCGTCCAGTTCGCGCTCTTGCTGCAAGCCTTCCAGTTCTTCGCGCAGTTCCATCTGCTCAAACAGAAACGCTTTGTCCTGTATGGTCTGCTCGTCCTGCCAGTTGCCACCATGCTGCTGCAGCAAATAACGGGCACGGCTGATCGGGTCGCGCAGAGTCTGGTAAGCATCATTGATACGTGCTGCCTGACTGACTGCCATCAATCGCTCGGATTCACCGGCATTGGCATAGCGATCCGGATGCACAGCCTTTTGCAGCTCGCGGTAGCGGTGCGTCAGCTCATCGCGATCAATCGCAAAGCTGGCAGCGAGGCCAAACAATGAGAAATAGTCAGGCCCTGACATCAGCGCATTCAAACGGTGAAGCTCTCGCCGCAGCCGCACTCGCCTTTGACGTTCGGGTTATTGAACTTGAAGCCTTCGTTCAAACCTTCACGAACAAAATCGAGCTCGGTGCCGTCCAGATAGACCAGACTTTTCTTGTCGATGATCACGTTGACGCCTTTGTCAGTAAACATGGCATCTTCGCTTTCATTGAGATCATCGACGAACTCAAGCACATAGGACAGGCCAGAACAACCGGTGGTCTTGACGCCGAGACGCACGCCCAGCCCTTTGCCACGATTGGCAAGGAACTTGCGCACCCGGTCCGCTGCACTGTCCGACAAATGAATGGCCACCGCCCTACTCCTTACTCGCGCCGGCAAATGCGCGAGCAATTGCTGCTGTCAATCAATTCGCGCTCTGATCGCGCTTGGCTTTGTAATCCGCCACTGCGGCTTTGATGGCATCTTCAGCCAGTACCGAGCAGTGAATCTTGACCGGTGGCAACGCCAGTTCCTGAGCGATATCGGTGTTCTTGATCTGCGCCGCTTCGTCCAGCGTCTTGCCTTTGACCCATTCGGTCACCAGCGACGACGACGCGATCGCCGAGCCACAACCATAGGTCTTGAACTTGGCATCTTCAATGCGACCGTCTTTACCGACTTTGATCTGCAGCTTCATTACGTCGCCGCAAGCCGGCGCGCCAACCATGCCAGTACCGACATCGTTGTCGTTCTTGTCAAGCGAACCGACGTTGCGCGGGTGCTCATAATGATCGATGACTTTATTGCTGTATGCCATGGTACACCTCGTCAAAACTCAATGCGTTTTAGTGCGCAGCCCATTCGACCGTGTTCAGATCAATGCCGTCTTTGTACATTTCCCAGAGTGGAGACATTTCGCGCAAGCGGGTCACGGCCTTGCGGATTTCGGCAATGGCAAAATCGATTTGTTCTTCGGTGGTGAAGCGGCCAATGGTGAAGCGCAACGAGCTGTGCGCCAGCTCATCGGAGCGGCCCAAAGCGCGCAGCACATACGACGGCTCCAGACTGGCCGAGGTACAGGCCGAACCGGACGACACCGCCAAATCCTTCAGCGCCATGATCAGCGATTCACCTTCAACATAGTTGAAGCTGACATTAAGGTTGCCGGCGATACGACGCTCGGCATCGCCATTTAAATGCACTTCTTCAAGATCCTTGATGCCTTCCCACAGCTTGTGCCGCAGGCGCAGCAGCCGTTCGCTTTCGGCAGCCATTTCCAACTTGGCCAAACGGTATGCCTCACCCATGCCGACGATTTGATGGGTCGGCAAAGTGCCGGAGCGCATGCCGCGCTCATGACCGCCGCCATGCATCTGCGGGGCGATACGAGCGCGCGGTTTGCGGCGCACGTAGAGCGCACCAATGCCTTTCGGGCCGTAAGTCTTGTGACTGGTCAGCGACATCAGATCGACCGGCGTTTTCTCAACATCGATCGGCAGCTTGCCAGTCGATTGCGCGGCATCGACGTGGAACAGAATGCCGCGAGCGCGGGTCATGGCGCCGATGGCGTCGATATCCTGAATCACGCCGATTTCGTTATTGACGTGCATGATCGACACCAGAATCGTGTCCGGGCGCAAAGCCGCTTCGAGCTTGGCAAGATCAATCAGACCGTTCGATTCCGGATCCAGATACGTCACGTCATAGCCCTGCCCTTCCAGATAACGGCAGGTGTCGAGCACCGCTTTGTGCTCGGTTTTGCAGGTGACAATGTGCTTGCCTTTGTCCTTGTAGAACTCGGCAACGCCTTTGATGGCGAGGTTGTCCGATTCGGTGGCGCCGGAGGTCCAGACGATTTCGCGCGGATCGGCATTGATCAGTTCAGCGACGAACTGTCGTGCTTCTTCCACCGCCTCTTCCGCCTGCCAACCGAATTTGTGCGAGCGCGAAGCCGGGTTGCCGAACTGACCGTCTTCGGTCAAGAACTGCATCATCTTGCTGGCCACACGCGGATCAACTGGCGTGGTCGCTGAGTAATCGAGATAAACAGGCAATTTCATGGTGCCGCAACTCCGCCTTAAACGCCGGTCGCCGCGCTCTGGGCGGCAACGGTGGGCGTGGATTCGTCAAATTCAATCGCGATCCGTCGCGCTTGATCAATACGCGCGTGCTCGGCTTTGCCGTCACGTTTGTGCTGCCGCTCCGCGATATGCTGCACTTCCCGGCGCGCCACCACCTGAGCCAGGCTGATGCCGCTCAGGAAGCTGTAAATCTGGTTGCTGAGATCCAACCACAAACGATGGGTCAGGCATTCTTCGCCATCATCGCAAGTGCCGTTGCCACCACAGCGGGTGGCATCGATGTTTTCGTTCACCGCCGCAATCACTTCGGCAACGTTGATTTGCTCGGCCGCGCGACCCAGCCGATAACCGCCACCCGGACCGCGAACGCTGGTCACCAAACCTTCCCGGCGCAGCTGGGCAAATAACTGCTCCAGATACGACAGCGAAATGCCCTGTCGCGCCGACACTTCTGCCAAAGCAACAGGACCTTGGTCATGGTGCAGTGCAAGATCCAGCATCGCGGTGACGGCGTAACGCCCTTTCGTGCTCAGCTTCATGGTGTTTGCCCTGTCCGGGTCGATCGGCCTGCGATCGCGGTGGAGGCTCGAAAGCCTGAGTGTGCAACTAGGGCAATTATACAAAAGACCGAGTGATTTAGTAAATTATCTGCGCACTCGGCAATCTTCACATACCACCTGAAGCGAGTTGTATCTTCTCCATTAAAAACATATAGTTAAGCAAATAACTTCGAGCTAAACCGTCAAATCTGATAGTCGATGCCATTGGCATCCTGCTCGTCCAAGAGCGGTTGGAAGGCACGTTTGTCCAAGCTCGGCAGCTCTGCGCAGTCCAGATTCACCCCGCTGCCGCGCAGCGCCGTTTCCAGCAGCCGCATCCGGGCATCGGTGGTAGCAATGTGTTGCAGCAGGCTGGCCAGCGCTGGCGATAACGGATCGCGCATACCGGTATCGACACCGTAGGGGGTGAAGCCCTCTTCCTTTCTTTCCTCAGCGCCGAGCACTTTGCCGGGGATGCCGACCACGGTCGCGCCGGGCGGTACTTCCCGGACCACGACGGCGTTGGAGCCGACCCGGGCACCATCACCCACCATGAACGAACCGAGCACCTTGGCGCCGGCACCGACCACGACACCTTTGCCGAGCGTCGGATGGCGCTTGCCATGGTGCAGACTGGTGCCACCGAGCGTGACGCCCTGATAAAGGGTGCAGTCGTCGCCGACCTCGGCGGTCTCGCCAATCACGACGCCCATGCCGTGATCGATCAGCACCCGTCGGCCGATGACCGCGCCCGGATGAATCTCGACCCCGGTCAGCCAGCGCACCCAGCCGGAAATCCAACGCGCCAGCCAGCGCAGATTCCACAGCCAGAGCCGATGGGTCAGACGCTGCCACCAGATCGCTTGCAGGCCGGGGTAATTGGTCAGCACATCCCAGGCGTTGCGAGCGGCCGGGTCATGTGCCAGCACATTGCGGATGTCTTCGCGAATCCGGGCAAACATGCTTATTCCTTGTCGATTTGTGCCGTGTTGGTGCCTGAGCCGTCATTGGCAAGACTGCCGGTCACCTTCTCCTCCACCGACCGCAGCGTGCCACGCAGGATGTTGACCTCGCGTTGGCTCGGTCGCGCCCGCAGATACAGCCGGCGCAACCGCTCGAACAACTTCTCCGACGCGGTCGGTTTCAGGAACTCTACTTGCAGCAATACCCGCTGCATATGCACAAAAAGCTCTTCCATATACTCGGCCGACGCAGGCAGGTCGCGCAGATCGCCCGGCTCAAGCGGGATCTGGCTGCCGGCTTCGGTGGCCATCCGCAACTCATAGGCAATGAGCTGCACCGCCGAGGCCAGATTCAGCGAGCTGTATTCCGGGTTGGCCGGGATGTAGACGTGGTAATGGCAGAGCGCGAGCTCGTCGTTGAACAGGCCGTGCGCTTCGCGGCCAAACAGAATCGCCGCCGGCAGGCCGGCCGGCTCATCACGCAAGGATTCGGCGATCTGGCGCGGATTGCGCACTTCAAAGCTCAGGCCACGCAGCCGGGCCGAGGTGCCGATAACGGTCCGGCAGCCCGCAACCGCAGCTTCGACGCTGTCATGAATGGTCGCCGCCTCCAGCACATCCAAGCCACCACAGCTGCGGGCCCGGGCTTCACCATCAATGGCTTCACGCGGATTGACCAGCCGCAGATCGGTCAGGCCCATGGTCTTCATGGCCCGGGCGACCGCGCCGATGTTGCCGGTGTGCTGGGGGTGGCTGAGGACGATGCGGATCTGGTCGAGCACGAGCGTGAGCGTCTCTGGCGAGTAGGTGTCAGGCAGGAACGGCCGGCTGGCCGTCCCGGAACGGCGCGCATTCTAGCAGCTCGTTTGGAAATTGGCCGGTCCCGGTTCTTCTGCTATGATTCGCGCCGCTTTTGAAGCGACCTCTTCCCTGCTCTTTCGACAAACGGTTCTGCCATGCATCCGCTGCTTACTATTGCTGTACGGGCCGCCCGTGCCGCCGGTTCAAGTCTGCTCCGCTCGATGGAAAACATCGACAAGCTCAAGGCCAGCGCCAAAGGCCGCAACGATTTCGTTTCGGATGCCGATCACAAGGCAGAACACGCCGTCATCGAGACCATCCGCAAGTCCTACCCCGATCACGCCTTCCTCGCTGAAGAAAGCGGCGTTCAGGGCAACAATGAAGTCGTCTGGATCATCGATCCGCTCGACGGCACCAGCAACTTCCTGCATGGCCTACCGCATTTCTGCGTGTCCATCGCCGCGCAAATCAAAGGCAAAGTTGAACACGGCCTGATTTACGATCCGCTGCGTGAAGAATTGTTCACCGCCTCGCGTGGCGCCGGCGCCACCTTGAACGGCAAGCGCATGCGCGTGTCCGGCAAAGTGCGCCTGGATGAAGCCCTGCTTGCGACGGCGTTTCCGTTCCACGGTGTGGTGCCGCTCGACAAGTACATGAACGAATTCAACGCGGTTTATCCCAACTGCAGCGACATCCGCCGAATGGGCAGTGCTGCATTGGATCTGGCCTATGTCGCCGCCGGTCGCTTTGACGGCTATTGGGAATACGGCACCAAAGAGTGGGATACCGCCGCTGGCGCGCTGATGGTGCTCGAAGCTGGCGGTCTGGTGACCGACATGCATGGCGGCACTGACTTTGGCGGCGCCAATGGCATCGTCTGCGCCAACCCGAAACTGTTCAAACCGCTGGTGCAGGCGCTGAAAGGCCAAGCCTGATTCCGTTCCAGGCGCGCTAGAAAACAAAACGCCGATTCGGTTCACCGAATCGGCGTTTTGCATTTCAACGGCTATTCGCTCGCCGGCGCTGTTCTCGTCAGCCGAAAGACGACTTCGCCATCATCCTTCTGTTCACCGCGCTGCCAGCCCTGCGCTGCGTAGAAACGCTCAGCGCGCGTATCAACGCCAGTGCTGAGCCAGATCGCGTCATGGCCTTGCTCGAATAGCCAATCAGTCGCCGCACGCAGCAAGCGTGAACCGGCACCCAGCCCCTCGTAAGCCGGCAACACAAACAAGGCCCAGATCGAACCCTGCTTGCTGGCATACGAAAAGCCAATGATCTGATCCTCGCGCTCACAGACCCAGCCGCGGCCCAAGGTATCGAGATAATCGATACACAGCTGCGCCGTCACTTTGCTCGGATCAGAGAGCTGATTCTCTCGCACCGCAAAACGAATCGCCATAATCGCCGGAATGTCAGCAACGTTTGCCGAGCGTACGATCAAATCCGCTGCCATCGCCGCACCAACATCGTCAGCACCAGTAACACCAAGGCTGCACCACCGTAGCCAAACCAAACCGACGACGTCGCAACACCGTTGATGCCGGCAAAATCAAACATCGGTTCCTTCGTCGCGTTCAAGCTCAGATACAGCAACAACAAGTAAGCACCGGCAAAGAGTTTGCCGCCTTGACTGATCACGGCAAACGCCAGCGCCGCCGCCGCGCAGAACACAACACCAATCAATAGGCTGAAAGCCTGCATCGGTGCTTGCATGGCAAGCCGCAGCAAACTGACAGCGACAAACAGTGCTATCGTTGTCAGTGCCGAGGCAAATTTCCAGCGCAGGAAGGATTCGGCCAAACGTGGCGTGCCGGCCAGTACCGCCCACATTCCCGATTGCCGATCACGCATGCCGAGCTCAGCACAAGCGAGCGCGCCCGCACTAAGAGACAATATCAGGCTGTGCCCGACGCCATCAGCTGGTACCAGCAATGCCAGCAACCATCCGGCAAACAAAACCAGCAACCAGATCGGCGTGGCTGACAAGGTCAGCAGTACATCAGCTACGACCCGTGCAACTGGCTGCGGCAGTCGTGGCAACACCGACCATACCGGACGCAACAGCCGCCGCAGAAACTGCAGACGCTTGTTCAAACCTTGCCACCAGCCAGCACCGCCACTTGTGGTATCGGCTTTGACCCGATCCGGGTTGTAACGATGAAACCTTAGCAACACCACGGCAAACAGCAGCAGCGCCGGTGCGAACGCATACAAACGCAAGTACGCATCGGACCATTCGATGCCGGCGAGCACAATCGGACTCAGGTTCGCATCAAAATCACTGGCACCGATATTGAGATGCGAGGTGCCAAAGGCCTGGGCAAGCTGACCGACCAAGAACCCCATGCCGGTCAGATCGAACGTGGCCTGCAGCATCGTCAGCGGCGCGTCCTCACCCACACCGACAATAATCGACAGCAAGCCACTCCAGATAAAGAAATACAGCACATCACCAAAGCGGCCGCGCAACCAACGTTCGGTTTCAAACCACAGCGCGATGGCCGCAATGAACAGCACCTGTGGCAAAAAAATCAGCGCATAGATAGCAAGATACTGGCCCAACTCGATCGGTGCCTCGCCGCGCAGACTCTGCACCAGCATGCTGCCGGGAATCAGTGCCGCCACCAGACACAGCAAATAACCAGCATTGCCCAGCCATTTGCCCAGCAGCAAGGCGACGTTGCTAACCGGTGTCGCCCCGAGAATGGCGCCCATTCGACTGCGAACATCGCGACTCAGGCTATTGCTGATCAGATAGAAGCCGACCAACGAAATCAGCAGCGTCGCCAGACTGGCACCGCCGATCGCAACCGCCGCCGAGTTGTACAGCACGCGTTGCTCGTTCGAGCTGATCACCGTCATGCCTGATGCCGGATCCGGCACCATATAAAAACCGCCGACAACAACCAATAGCACCATGATCAGCGTGCTGAACCGGCGCAGACGCAAAGTCATTTCGGTGCGGGCAATCTGCCAGACCATCGCCCAGAATCGATTCGCTGCCATGATCATGCGCTGCCGTATTGCATCAACCAGGTGAACACATCATCCAGATCCGGCGTCGCGGCTAGCGCATCCGGATGCGGTGAGTCGGGATGGACGACCCGTAGAACCCAGTCTTCACCGTTGCGATTGGCCTGAGTGATCTTGAACCGGCTGCGATACTGCTCCAGCTCCGCTGAGCTGGCGTGCAGCTGCCAGACATGACCAACCGCCTCGTGTATCAATTGCTCAGGCCGGGCAAAGCGGACCAAACGCCCTTGCTTCATCACGGCGATTTGGGTTGCAATCGAGGCAATATCGGAAACGATGTGCGTCGACAAAATCACCAGCTTGCCGGCCCCGATTTCCGACAACAGATTACGAAAGCGTAACCGCTCTTCCGGATCGAGTCCGGCCGTCGGTTCATCAACAATCACCAGCGCCGGGTCATTGATCAGCGCTTGAGCTATGCCCAAACGCTGGCGCATGCCGCCGGAATAACTGCTGGCCGCACGATCAGCCACCTGATGCAGATTGACCAACTCGAGCATGGATTGAATGCGGTCGCGATCATGCACGCCTTTCAGGGCCGCAACGTATTGCAGCAGCTCACGTGCGCTCAGATTGTCATAGACACCGAAATCCTGTGGCAAATAGCCAAGATGTGGCCGCAGAGCATCCGGTTTACGGACAATATCTTCACCACGAAACAGGATATTGCCAGCACTCGGCTTGGTCAGCGTGGCGACCATTTGCATCAACGAGGTTTTGCCAGCACCGTTATGACCGAGCAGACCGAGCACACCGGTGCCCATCGCCAAACTGACTTCATCAACCGCCTTGACCCGGTTGCGATAGGTTTTGCTGACCGCTTGCAATTCCAGCATGAGCACTCCTGCTACGCGCTTCCTGAAGATTCTTCCTGTTCACACTGTGCCGTGTTTCGGTGTGACAGCCTCGTGCCAGCGGTAAACAAATGTTGCTGTCGAAGTTCTGCCTGATTGTACCGTTGCGGCACAAGCATAATCCCAGAAAGAAAAAAAGCCGCCTTGCGGCGGCTTTTTCTGCTGCAACTTAGAATGTATAAGAACCGACCAGCGAATAGGTCCGGCCGTTGTAGCCCCACTGCGCGGTTTCCAGCGAGTACGGCAAGGTCACACCGTTCCAATCCTGATGCTGCTCTTCCGGATACTCGTCAGCGACGTTGTTGATGGTGCCGCGCAAATTGAAGCCGTTGCCAAAGTCATACCCGAGGTTGAGATCAAAAATCCACTGACCTTCATCGGTGTAGTCATAGGTCGGATCATCGGCTAGGTAAACAGTTTTGACCGAACCGAAGTAGTTGGCAGACGCGCCAAACGACCAGCTATCAGTCACGTGCTTGGCCGACAAGGTGTGGCGATGCTTCGGCGAGTAACGTTCGATCCGGGCTTGTTCGTGGCGATCAAAATACACCTCACTCAAATCCCGGCTCGGGTTGGCAAGACCAGCCAGGACACCCGGCAGCTCGTCGACACTTTCGACCGTAGTCTTGTTGTAGCTTGAGGCGAAGGTGTATTCCATGCGGCCATCGCCGGCCTCGTGGCGGAAATTCACTACCAGATCGGCACCGATGGTCTTGGTGTCAATCGCATTGGTGAAGAACGCCGCCGCACCGACATCGTCCGGCAACGCAGCATCGATCGTCGGATGGTCGTCCGGGCGGAACAAACCGGAAATCGCTACCCGATCACTGATGTCGATCTGATAAATATCCAGCGTCGCTTCCAGGCCATTGTCAAACTGCGACACCAAGCCCAGCGTAAAGCTCTCGGAATCTTCCGCTTCCAGCTCCGGAATACCGAGCTGTTGCGCGACATCGCTGTCGATCGCGTAGATGCCGGAAATCAATGTACCGCCTGCTTCGATCTGCGACGACAACTGGCTGTAACCAATCTGCTGCAGCGATGGCGCCCGGAAACCATCGGCATAAGAAGCCCGCAGGCTGAACTGCTCGCTGAGGCTCAAATAAGCCGCCAGCTTGCTGCTCAGATCGGTGCCGAAGTCATCATAGTCTTCGTGACGCAGCGCCGCTTCCATCCGGAAGCTGTCAGTGAATTCGATACCGGCCTCGGCATACAGTGCTCGACTGTCGCGATCCAGATCATTGGCTTGCGCCGGTGTCCAGCCCGGGAACACCTGTATGCCCGGCTTGGCATCCGGCAAGCCCCAAGGTTGATCGCCGTAGTACTGCCAGGAATATTCTTCACCGGCGGTGATTTGCGATTCCTCTTTGCGCATCTCGGCACCAAACGCCAGCGACATCAGTTTGCCACCGATATCCACGCTGCCGCTCAGGTCAAAGTTCAGTGTGGTTTGGCCAAAGGTCAACTCGCCTGCATCGGCACTGGTCGGCACCGAAGCCGGGTCATTGCCCGGGCCATAGCCATAGGAGAAGTTCTGCGAATTGCTGATGAAGAAGCCAAAGCTGTTTTCGCCATCAACCAAGGACAAATCGGCATTCCAATCACCAATGCCAAAGCGCAAACCGATGGCAAGGGATTTGTCTTCGACATCGGAATTGATCAGCGGCAGGAAGCCGTTCGGATGCACATCCAAGACCGCAGTCGGGATCGGCTGGCAATAGGTGATGCCGGCGTTCGGATCATTTTCATCACAGCGGGCATAACCGGCCGACTCGGCTTCTCGCTTCGAGTAACCACCGAAGGCATACAGCTCGGCATTGCCAATCGGCAGCTCGAAATTCATGAATGCCGACTTCTGCTCCAGATCCGGCTCGCCAAAGCGCCATTCGTTACCGGACGGATCCGGCAGCGCCCGATTGGTCGGGTCGGCCTTTTTATATTCTGCAGTCAGATTCAGCACGCCCTCACCGACGCCGAAACCGGTGTTGATCGCAGTCAGACTGGTATCGCCATCGCCTTCTTCAGTGGTCGACAAAGTTTGGCTGATGCTGGTACCCAGATTCTTCTTCAACACAACATTGATCACGCCAGCGATGGCATCGGAGCCGTATTGCGCCGAGGCGCCGTCGCGCAGCACTTCGATACGCTCAACCGCGCTCATCGGAATGGCGTTCAGATCGGTGCCGGCAGTACCACGGCCAACCGAGTAAATATGAATCAGCGCACTTTGATGGCGGCGCTTGCCGTTGACCAGCACCAAGGTCTGATCCGGACCCAGGCCACGCAGCATGGCCGGCTTGACGTGATCGGAGCCGTCGGCCACCGACATCTCGACAAAGTTGAACGACGGCGCGATCAACTCCAGCGCGTTGCCGACATCGGTTGCGCCGGCCTTGCGCAGATCTTCGCCCGAGATCAAATCAACGGGCACTGCCGATTCGTTCTCCGAGCGCACGGCGACGCGCGAGCCAACCACCTGCACGCGCTCTTCGTCTTGCGCTTGCTCTTGCGCGAGGGCAGCCGAGGAGTAGCCAATCTGAGCGAGGGTGAAAGCGAGTGGAGTCAAAGCGAAACGGGTGAGGCGATGTGATGAGGGCCTGTTCATGGCGCATCCTTTTTGCTGGATCGTTATTCGTGCGAGATCGTTTTTGTCAGTTTTGGGCGCGCTGATCGCAGCCGTCGCGGCAGGACGCAGCGGCCATCAGCGGGCTGCTCGATTCTGTGCATCCTCGGCAGGCAAAACAAGCCTTTGTTGTACAGACGTCAGCGTCAACGTGAGCCTTACCGCAATTTCTCGCACTCCCCACCCGTGCCGATAGCCCTAATCTGCGGCGGGATGAGAACCGTTCGTATCGGCCAGCCAAGCCTGGCTT
Organism: uncultured Kangiella sp.; assembly: GCA_946481205.1. The sequence continues at coordinate 21,956 of CAMLNB010000003.1, read as the reverse complement.
TGCCTGCGGGAAATCGGTGCGTCGACAATTTTTACAGTAGCTGCCATAGCGACTGAGCTCTGTTCTGCTAGTGGTTGTTTTTTAACCACTTTCTTGGGCAGGCACAGGCTTTGCTCCGATCCAGACAAACCGCATTTGCGGGATCACCGGAGGGAGCCAGCAACATGAATATCGCCAAGCAGTTTATGTTTGCGGTGGTCGCATTGACCGCCAGTTTGGCCGTTGCACCTGTCAGTGCATCGGTTGTGTATGACAACGGTCTGCCGAACGCCGATGACGGCAACGACGCCACCCAATGGCTGCAAGCGGAAGACTTCTCGATTGCTGGCGGCGCCGCCCTGACCGGTGCTGGCATTTATATCGCCGGCTTCGGTGACATCAGCAACTGGGATGGCACCCTCGAATACTTCTTCTTTGCCGACGCCGCCGGCGCACCGGGTGGCCTGCTCGCCTCCGGCAATGGCAGCAACATCAACGTTTCCGACTCCGGCATTCCGTGGTGCTGCGGCGGCAACAGCTATCTGGTCACCTTCGACTTTGCTGGACTGTTCAATGCCGTGGCGGGTACCACCTATTGGTTCGGTATTCACCTCGCCGGTGACTACAGCACCCGTGACGACATCTACTGGGTCACCACAACCGGTAGCGGCAACGGTAACGAAAGCTTCGGCGGCACCTTGAACAACTGGTTCGGCAACGGCAACGAACACGCCTTCTACCTGGTTGACGATGCTATCGATATTCCGGAACCGACCGCGCTGTTGCTGCTCGGTATCGGCCTGCTGGCCCTGCGCCGTCGCGCCTGAGCCGTACTATCTAACGCCTCACCCGCTTCATCCCAAAGCCCTCGCTTGCGAGGGCTTTTTTATTTCCCGCATTAGCGTCAGCACCGAGCCACCCGCGGTCGACGTCAAGACCACAAGCACTGCCCGGTTATGCCAATCTGTCGCTTGCTGCACAGCGTCATCGCTCCCTAGAATCGGCCGGTCATCATCATGGAACGAGCTGTAATGAACGAATTTCCCCGCCTGGGCCGGCTGCCACCCTACGTTTTCAATGTCATCGGCGATCTAAAAATGGCCGCCCGTCGTCAAGGTGACGACATCATCGACTTCAGCATGGGCAACCCGGACGGCGCCACTCCGCCGCATATCGTCGCCAAAATGGTCGAAGCGGCGCAGCGGCCCGACACCCACCGGTACTCGGTGTCAAAAGGTTTGCCACGGCTGCGCAAAGCCATTGCCGATTGGTACAAGCGCCGCTACGACGTTGAGCTCGATGCTGAAAAGGAAACCATCGTTACCATCGGCTCGAAAGAAGGCATCGCCCACCTCTGCTTGGCACTGCTCGATCGTGGTGACACCGTGCTGGTGCCAAACCCGTCCTACCCGATTCACATTTATGGCCCGGTGATCGCCGGTGCCGATGTTCGCAGCGTGCCGATGACCGACCCGCAATCCTTCCCGGAAAAACTGGAAGAAGCGCTGCGCACGCATTACCCGAAACCGAAGATGCTGATCCTGAACTTCCCGTCGAATCCGACGGCGGTGACGGTGCCCGATGGCTTCTTCGAAAAAATCGTTGCGCTCTGCCGCGAGTACGGCGTTTGGCTGGTGCATGACCTCGCCTACGCCGACATCGTGTTCGATGGCTACCAAGCACCGTCACTGCTGCAAGTGCCGGGGGCACGTGACGTCGCGGTGGAATTTTTTACCCTGTCGAAAAGCTACAACATGCCGGGCTGGCGGGTCGGTTTCATGGCCGGCAACGCCAAGCTGGTGAACGCCCTTGCTCGCATCAAGAGCTACCACGATTACGGCATGTTCACGCCGATTCAGGTCGCCGCCATTCATGCGCTCGAAGGTCCGCAGGAATGCGTGCAGGAAATCTGCGAGATCTACCGCAAGCGCCGTGACGTGCTCTGCCAAGGTTTGCATCAGCTCGGCTGGCCGGTCGACATTCCGAAAGCAACGATGTTTGTCTGGGCAAAAATTCCCGCCCAATACCGCGAGCTCGGCTCACTCGCCTTTGCCAAAAAGCTGTTGGAGCAAGCAAAGGTCGCGGTCAGCCCCGGTATCGGTTTTGGCGAATACGGTGATGAATACATCCGCTTTGCGTTGATCGAAAACGAAGCGCGTACCCGGCAGGCACTGCGCGGGATCAAAGCGATGTTCAAGGCAGATGGCATCGGTTGACCGACAAGTTCAACGGCTGACCGGCCCCGCCTGTCGAGTTACGGTGACGGCGCCGTCGCGGCCTCCAGCTCCAGCAACCAAGTCATCGCTTCCACTGCTGAGCCACGGCACATTTCCGCAGCGGGCTGCAGGCTGGCGCAAACCGCCGGCCGCTCGGGTTTGCCAAACAAGCGGCAGCGTCGCTGCTCATCGAGTTGTACGCATGGCAAGCCGGCCGGCTTGCCATGCGGCATGCCGGGGATCGGGCTGCTAATCGACGGCGCGATGCAACAGGCGGCACAGCCGCTACGACAGTCCATCATGGCTCACAGGGAAAATTTGTCGGGAATACAGGCATCCGTCCCATCAGTTGGCGCGTAAGAGCCGGCTTACAGTGGCGGACTGCGCTATCATAGCGCCCCTTCGCCCTGCCTGCCCTTTATGCTCGCCGAGGTCTTCATGTCCGAGAAAGCCGCGCCGTCGCCCGCGACTCAGCAAATTGCAAACCTGTACAGCCAAATCCTGACTCAGCTTGGAGAGGACGTGAACCGCGAAGGCCTGCGCGACACGCCCATGCGCGCAGCCAAGGCCATGCAGTTCCTGACCCGCGGCTACCAGCAGACCCTCGATGAAGTGGTCAACGACGCAATTTTTGAATCCGAAACCGATGAGATGGTGATCGTCAAAGACATCGAGCTGTATTCGATGTGCGAACACCATCTGCTGCCGTTCGTTGGCCGCTGCCATGTCGCCTACCTGCCGTCGGGCAAAGTGGTTGGCCTGTCAAAGATTGCCCGTATTGTCGACATGTTCGCGCGCCGGCTGCAGATTCAGGAAAACCTGACCAAGCAAATCGCCGAAGCGGTGATGGAAGTGACGCACGCCAAAGGTGTCGGCGTGGTGGTCGAAGCCAAGCACATGTGCATGATGATGCGCGGCGTCGAGAAACAAAACTCAACCATGACCACCTCGGTCATGCTGGGTTATTTCCGCAAGTCACAAGCAACGCGCACCGAATTCCTGAAGCTGATCGGTCGCGACTGAACGCCAGCAGCAAGCGCAGCAGACTTTAGCCTCTGCTGCGCACCACTCCCTTTCTTTCTTCCGAACTCATTACCATGTCCGGACTCGCCACTGTCGACCACGCCGAGCTTGATTGGGAAGCCGACGGTACACCGCGATCCCGGCAATTCCAGGATGTTTATTTTTCCCGCGATGGTGGCCTGGCCGAATCGACCTACGTGTATCTGCGAGGCAATCAATTGCCGGCACGCTGGCCGAAACATTTTGAACAGCACAACGCTTTTCAGCTCTTTGAAGCCGGCTTTGGCACCGGTCTGAATTTTCTGCTGACCTGCCGCGCCTTTCTCCATCAGGCCGGTAGTGCGAAGCAGAAACTGCGCTACGTCGCCGCCGAGTGCTTTCCGCTCCGTCGTGACGATCTGGAAAAGGCACTGAGTTTCTTTCCTGAACTCGCCGATTACGCCCAAGCCTTGCTCGCCGTTTATCCTCCGGCTTTGCGCGGCTGGCATCAGTGCATGCTGTTCGATCAACGCGTCGAACTGATTCTGCTGCTCGATGACATCGGCAATAGCTTGCCAGCCTTATCGAAAACCGATTGGCGTTTCGATGCCTGGTATCTCGATGGTTTTGCCCCGGCACGCAATGAAGCGATGTGGGCCGAACGCCTGTGGCCGGCCATCGGGCAGCTGTCACGCACAGGCGCGACAGCGAGCACCTTCAGCGCCGCCGGCACAGTGCGCCGCGGTTTACAACAGGCGGGCTTTACCGTGCAGAAAATTGCCGGTTTTGGCCGCAAACGCGATATGACCATTGCACAGTTTGACGGCAGTACCGCACTCGAGATGTCACCCCCCGCTGCGGAAAACAACGCAGCGTCGGCCACACCCGTCAGACAAAGCAAGCGCGCGACTACAGCAAACACCGTGACAATCATCGGTGCCGGCATTGCCGGAGCGGCAACGGCGCGCGCGCTGGCCGAGCACGGCATCGCCGTCACGGTTCTGGAGCAACAGGAAAACGCCGGCGGCACGTTGCGCCAGCACGCACTGGCACTCGCCAGCCCACGCTGGAGCCGCGATCATAATGTGCGCAGCCGCCTGCAATTGTCGGGATTTCTGCAGCTCAGGCACTGGGCGCAAACGCTCCGTGATCCGCTTGGCGAAATCATTGTCCACCATGACCGGGTATTGACCCTGCTGGACGACGATGAAGTCGCACGCGAACTACAGGTGCTGCAAGAGCTGGGCTTACTGAATCACTTTGCTCACTGGCTATCGGCAGAACAAACCCAAGTCGCTGCAGGCCTTGCCCTGCATTGCCAAAGCATTCAGCACAGTTTGGCATTAGCGGTGGCACCGGCACCGCTGTGTCGTGCCCTGCTGCAGCATCCGAACATCACGGTGCGCACACGTGCTCGCGTCAGTCAGCTGCAAACCGATGCAAACGGATCACAACTGCATCTGCAGGAAGGCTCGATGCTGACGACTGAACAGGTCGTGCTCGCCACCGGCGTTGAGGTAATGGCCTGGCTACCGAAATTACCGTTGCGCCCGGTGCGCGGTCAAAGCACGACGCTACCGGCCAGCGAAACCAGTGCTGCGCTGAAACTGCCGTTGCGATTTGGTGGCTATCTGACGCCAGCTCAACATGGCTGTCATGTGCTCGGTGCCAGCTACGACGGTGGCGTGTTTGATCCGCAGCTGCGAGCAGAAAGTCAGCAGCAGAATCTCGCCAATCTGGCGCGAGTGTTGCCAGAGCTGGCTGCGGCGTCAAACGATCTGCCGGTACAAGGCGATGTCGGTCATCGCTTGGTTACACCGGATCGCGCGCCGCTGATCGGCGCCCATCCGCTGCATGCTGGCGTTTGGCTGAACCTTGCCCATGGTTCGCACGCGCTAATGACCGCGTGCGCTGGTGCGCAGTTGCTGGCGGCACAGTTCTGTTCAGTACCGCCAGCGATGCCGGGTGACATCATTCGTGCGGTCAATCCGGCTCGCTTCCGTAGTTACTTCGACGCCACCTGACGACCCGCTTCGGTGTTGTCGGCAATTCGCTCGGCATGCGCCTCAGGAATCGCCAGTGGCGGCAACTCGAACGCTTGCGACCAATCACGATTGACCGCATCACGCTGAATCTGTTGCAGCGCTTCGTGGCCCTGGTGACGCAGCTGCGCAACGCCATCGGCAACCAGCTGATCGGCAGCCGGTTCCGCTTGCGTATTCAGCACCACGCTGACTGGCTGCGCTTTCGGTTGAATGGATTTGATTACGGCCGGCTCGGCCGCCATGCTGACATCGCAAACCGCCACCAACGCAGTGGCGAAGACGACGGTGCTGATGACGTTCATGATGCACTCCCTTCTCTCAAGCCCGGAATCATTTCCGGTGTTGCCATGCTCTCAGGCAAGCGTTGCATGACAATGAAGGGATTACGGCAATTTGTTTAAAGGCCGCGTGCAGAAAACTGCAGAAATTCCCGAGAAAAAACCCTCAACCAGTGGATTCCGAACCATGCCGACCGGCGCATTTCGACACCGGCCGCAACAGCTGGAAACACATTCGCCATGGGCAACACCATGCACGGCGAGCCAAAACCGGCTCACTGCAAGGGATACAGCGCCTCGCTGCGATAACCGGTCACAACCCGGATGGGGCCGGCATAATCCTGATCCAGTTGCGGGTCGCCGCTGTCGCACAGCAGCGGCCGGCCCTGAAGACTCTGCAGCTTGCCGGGACTGGCAACAACGGTAATCGCCTGCCGGCCAAGCTGACGCAACACCCGTGGGCTCAGCTGCTGATTGCCGCGACCAAACACATGACCCTGACCACCGATCACCGTGACGATCAAAGCAGCTTTGCCTTGCTGTTGCAGACAGGCCCAGAGCACCTGTTCGGTCGCGTCTTTGTGCAGCAATTCGCCGGCCTTGACGACATCGACGCCGAGCAGACTGCCGTCTATCCCCAGGCGCTGCTTGATCGCCATGCACGTGGTGCCGGAACCGAGCAGATAGATCACATCATCCTGCATTTCGTCGATTATTTGCTCGGCAATATCGTCGACCACTTGCTGCTCGACGGCTCGCGCACTTTCCTTGCTTTGCTGCAACAACGGATGCGCTGGCACTTTCAAATAACCGAACAGGCGCGCACTGACGCTGCCAGCACGATACGCCGCTTCGTCGATGTCTTTCACTGCTGCGGAGGTCAGCTCGAGCGGCTTGCCTTGGCACAGGTCCGCGAGCACCTCGCCACCTGCTTGCGGGCTGACGGCATACACCGCGGAATGGATTTTGACGCCGGCGGGAATCCCGAGCACAGCCGCCTGCTCCGCAACGCCGAGCGCGTCCAGCTCGCTGTAAACGTCGCGCGCCGTGCCGTCACCGCCAGCAAAAACAATCAAACCCAGTTGGCGCGCGGCCAGAGCCTTGATCGCGGCACGGGTATCGGCAGCGGTACTCACTGCCGGCGGCTGATAATGAATCTGATGCTGAAAACCCAGTGTCTGCAGCACCTCAGCGCCCATTGCGCCAGCTGCGGTATGGAAACAAAGTTGTTCACGCCAGGGCAGCAATTTTTCCAGCGCGGTGCGAACACGCGCATTCGCACGCGGCTCGGCGCCCAGCGCGAGCGCCTGCTCGCGAACATCGTCGCTGCCTTTGAGCGCGACGGCGCCACCAATGCCCGCCCACGGATTGATCACCAAGCCCAGATTCAGCATGTTGTTCTCGTCAACCTTAGAGCGGCGCATCCGGTGCGCGAATGATTGTGCCCGGCTGAAAGTGCTGGCTCAACACGTCGAAGAAGCGCTGCGCACGCGATGGCAGGCCATCGGCGAAATACTGCTGGCACTGCGTGAAAACGGCGTGCCGGAACGCGTCGCTGGCATCGTTGCCTTGCGGCCCGGTCGAGAGGTTGTCCGCTGACAGATTGAAGCGGATACCGGCTGCGCGGCTCAGCGCCCATTCGACCGCCTGGGGTTTGACCTCAACCTGCTCGAAGACACGCTGTTGCTCGGGATTGCGGCCATCCGGCTGATACCAGTAACCGAAATCGTGCAATTGCCGCCGCGCCGCGCCGGCGATGCACCAATGGGCAATCTCGTGCAGCGCACTGGAGGCATAGTCCTCGCGAAACACGATCCGGGCCGGCTGCTCGGCATCGGCCGGCAGGTACTCCGGCTCGGTGCCGCCGCCAACGAGGATGGTCCGCTCACTGTCGGCAAAGGTGGCGTTGAACAGCGCGATCAGCGCCGCGGCATCGGGTACAGCAGGACTCACAGCAAGTCACCGGTAACGGCCAAAAACGGCCGGCATTCTAGCCGATACCGCTCGACCCGGCAGCAGGGCATCCGCCAAGCGGCCGGGGCCGGCCAAACCAGAGCAGTCCTGGCCAGTTTCAAGCGCTGGCGGCGGGAACGGCCGCACAGGCCGGTTGCCAGAATGAAGGTATACTTTGGTACAGCTTCGGGCTGTATCGATCCTGCAGCGGCCGCCCCTGCCGCAGGCTTTCCGGACACTATGGGACCGCTGCCACTGTGAGCCAACGCCATCGCATCTCGGTCAACGACCTCCGTCTCGGTATGTATGTCATCGATCTGGATCGGCCATGGCTGGAGACTCCGTTCCTGATCCAGGGCTTCGTGCTGAGCACGGAGGCGGATATCCGGGCAGTGCAGCAGCATTGCCGCTATGTCTACATCGACCCGCGCCGCGGCGCCTTACCGGAAACCAAGAAAGATCGTGGCGAGCACAAACTCGACCGCAACACCGGTTTTGGTTTGTTCCAGCGCCAAGCCGCGCCAGCCGCCAGCAAATCGGTGGAAGAAGAATTGCCGGCCGCACGCACTGTGCACGCTCGCGGCAGCAGTCTGGTGCGCAGCTTTATCGACGACATCCGTTTCGGGCGGGTATTGAATGTCAAAGCGATCGAAGACGGCGTCAGCGATACAGTTGAAAGCGTACTGCGTAATCCGGATGCCATGATGTGGCTGGCTCAGTTGCGCAAAAAAGATGAGGCGCATGAGCAGCATTGCCTGAACAGCTGCATCCTCGCGATCGCTTTCGGTCGCCACCTCGGCCTGCCGCGCGACGAATTGCAGAAACTGGGGATCTGCGCGCTGCTACATGATGTCGGCAAGCTGCAGATACCTGACGCCATTTTGAACAAGGAAGGGCCGCTGTCTGAACCTGAGCTGGCCACCATGCGCAAGCACACCGATTTCGGTCGGGTGATTCTGATGTCAGCGCGCGAGCTGTACCACGGTGCCATCGACGTGGCGCACAGCCATCATGAATGGGTCGATGGCAGCGGCTATCCGCGCAAACTGACCGGCAGCCAGATTTCGCCGTTTGCCAAAATCACCGCCATTATCGATGCCTATGACGACATTATTGCCGAGCATGTCTACCGCGGCGAACGCACCGCTTTTGAAGCCCTGAAAGAGATCAACGCCGGTCGCGGTAAACAGTTCGACGAATCACTGGTGAAACATTTCATCGACATGATCGGCGTGTTTCCGGTTGGCAGCATTGTTGAGCTGTCGAGCGGCGAAGTCGGCATTGTGCTGGCGCAAACGCTAGGCTCTCCAATGCTGCCACGCGTGGTGTTGCTGCTCGATCACAACAAGCAGCCTCGCAAAGAACAGATTCTGAATCTGGCGCACCCACCGCTCGATGGCAGCGCCGCGGCGCGGGTCATCCGGGTGCTGCGCCGGGGCGATTACGGTTTGAATCCGCAGCAATTGCAGGAACGCGGCCTGATGGCCAAGATCCCTTGAAGCAGAACTGCAACGCGTTTTTTGTCCTTACTGCAACCTTACTAGCTGATTGATATTGATGAGTGATATTTACATTGAAGACTTCCATCGCGATGTCGCCATCGCGCTGATTCGCCTGTACGCGACCTTTCCGCGTCCGGCCGCGCTTTACGTTGATGAAATCGCCGGTGGTGATGATCCGGACGAGTACGGCGTGCAGTCCGAACGGCATCAACGCTGTCTGGGTGCGCTGGTCTGGTTGGGCGAAGAAGGTGTATTGCGCTATCGCGATACCATCGGCATCGAAGGCATTGACGCCGCGGTGCTGACTCTGCGGGGCTTTCGCGCCCTGCATGAAGGCATTGATGTGGAAGCAGGCAGCCTGACCATCAACCAGATTCGCGAATCGGTGCGCGAGCGCGATTCAGAAGCCGTCAAACGTGCGGTCCAGCGTTTGTTCCGTTGCTTTGTCGAACAACGGACGACGGGTTAAATGGTGATGGATTAAAGCGGCTTACGGATTAAGGAGCCATGCGTCTCGAAATCATCAAGGTGCAGGCCGATCGCCTGGATCCGGCCTGTCTGATTGTCACGCTGCGGCATGTCCCTGGCCGCATGGCGCGCTGGATGCTGGGTGCCCGCGACAAGATCGTGACCTATAAAGGCCGCGAGAACGCGTGGTACGTGCCGCCCAGTTTCCGCCCGGCCGACAGCGACACCAGCCGCTTTCTCGACGACATCGCCTCCGCCCGCGAGTTCGCCCACCTGCGCCCGGCACGTCGGCACTGACGCCATGCCGAGCCGTGGCCACCAAGCCACTGGTTATTTGCCGCACTCGACAATCTCAGTCACGATCCGCTCGGAAACCGGGAACGTTTACATGAGCACATTGAACTGGCATCGCGCCGTGTTGAAGATTGGCAGCAGCCTGATCGCACCGGAACGCGATGGCCTGTCGGATCGCTATCTGCAAGCCGTTGGCCGCTTCATTGCTGACGCGCGCGCGCAAAATCGTGAGCTTGTGTTGGTGTCGTCCGGCGCTGTCGCCGCCGGTCGGGCACTGTTGCCGCACGCAGCTGATCGCAGCCGGCAAACCTTGGTGCGCAAACAGGCACTCGCCGCTGTCGGCCAAGCGCAGGTGATGCAGTGCTGGGCCGCACAGCTAGCCTACCCGGTTGCACAATTGCTGCTGACTGCCGACGATCTGCAAGATCGCCATCGCTTCGTCAATGCCCGCAACACGCTGCGCGAGTTGCTGAGCCTCGGCTGCATACCGATCATCAACGAGAATGACAGCGTCGCCACCGATGAGCTGAAAGTCGGCGACAACGACAATCTGGCCGCGCATGTCGCTGCACTGGTTGATGCCGATCTGCTGATCATCGGCAGCGATATCGACGGCCTGTACGAACAGAATCCGCGCCAGTTTCCGGACGCAAAGAAAATTGCCACAGTCGAGCAGATCGACGCCCGCATTCTGGCCATGGCCGGCGGCAGTGGCTCGGCTGTTGGCACCGGTGGCATGATCACCAAACTGCAGGCCGCCGCGCGCGCAACCGCGCGCGGCATTGCCACGGTGATCGGTGATGCCCGACAACCGGAGCTGTTTCAACAGCTGCTGGCGAACCGCTGCATCGGCACGCTCTTCCTGGCGCATGGTGAACCCCTGCGTGCACGCAAGCATTGGCTGCAACACACTTTGGCCAGCCGCGGCAGCATCGAAATTGATGAGGGCGCCTGGCATGCACTGCGTGATCGCGGCGCCTCATTGCTGCCATCGGGCGTGCGTGGTGTCAGTGGCGAGTTTCAGCAAGGAGATGCGGTGGATATTGTCTGCAACAGTGCTGGCCCGTTGCGTCGGCTTGGCAAAGGCATCAGCCAATATGATGCAGCGGTACTAACCCGCATCCGCGGATTGCGCAGCGACGACATCAGCAAAACTTTGGGCGATGCCGGCCAGGACTGCGCCATTCACCGCGACGATCTGGTGTTGTTTCCCGACACGCAAACCGCTGGTTAATCTTATGAAAAGCTTCGATACCGAAACCGGCGCCACTCTATTAGCACAGGTGCAAGCGGCACGTGCGGCCAGCCCCACTCTCGCCTGTCTAGACGCAGCAACGCGCAACGCTGTCCTGCTGGCGATGGCCGATGCCATTGCCCAGCACGGCGACTCTCTGCTGGCGGCCAACGCCCATGATCTGGAAGCAGCACGTAGTCGTCAGCTCAGTGCGGCGCTCATTGATCGCTTGGCGCTGACACCGGCGCGACTGCAAGCACTGAGCAATAGCCTGCGTGAGGTCGCAGCTCTGCCCGATCCGCTCGGTTCCCGCCGGCCGTTCAGCCAACCGGCATCAGGTATTCAGGTGTTCAAACAACGGATACCACTCGGCGTGATCCTGATGATCTACGAAGCACGGCCCAATGTCGCGGTTGATGCCGCAGCGCTCTGTCTGAAATCGGGCAACGCCGCGCTGCTGCGCGGTGGTTCTGAGGCGCGACACAGCAATGCCGCGATTGGCCAGCTGTGGCAACAGGTACTGACCGCACAGCAGCTACCTGCTGCAGCCGTCAGCGTATTGACCGACTGCAGTCATGACGACGTTAATCAGATGCTGCAATGGGACACGCTAATCGATCTGGTCATTCCGCGCGGTGGTGAAAAACTGATCCGTTCGGTGGCTGCGAACAGCCGTATTCCAGTGATCAAGCACTACAAAGGCGTCTGCCATTTGTTTGTCGACGCCAGTGCCGACGCTGCCATGGCCATCGATTTGCTGATCGACGGCAAGTGTTCACGGCCCGCTGTCTGCAATGCCTTGGAAACGCTCTTGGTACATGCCAACATCGCCGCGGAATGGTTACCGCGCGCCGCCGTCGCTCTGCGCCAGCGCCAGGTTGAACTGCGTGGCTGCGAACGCAGCCGCGTCTTCATTCCGGATGCCATTGCCGCCACCGCAGAGGACTGGGACAGCGAGTACCTCGACCGCATTCTCAGCATTCGCGTTGTTGATGATCTGGACGCAGCAATAGCGCATATCCGTCAGCACGGCTCGCAGCATTCCGAAGTGATCTGCACGAACAACCGCGCCAATGCCGAGCGCTTTCTGAACGCGGTGGACGCCTCAGTGGTCCTGGTCAATGCATCGAGCCGGTTCAATGATGGTGGTGAGCTTGGCCTCGGTGCTGAAATCGGCATTGCCACGACCAAGTTGCATGCCTACGGACCGATGGGCCTTGAGTCGCTGACCGCCGAAAAATTTGTTGTGCTCGGTCATGGTGAAGTGCGCCACCCGGAATCGCGGCAACGCTGAGCGTTCAAGCGAAGTTATCGCGTCACCATTCGGCGAAAACCGAATGCCATGACCACCGCGGCCAACAAACAGGCAGCGCTGGCCATCAAATAGGTCGCGCTGCCGCCTGCGCCATCGCGCCAGAGTGCGCCAGCCAACACATTGCCAAGCGCGCCGCCGACACCGTATGACAGCGCGCTGTAAATGGCCTGAGCGCGGCCGCGCTGATGCTCAGGGAATTCACCGTACAGAAAATGCATCGCCAGTGAATGCACTAGCGCAAAACTGACCGCGTGCAGCAGCTGGACCAGCAGCAACACAAACAGCCATTGCGGCAGCAACGCCAATAAACACCAACGCCCGGCACTGATCAGCACCGCCGTCAACAGCAAGCGTTTGAAGCTGAAGCGGGCAATGATCCGCTTGGCCAACCAAAACATGCCGATCTCGGCGATCACACCGAGGCTGATCAACCAACCGCTTTGGCTCGGGTCATAGCCCAGTTCGCGCAGATACAGATCAAAAAAGGTGTAATAAGGCGCATGCGAAATGGTGACCAGAATCGCTGCGGCGAGAAAGGCCAACACATGCGCCTGCCGCAAACGCCCGCGCAAGGTGTCGTGACGGAGCATGTCGAAATCAATGCGCTGATGCCGCGGCAACAGCAGTGCACTGAGCAGCAACACACCGGTAAATGCCAGCACCACCGGCTGCATGATCCAGACACCAGCCCATTGCACGCCATAGCCGACTATCAACACGGTCAACAAATAGCCCACCGATCCCCATAAACGAATGCGACTGTAATCGCTGCCGGTTTTGGCAGTGCGCGACAGCGTCAGCGTTTCAGCTTGCGGCAGAATGGCGTTCCAAAATAACGAGTACAGCGCCATCGCAATGATCATTGGCAAAGCAACGGTTTGCTCCAAACCGATCGCCAAGGCCAGCAAGGACATGACAACGCCAATCAGCAGTACTCGTTGGCCAGCATGGTAGCGATCAGCAATGGCTGCCCAGCCATACGGAGCCGCAATGGTTGCCAGCGAGATGGCGGCAGTACTCAAGCCAATCGTGAAGGAGTCGAAGCCGAGCGCATCGAAATAGCGGCCGCGGTAAGGCACAAACGCGCCGAGTACCGCGAAGTAGAAAAAGTAGAACGCTGACAGGCGAGAAAACTCATCGCGCGACATGGTCGAAACTTCGCTCCTGCCTGCCAGCACACGGGCCTAAACAACAAAATGGCCAGCCCGGCTCTCAGCGACTGAAATACTGCCGCAACTCTTCTCGAGACAATAAAAACACACCGTCGTCGCTGTGCTCAAACTCCAGCCAGGTGAACGGCACGTTCGGGAACTGGTCAATGACGTGGCGCATGCTGTTGCCGACTTCGCAGATCAGCAAACCACCGGGCGTCAGGTAGTCCTGCGCTTCATTGAGCAGGCGTTTGACGAAATCGAGCCCGTCATCGCCGGATTCCAACGCCAGTGCGGGTTCGTGTTGGTATTCCGGCGGCACCGAAGCGAAATCCTCGGCATCAACATAGGGGGGATTGCAAACAATCAGGTCGTACTGTTCACCAGCCAGCTCGGTCAAACCATCGGATTGAATCAGCGCGACCTGTTCTTCCAACTGATAGGCCGCAACGTTTTGTTCGGCAACATCCAGCGCGTCGCCGGAAATGTCGCTAGCATCAATCTGGGCATCCGGAAACGCTTGCGCACAGGCAATGGCGATGCAGGCACTGCCACAGCACAGATCCAGAATACGCCGCGGCTCACGCTCGCCCAGCCAAGGCTGGAAACGGTTCTGGATCAGTTCAGCGATGGGTGAACGCGGAATCAGTACCCGCTCATCGACAATGAATTCAAGCCCGCAGAAATAGGCTTTGCCTGTGATGTAAGGCAACGGGCGACGGCTGTTGATCCGCTCGGCCACCCGCTCGGCAATCAACTGACGTTCATCGCGGGTCAGCCGACAGCTCGCTATCGCCTGGATGAAGTCGTGTGGCAACTCCAGGGTCTGAATCACCAAGGCGCCCGCCTCGTCCCACGCATTGACCGTACCGTGACCGTAAAACAGATCATGCGCAGAAAAGCGGCTAGCGGCCCAACGCCAGAAGTCCTGCGCGGTATGCAGCTCCTCCACCGCTTGGCGGATGTCATGCTCAGACAGACTCATACCTGACCTCCTGCGGTCGCATCGCGTAATGGCACTGTGCGTGCAGCGTTATCGGTTTGTCCCAGTAACTGGCGCATGCTGTGCTCGACGCGGTCTGACAGCGCTTGTCGCTGTTCAATGGTGTAGCTTGAGGCATCAATCGGTGCGCCAATATGCACTTCGGTCTCGACGCCAAGATTCAGATTAAAGGTGCCTTTCGGCAGCACCTTGCTGATATTGCGAATCGCGACCGGAATGATCAGTGCCTGAGTATCAATCGCCAAATGAAAGCAGCCTTTCTTGAATGGCAACAACTCGCCATTGGGTGAACGGGTCCCTTCCGGCGACACCCACAACACAATGCCACTTTCCATCTTGGCGCGTGCCGCCGCCAAATCGCGCATGGCCTGCTCACGATTGTGGCGGTCAATAAAGATGAACTCTGCTGCGCGCATTGCCTGACCAAAAATCGGAATCCGCGACAGCTCTTTCTTGGCCAGCATGCGCAGGCTGCCCGGCAACGCCACGAAACTCAGTGGGATGTCGTAGTGACTGGCATGACTGCACATGACGATGTAACGGCGCTGGCTCTCGATAGCCGGCATCGCACCGACGACCCGCCAGCGCAGATCGATCAGGCGCACCAGATAACCAGACCAGCGCCGGCAAATCGTATCAATGGTGGGGCGCGGATCACGCTTGGTCGCACCAACCCAGAGCGCGCAAAGGCAATACCACAAGGTGATGGCAACACTGATGGCCATCAATACCAGTAAACGAAACAGAGACGCTTTACGCATGATTTATTTTCGTCGTGACCGTCATTCCGACCAAAAGGCCAGATCTCATTAGCAACAGCCGGCTCGTTAGGCCGCCGGCTCAAACTGCGCGATAATCCGCCACGGCGAGGTGGTCGCCGGCATCACCCGCGCCAACACCACAAGCGAACCGGTGGCAAAACCCTGATCCTGTCCCGTCAGGGCATACAACAAACCGGAAACCAGCGGCATATGGCTGGCAACCAACATCACCGACGGCGTACCTGTTTCTGCTTTGGCATCGCTCAGCGCCGTCAGCAACGACGCAACATGGTCGACATCGCCATCCGGTTGTAACACTGCTTCGCTGCGTATCGCCGTAGACAAGCCCAAACAGCGGCGCACAGTTTCTGCCGTTTGTTGCGCGCGCCGATACGGACTCGCGATGATGTCCGTTGGAACGTAAGCGTGCTGCTGCAGAAACCGCGCCGCGCTTTCGGCTTCGACCACACCGGCCGGCAGCAATGCCCGACTGGCGTCATCGCTGCGATACGGCTCGGCCTGACCGTGTCGCATCACAATCAACAGCGGTGCTGTTCCGTTCATTTTTGTTTGGCCAACTGCTTGGCGCGCTCTTTCAGCGCCGGCAAGTACGGGCTGGCAAGGCGAGGCCCAAACTCGCTGACCACCAGGCCCGCAGCAAAATTGGCCAGCATGCTGGCACGGCGGAAATCCCAGCCTTGGCAACGTGCGTACAAAAAAGCACCGGCAAACATATCGCCTGCTCCCAGGGTATCGCGAACAGTAACCGGCTCGGTCGGCGTTTCAACAAAATGATCGCCATCAAAAGCCAGTGCACCGTGCGCACCACGGGTAATGACAAAAGCAACGGCATGATCACGCAGTTTCTGGGCAGCGGCAAAGACATCGGTTGCGCCCGTGTACGCCATGGCTTCGGCTTCATTGCAGAACAGCAGGTCGACGCCGTCGCCAATGAACGCGCGCAGACCATCGGCAAAGTACTTGACCATGTTCGGATCGGACAGCGACAACGCTATCGGAATATTGTGCCGGCGAGCTTCCTTGCGGGCGATCGCCACCGCTTCGCGTGCGCTCGGCGAGCTGGACAAATAGCCTTCGATGTAGAAATAGCGACTCGCCTTCAGTGCGTCGAGATCCAGATCGGCCGGCCCTACTTCGCCGGTGATGCCGAGAAACGTGTTCATGGTGCGGTCAGCATCCGGCGTAATCATCACCAGGCATTTGCCGGTCTTGCCCGCATCGCGCGGTTTGCTCGACAGATTGGTATCGACGCCATTGGCCTTCAGGTCGGCAAAATAGAAATCGCCCGGTTCATCACTGGCGACCTTGCAGGAGAAGAAACTCTTGCCACCGAGTTGTTGCAGACCGATCAAAGTATTGGCCGCCGAGCCACCGCACGCGCGCTTGTGCTTCTCGCCTTGCAGTTCACCCACCAGCTGATCGTGGCGCCCTTCTTCGATCAGGGTCATCACGCTTTTGCTGATACCGAGTCGCGCCAGTTCGGCAACGCTGACTTCAAACTCGTAATCCACCAGCGCATTGCCAATGGCATAGACATCGTAACGGGACATTGGTCTTTCCTTTTCAACGCCGATCAGGCACTGGCTGGCACCAGCACCTTGCGATAAATGCGATCACAACGGCCGACATGCGGCGCGCCACACTGGGCGCGATAGCCGTTGCGCTCATACAGGGCAATCGCTTCTTTCAACACGCTGGCGGTTTCCAACTGCATGGCGGTATAGCCACGACTGCTGGCGGTATCTTCTGCCAGCAGCAACAAACGCCGGCCAAGACCCAGACCGCGTGCTGACGGGTGCAAGTACATTTTGCGCAGCTCGCAGGTATCGGCAGCTACCGGCAAGACGCCCATCGTACCGACCAGCTGCGGACCACGATACACGGCAAAGAACTCGCCACCGGCCGCACGATAATGCCGATCGACATCCAGCACATCGGCGTCGACACCGGCCAAGTCCGGCACCAAGCCGTACTCGGTCAACACGGTAATGATCAGCGCCTGCAGTGCCGGGCCTTGATGGGGATCAGCAAGGACGATGTCACAGTCTTGATGCCTTATCGGGTTCATCTGCCGCTATCCACAATCTTCAGCCGGATTGCCGACATTGTAGAAGTGTCGGCGCCAACGCAACAACGCTGACCGGCTGCAACAAGCAGAAAAAGAGCCGCTACTGCGGCTCTTTTTGTCTTGGCTTATGACTTGGCTCATGCAATCAAGGCATGGCATCGAGGTCAGCACCTTCTTTCTCGACTACCGGCGGCATCAGATCTTCGCGATTGAGGCCGATGTCCAGTGCAAAGCAGGACGAGATGTACACCGACGAGTAGATCGCCGAGAACACACCGATCAACAAGGCCAGCGAAAACTCGTGAATCGACGGACCGCCATACAGGAACAAGGCCAAGCAGACTATGAAGGTCAGACCGGTGGTCATCGTGGTCCGAGCCAGTGTCTGGTTGATGGATTGATCCATCAGGTCGATCAGATTGCTGGTCCGGGCATGTGCCTTGCGGAAGTTTTCCCGAACCCGGTCAAAGATAACGACCTTGTCGTTCAGTGAGTAGCCCAAGATCGCCATGACCGCAGCCAGCGCCGTCAGATCGAAGTTCCATTGGAAAACGGCAAAGGCACCGAGTACCAACAAGGCATCATGGACGGTACCGATGATCGAACCGACCGCAAGTTTCCACTCGAACCGGAACGCCACGTAGATCAGCACCGCGACAATCGTCACCAACGCCGCCATCGTGCCCTGCTCGGCCAGTTCATCACCGACCTGGGCGCCGACGAAATCGATGCGCTTCAGTTGCACCGAATCCTTTTCCGCACCCGCAAGTGCCGCCAGAATCTTGTGGCCCAGCTCTTCGTTGCTGACCCCTTCACGAGTCGCTATGCGCACTGAGACTTCACGTGCCGTACCAATATGCTGAACGGTGGCATCAGCAAAATCCGCACTAGCCAAACGCGCGCGAACCACTTCCAGATCGATCGCATCGGCATAACTGGCTTCTACCAAAGTGCCGCCAGTGAAGTCGAGACCGAAGTTCAGGCCTTTGACGGCAAGGCCGCCAATACTGGCCAACATCAACAGACCGGACAGCACATAGGTGACCATGCGCCAACGGAAAAACGCAATCTTGGTTTCACCGTTCCAGAATCGTTGCAAAGCATTCATCGTCTAGATCCTTAAACAGCAAAACTCACACATGAATCTTTTTGACGTCACGGCCGCCGTAGATCAGGTTGATGATCGCACGGGTGCCGGTGACGGCAGTAAACATCGACGCCAGAATGCCGATACACAGCGTCACGGCGAAGCCCTTGATGGTGCCCGAGCCGACCCCAAACAAGACCAGACCGGAGATCAAGTTGGTCAAGTTCGAGTCGGTAATGGCCTGAGTCGCTTCGTCATAACCGCGCTGAATCGCCAGCGCTGGCGACATGCCGGAACGCATGTCTTCCCGGATACGCTCGTTGATCAGCACGTTGGCGTCGACCGCCATCGCCACACCGAGTACCAGACCCGCGATACCCGGCATGGTCAAGACCGCTCCCGGAATCAGTGACATCACTGCAACGGTCAGCGCCAAGTTCATGAACAGCGCGATATTGGTAGCGATACCAAAGACTTTGTATTTCAGCAGCATGAAGCCCATCACCGCGGCCAGCGCAATGATCATGGCTTTCATGCCCATGTCGATATTGTCTTGACCCATCGACGGGCCGATGGTGCGTTCTTCAACGATCTGAATCGGTGCTGTCAGCGCGCCGGAACGCAGCAGCAACGCCAGCTCTTGTGCCGAAGCCGCGGAACCGATACCGGTGATCTGGAAGCTTGGACCGAACACGCCGTTGATCGTGGCCGCATTGATGACGGTGACCACTTTCTTCTGCTGCTTCTTCGGCACCATCTGGCCGTCGATTTCTTCGTATTCCGGCTTGAACTCAATCAACACCGAGGCCATCGGCTTGCCAACATTGGCCTTGGTATTGGCCAGCATCTTCTGGCCACCTTTGCCGTCCAGATCGACGCTGACTTGCGGCATATTGTTTTGGTCAAGGCCGCTACGGGCACCGATGACATTGTCGCCGCGAACGATCACCTGCTTCTTGACCAGCAGCGGTGTACCGTCAGCCTCATACAACAGTTCCGAGTCGGCCGGAATACGACCAGCAAGCGCATCGCGAACATCACGCTCGGTATTGACCATCCGAAATTCCAGCGTGGCGGTGGCGCTCAAAATATCGCGCGCCATCGCCGAGTCCTGCACGCCCGGCAACTGGACAACGATACGTTCCGCGCCTTGACGCTGAATCACCGGTTCTGCCACACCGAGTTCATTGACCCGGTTGCGCAGAATGGTCAAGTTCTGCTCGACCGCTTCACTGCGCGCAGTGCGCAGCGCCTGATCGGACAGCGTGGCATTCAAATAAAAGAATTCGCCTTCACTGCCATCGTTAATGACCAGATCCGGATTTTGGCGACGAATGATGACCACGGCTTTGTCGCGCGTCTCGGCATCACGGAAGCGCACTTGCACGCCACCTTCGGCACGGCGGGTCGACGACACGTAACGCAGGTTTTCGTCACGCAACAACGCTTTGAAATCTTCGGCAGTTTGCTCTTCGCGCTTGCCCAGCGCGGTATCCATATCGATTTCGATCAAAAAGTGGATACCACCACGCAGATCTAGACCCAGCTTCATCGGGCTGGCGCCCAGTGCACTGAGCCAGGCCGGAGTTGCCGGCGCCAGGTTCAATGCAACGGTGACATCGGTGCCTAGCGTCTTGCGGACAATCTGCTGCGCTTTCAGCTGGTCTTCGGTGTTGTTGAAGCGAATGAGATAATTCTCATCCTGCTGTTCAACGCTTTTGAACGGCAGCTGCGCAGTGTTCAGTGCTTCACGCACTTGCACCATCTGCGCTTCGCTGATCACGGCACCACGTTGGCCGGACAGCTGCAGCGCCGGATCTTCACCGTAAAGATTGGGCAGCGAGTAAATGACGCCGAACAGGAATACGATGCCAATCAGCAGGTATTGCCAGAGCGGATAGGTGTTGATCGGCCGTGCAGCCGGAGTCCCGAAAAGCATGAGGGTGAATCCTTGAATCCCGTGCGTTCGAATAGACTGCTTGCTCCTTGTTTAAGCAAGCAACAGCAGCCACCGGAAAGCAAACGGGGAGCGTTTGCCGCTCCCCGCTTCCGGATCAGTTGCTGTAGACGCTTTCGATGGTGCCCTTCGGCAGAGTGGCCGAAACAGCGTGCTTCTGAACAATGATCTGGTTGTCATCGCTCAGTGCGACCACGACGAACTGGTCCTTGATCTTGACGACTTTGCCAACGATGCCACCGATGGTGACGACTTCGTCGCCTTTCTGGATCGCTTCCAGCATCGCCTTGTGTTCTTTGGCGCGCTTCGACTGCGGACGAATCAGCATGAAGTAGAAAATCAGGCCGAAGATCACCAGCATGATGATCGGCTGCCAGGCCGAAGCTTGGGCACCAGCAGGAGCCGCACCAGCGGCAGCAACAACAGTCAGAAGGCTCACGTTTTATTCCTCTTTACTTACTCGGTTTTTGTGTCGTAGTTGCCGTCAATTGCCGGGGTTTTCCGGCCCAGACGGGCGTAGAAGCTATCCACGAAGGCGGCAAGGGTACCGGTTTCAATGGCCCCACGCAAACCGGCCATCAGCCGCTGGTAATAGCGCAGGTTGTGAATGGTATTGAGCCGGCCGCCGAGCCCTTCGTTGCATTTGTCGAGGTGGTGCAAATAGGCACGCGAGTAGCGTTGGCAGGTGTAACAGTCGCAGCCCTCTTCCACCGGTCGCTCATCGCTGCGGTATTGCGCATTCCGTAACCGGACTACACCGTCACTGGTGAATAAATGAGCATTGCGAGCGTTGCGGGTCGGCATCACGCAATCGAACATATCAACGCCACGGCGCACGGCCTCGACGATGTCTTCCGGTTTGCCGACGCCCATCAGGTAACGCGGCCGATCGGTCGGCAGCTGGTGGGTCACGCCATCGAGCACGCGCAACATTTCCGGTTTCGGCTCGCCGACCGACAGGCCGCCGATGGCGTAGCCGTCAAAACCGATCCGGGTCAGCCCAGCCAATGACTTGGCGCGCAGATCCAGATGCATGCCACCTTGGACGATGCCGAACAGCGCCGACGGATTGCCCTCGTGCGCTTTCTTGCTGCGCTCGGCCCAGCGCAAGCTGAGCTCCATCGACTTCTTGGCGACCTCCCAGCTGGCCGGGTACGGTGTGCATTCGTCGAAGATCATGACGATATCCGAACCCAAACTGCGCTGAACCTGCATCGAACGTTCGGGATCGAGCCAGACGACGGAACCATCGATTGGCGACCGGAACTGGACGCCGGCCTCCGAGATCTTGCGCATCGCACCGAGGCTGAACACCTGGAAACCGCCCGAGTCGGTCAGGATCGGGCCCTGCCAGCCACCAAAGCCGTGCAGGCCACCGAGCTTTTCCATCAGCTCCGGACCGGGCCGCAGCATAAGATGAAAGGTATTGCCGAGAATGATTTGGGCACCGAGGTCTTTGACCTCATCCGGCGTCACGGTCTTGACCGCACCATAGGTGCCGACCGGCATGAAGGCCGGCGTATCGACCACGCCGCGGGCGAAAGTCATCCGGCCACGGCGGGCGGGGCCGTCGGTGCCGAGCAGTTCGAATTGCATGCCGCTCATGCGCCGGTCACCTGGTT
>CAMLNB010000002.1 GCA_946481205.1 uncultured Kangiella sp. | reverse complement strand
TGCGGCAATTGCTCGATCACGCCGCCGAGCACAACTACGGCGTTCCGGCGTTCAACGTCAACAACCTCGAGCAAATGCGCGCGGTGATGGAAGCGGCCAATGCCGTCGATGCGCCGGTGATCATCCAGGCCTCGGCCGGCGCCCGCAAATACGCCGGTTCGGCGTTCCTGCGCCACCTGATTCTGGCGGCGATTGAAGAGTTTCCGCATATTCCGGTGGTCATGCACCAGGATCACGGCGTCTCGCCAGCGGTCTGCCAGCGTTCGATCCAGATGGGCTTTTCGTCGGTCATGATGGATGGCTCGCTCGGCGAGGACGGCAAGACCCCGAAAGACTATGACTACAACATGCGCGTGACCCGCCAAGTGGTTGAAATGGCGCATGCCTGTGGCGTCTCGGTCGAAGGTGAAATCGGCTGCCTCGGTTCGCTCGAAACCGGCATGATGGGCGAGGAAGATGGTCACGGCGCCGAAGGCGCGCTCGATCATTCGCAGCTGCTGACCGATCCGGAAGAAGCGGCGCGCTTCGTCAAGGACACCGGCGTCGATGCGCTGGCGATTGCCATCGGCACGTCGCATGGCGCCTACAAGTTCACCCGGCCGCCGACAGGCGACATCCTCGCCATCGGCCGCGTCAAAGAGATCCACGCCCGTATTCCGAACACTCACCTGGTCATGCACGGCTCGTCGAGCGTGCCGCAGGATTGGCTGAAGATCATCAACGAGTACGGTGGCGATCTCGGCGAAACCTACGGCGTGCCGGTCAGCGAAATCCAGGAAGCGATCAAGCACGGTGTGCGCAAGGTCAATATCGATACCGATTTGCGCCTCGCCTCGACCGGCGCGGTGCGCCGCTTCCTGGCCAAGAACCCGAAAGAGTTCGATCCGCGCAAATTCCTGGCCGAGTCGACCAAGGCGATGATGGCGATCTGCAAAGAGCGCTATGAGCAGTTCAACTGCGCCGGTCAGGCCTCGAAGATCAAGGTGCTGAACCTCGAGACCATGACCACCCGCTATGCCAAGGGTGAGTTGGCCCAGAAGGTGAACTGAGCGCACGCCTCCGTGTGGTCAGTAACGACGGGCTAGCAAAGCACCCTGCTTCGGCAGGGTGCGGCGTTTCAGGCCGACGGAAAAACCCGGTAACAGCCAGGACTGGCCAGCTCCGGAGCCGGTGTTACACTAAGGCCCGTTTCGCAGCCGGACGGCTGCCCGGTCAACCCAGAAAAAGACGATCCTTGCATGGCCGTTAAAAAACCCTTCTCGATGATCCGCGATTTTCATCTGGCGGATTGGTTCACACTCGGCAATGCCTTTTGCGGCATGGGCGCGGTGTTCGCGGCAATGGCCTTTTTGCAAAGCCAGAACGTCGACTACCTGCTGATGGCCGCGGCTTTTATTCCGGCGGCATTGGTGTTCGACATTCTCGATGGCCGCATCGCCCGCTGGCGCCAAGAACAATCGGCACTCGGTCGCGAGCTCGACTCGCTGGCTGATGTGATCTCGTTCGGCGTCGCGCCGGCGGCCATTGCATACAGCAGCGGCATGCACGGCTTGTGGGACGCGCTGATCCTGGTCTGTTTCGTGGCTTGCGGTGTCAGCCGCTTGGCGCGCTACAACATCACTGCTGAAGCGATGAGCGAGAACAGCAGCGGCAAAGTGAAATTCTTTGAAGGCACGCCGATTCCGAGTTCGACGATTCTGGTGGTGGTGCTTGCGGTTGCCGCATCGCAGGGTCGCATCGGCGACACATTGTGGTTCGGGCAATTGCAGCTCGGCCCCGGGGTTTTGCATCCGCTGACGCTGATGTTTGCGTTGTCCGGTTCCCTGATGGTCAGCACCATTCGGATTCCGAAACTCTGATCGCCTGACGTGATTCAAAAAAAGCCAGCTGACGACAGCTGGCTTTTTTTATGTTCGCTCGCCGCCTGAGCGGGTGGCTCCCATCGTCAGGTTGGCGACACGCAAACGATTGCTGCTTTCTGGATCCCATTGTTGCCAACCGGCGGACGCGTGCGGCGCAGTTTGTATCGCTGCGTATCGCCATGTATCCATCTCAGCAGAACGACGAAGTCTGCCGTACTGCCATTTGGCGGCTGCAGCTTGACAGCGCCCGGGCGCTCTTCCATGTTCTGTCACGCACCAGAACTGCGGTCGGTGTAAGCCAACGCTTGGCGCGATGTGTGGTGAATCGCCGCACTGCGACCAGCGCCCGACCGGTCAGCGCGGTGCCTGCGAGCGCTCCCGTTGACGGCTGTGTCGGTTCGACAACCTGAGGAGGGAGACCGAGCATGACTACGTATTTCAAGCGCATGCATCTCAAACGCTGGCTGGCAGCCGTGCTGCTGATGGGTATCGCCAGTATCTCTGCGGTAATCGCCCAGCAAATCAGCGCTGATGTCGGCATCGATTTGCAGGCGACCCGCAGCAGCCTGACCCAAGCCGATGATGTCGAGTTCACCGTCAGCATCAGCAACAATGGTCGCCGACCGCTGCGCCTGCTGAAATGGGATATTCCCGGTGAAACCGATGAAGCCTCGTTCTTTGAAGTGAAGCGCGATGGCCGCGATGTGTTGTATGTCGGCAAGCATTACAAGCGGGGCAAACCCACCGCGGCTGATTATCTGGTGCTGCAACCGGGTGAAACGCTGACTCGCACCATCGATCTGTCGACCCAGTTCGATTTCACCGTCACCGGCAGCTATAGCGTGCAGTACGCGCCGCATCATTTCGTGCCAATTGATCGCAGCAGCGTTGCCGCGAATAAAGCGGGCGCCGAAACCATTGCCGGACTCGGCACCTCGCCGTCGGTCACCATCTGGGTGCAAGGCGCGACTGAGTCCCTGTTCGAGAAGCAGCTGCAACAAGCGTATGCCAATGATGCCATCGTGATGCAAAGCGTCAGTTTCGCCAGCAACTGCAGCAACAGCCGGCGCACCACTATCACCAACGCCGTCAATGCCGCCAACAGCATGGCCACGACGGCAAAAAGCTATCTGCAAAACACACCCACCGCCAACCGTGCCAGCAGCCAGCGCTATCGCACCTGGTTTGGCAGCTACACCAGCAGCCGCTGGACAACGGCAACCAATCACTTCGTCAAAATCGATGATGCGCTCGACACCAAAGCGCTGGTGTTCGATTGCGGCTGCACCAGCAGCGCTTACGCTTACGTCTATCCGAGCCAGCCCTATCGGGTTTATCTGTGCAATGCGTTCTGGAGTGCACCGATGACCGGCACCGACTCCAAAGGCGGCACCATCGTTCACGAGTTGAGTCACTTCAATGTGGTCGCCGGCACCGATGATCATGCCTACGGCCAATCGGCAGCCAAAAGTCTGGCCAACAGCAACCCGACGCGCGCGCTGGACAATGCCGACAACCACGAATATTTCGCCGAGAACACGCCGTCGCTGCCCTGAGTCGGTGACGGCGATCTGATACGACAATCCAAAACGGCCGCACCAGCGGCCGTTTTTATTCCCGGTCCGCAGCGTAATCGCGCGGGCTTAGCCACATCCTTTCTGAAAACCGGTCACACCGGTACAGACGAGTAAGATTTTGCTCCCCGCCACGGCTACAACGCAGGAATCGCCCATGACCATTGCTCAGCGCGTGCAAACCTATCTGCATCGGCAAGGCGTTCAGTACAGCCGGCGCCGCCACCCCTATGCCGAAGGCAGCGCACGCACGGCCAGCTGCAGCGGCGTGCCATTGGAGCGCATGGTCAAGGCAGTGTTGGTGCAGGATGAAGCCGGACAGCATGTGCTGGCGTTGATTCCGGCCGATCGCCAACTCAGCCTGTTCCATCTGTCGCAGGCGATGCGGCGCGGTTTTCAATTGGTCGGAGAGGATCATGTCATCAACCAGTTTGATGATTGCCGGCGCGGTGCCGTGCCCGCTTTTGGTCAGGCCTACGATCTGGAAACCGTGGTCGATGACAGCTTGCTGCGCAAACCGGAAGTGTTTCTGGAAGCCGGCGATCACGAAGAACTGATTCAGCTGAGCCAGGAACAATTCCGGTCACTGACCCGCGACTGCATCTGTGGGTATTTCAGCGTCAGCAGTCAAACCGGTGCGCGCTGGTTTGCCGAATAGCGAGTGCCGAATAGCGGATACTGAATAATGAGTATCGGGTAGCACGAGTGGAATAGCGTGAATCGAATAGCGCCAACGATCAATCGGTCGCCACCAGCGGTGGAAAGCTAATCGCATGATCCAGTTCAAGCCGAATACCAATCGCTTCGCCGATCGCATGGTTGTGGTGGCTCGGCACCAGCGACAGCACGCGCTGACCCGATGGCAGCTCCAGCGTGTAGAGAAACTCGGCACCGCGAAAGGCCTTGGCGACGACCTTGGCGGTCAACGTGCTGCCATCATCGTGCAGGATATCGTCGGGCCGCAGTAACACCTCGACCGCGTCACCGATGGCGCACGCGATCGGCAGACCGGCATTGACGCAACCCAGTTCGATCTCGACCCAATCGCGGCGAACGACTTTACCCGGCACCAGCACACCCTCACCGACAAACCCTGCCACGTAACGATTGTTTGGCTCGTGATAAAGCTGATACGGCGTCGCCCATTGGCTCAGGCGACCGTTGTGCAACACACCGATCTCGTCAGCAATGGCAAACGCCTCATGCTGATCATGCGTCACCAGTATCGCCGCAACATTGCGCGCTTTCAGCAGCTGGCGCACTTCCAACCCCAACCGCTCGCGCAGCTCGACATCCAGATTGGCGAACGGTTCATCAAGCAGCAACAGTTGCGGTGACGGCGCCAACGCCCGCGCCAGCGCCACCCGCTGCTGTTGGCCGCCAGACAGTTCGTGCGGATAACGCTCATCAAGATCATTCAAGCCAACCAGGGCCAGCATCTCGGCAATGATCTGCTGACGTGCGGCACGGCTCTGTTCCTGCAACCCAAAACCGATGTTTTCGGCAACGGTCAGATGCGGAAACAACGCATGATCCTGAAATACCATGCCGATACGGCGCAGATGCGCCGGCCTGTGTGTGCTGGCAGAACTGATGCAATCACCGGCCAGCACAATCTCACCGGCGCGCACCGGTTCAAATCCGGCAATGGCGCGCAGCACGGTGGTTTTGCCGCTACCTGAAGCGCCAAGCAAGCAGGCGATCTGACCGGCGGCCAGCGTGAACGACAACTGCTCGACAATCGCGTTACCGTTGTACGACAGGGTCAACTCCTGCACGCGTAGCAGCGCAGTAGCTGAGGTGGGGATTGCGGGAGTGAGTGATATCAAGGCTTGTTCTCTGTCTGCGCGGTCGGTAAGGGATTGGCCGCATCCAGCTGGCGTTCACTTTGTCGCTCGCTTTGCCGCACTAACAACCAGACCGGCAGCAAGCCGGTCAGGACAATCGCCAGCGCCGGTAGTGCCGCCCGATCCCATTGCCCTTCACTGGTCATCTCGTAAACGCGCACCGCCAACGTATCCCAGCCAAACGGTCGGGTCATCAAGGTGATCGGCATTTCTTTCATCACATCGACAAACACCATCAGCAACGCGGTCAGCAGCGCCGGTTTCAGTTGCGGCAAATGCACGCGCCGCAGCAAGGGCCACGCGGTCAAACCAAGGCTGCGGGCGGCATCATCCTGATGGCTGCTGATGCGGCTGAGGCCGCTGTCGAGCGGCTCATGCGCGACCGCCAGAAAGCGCACCAGATACGCCAGCAACATCGCCAGCAAACCGCCACGCAGCAGCGTGCTGATCTCGAGCTGAAAAGATTGCGCCAGCGTCACCAACTGAGCATCGAGCCAGGCCAACGGAATGAAAAAACCAACCGCCAGTACCGTGCCCGGAATCGCGTAACCGAGCGTGGCAACGCGCGCGATGCCGTGCATCAGCCGGTCGCGCTGCAGCCGCTGCAAATAGGCCAGCAACAAGGCCACCGCCGTCACCAATACCGCTGCCAGTATCGACAGCAGCAGCGAACGGCCAGCAAAACCGAGCAGGCGCAGATCGATATCGTCGGCGTAGCGTTGAGCCAGCCAGTACAGCAGTTGCGCTAAGGGCAGCAAAAAAGCCAACAACAACACCAGTGCGCAAAAGGCACTGGCTGCAAACGCTTTGCCCCCACGCAAACGAAAACGCGCCAGACTCGCGCTGGCGCGTGTACTGTTGCCGTAGCGACGTTCAGCGCGCAGCTGCCGCTCCAGCACCAACAACAGCAGCACCGTCAGTGTCAGCAGTGAAGCCAGTTGCGCCGCCGCCGGCAGGGAGTACAGCGCAAACCAGCTTTGATAAATCGCGGTGGTGAACGTGTCGTAATTGAATACGCTGACCGTACCGAAATCGGCCAGCGTTTCCATCAAGGCCAGCGTCGCGCCCGCGACCAGCGCCGGGCGCGCCAGCGGCAACACCACACGGCAGAACCCTTGCCACGGTGACAGACCAAGCGATGCGGCGACTTCCAACGCTCGCCGGCCCTGACTGAGAAACGCACTGCGCGCCAGCAAATACACATACGGATAGAACGCGCAGCTCATCACCACGATCACACCCAAACGCGAGCGTATCGAAGGCAGCGCAAACTCGGCACCAAACCCATCCCGCAACAGCGTTTGCACGGGCCCGGTGTAATCCCACAGCCCGACATGGACAAACGCCAGCACATAAGCCGGCATCGCCAACGGCAGCAACAGCGCCCAGCGAAACATTCGCCGGCCCGGAAACTCGCAAACCGCGGTCAGCCACGCCAACGGCACACCGAGCAGCAGCACGCCAATCAGCACACCAACGAGCAGCCACAGCGTATTGCCGAGCACGCGTGGCAGCACCCATTCGCGCAGATGGCTCCAGATCTCCGGTTGCGGAAACAGAAACTGCGCCAACAACACGAGCAGCGGCACCAACGTCAGCGCGGCAATCAGCACGGCCAGCGTATGCGCGCGCGACCAGCGCCGCGACACAGGCATCCACTTGCTGGCAGCAACAACGCTCACGACAGACAGGTCCTCGTTATGATCGGTGTGGCGCGCGCAATGGCCGCCGCAGAAAACACAATGCCGGCATCAGGCCGGCATTGTGATTGTAGGCGAGTCACGACCGCTTCAGCGATAGCCAGCGCGATCCATCAGCTTGACCGCCGCTGCTTGCAGCTCGCCAGCTTTGGCGACGTTGACCAGATTCGACTTGTAGCTGCCCCAGGCCTGCACCGTTGCATCGGCCTTGACTGCCGGGTTGACCGGGTACTCCAGGTTGCGATCGGCAAACAGGTTCTGCGCCGCCGGCGAACTGAGCCATTCCAGCAGCTTGACCGCCGCGGCTTTGTGCTTGGCGTGCTTGGTGACACCGGCACCGGCGATGTTGACGTGCACACCATCGGCCTGCTGATTCGGCCAGAACAACTGCACATTCAAGCCCGGCGTTTTCTCGACCAAGCGGCCGTAATAGTAGGTA
The DNA here is from genome assembly GCA_946481205.1 of uncultured Kangiella sp. The sequence continues at coordinate 54,016 of CAMLNB010000002.1, read as the reverse complement.
TTGGCGATACCGACCGCGCACTGGCCGGCATGGATGGCTTCGAGCAATTTTGTATCGTCGGGGAACGGTTCGGTCGCCAGATTGTTGACCCAGCCTTTGACAATCTGCTCGGTTTTGGCTTCGCCATGTTTGGCGATCAGCATCGCGACCAGCGACTGGTTATAGACCTTCTTCGCCGAGCGCAGGCAGAGCTTGCCACGCCATTTCGGCTCGGCCAGATCTTCGTAGCTCGACAGCTCGGCAGCTTTGACTTTGCCCGGATTGAAAAACACCGTGCGGGCGCGGATCGACAAACCAAACCACTGCTTGCCCGGATCGCGCAGATGCGCCGGCACGTTATCCGTCAGCGCTTTCGAATCGATCGGTTGCAGAATGCCTTCGTTCGCCGCCTGCCAGAGATTGCCGGCATCGACCGTCAGCAAAATATCGGCATCGGTGTTGGCGCCTTCACTCTTGATGCGGGTCAGCAGCGGGCCTTCCTTGTCGGTGATAAAGCGCACCGCGACGCCGGTTTCCTTGCTGTAGGCCTCGAACACCGGCTTGATCAAATCTTCGATACGGGCCGAATAGACCACCACTTCGTCGGCTGCCATGGCCGCGCCGCTGGCCAGCATTGCCGCGGCCATCATCCACTGTTTCATTCCAGTTGCTCCTGCCGATGCGGCCGGCGGCCGCGTTTGGGGACTGGCGTATTGTAGCCAAGCAGAAGGCAAACAAGAATGATTCCTGATTACAAACAATTGACGCTTATCAAATCCGACAGCGGCGCCGGACTGGCACCGGTATTGGACGTCGCGACTTAGGCCTCGCGACCAGCACCGTGCGACTGACAGCTAGCGAGCGGCCAGCAGGCCTTCGGCTTGCAACCAGGCCAACGTGTCGGCGACCAGCTGCGCGGGCGGCACGGGCCGATAACCCAGATCGCGGCTGGCCCGGCTGCTGTCGCAGCGCACCCGCGAGCAGACAATCCGGGCCCCTTCGCGGGTGACATCCGGTGGCTGGCCGGTCATGGCCGCAACCAGCTCCTTGGTCGCGCCGACCAAGTAAATCAGCGCCGCCGGCAGCGGCCGGTTCGGCACCGGCTTCTGCAATTGCTGACCGGCCAGCTGCAGCAACGCCATAAACGAGGTTTCCTCGCCGCCGAGAAAATAATTCAGCCCGACCGCACCGTGATCAACCGCCGCAAGCTGGGCGTTCGCGACCTCACGGACATCGGCAAACATGCCGGAACCGGGTGGCACCCCGGGCAGTTTGCCGGTGGCGATCAACCGAAACATCCGCGCCCAGTTGTTGCTGTCATAGGGTCCGAGAATATGACAGGGATTGATGAACGTGGCTGACAAGCCGCGCGCAATGCCGGCACGCACTTCGTCTTCCGCCAAAGCCTTGGTTTGGTAGTAATGAATCGGCGCTTGCTTGCCGCACGGCAGCGACTGCTCGGTGACGACATCGTCGCGCATACCGAACGCCGCAATCGAGCTGGTGTGGATGAAACGCTTGGCACCAACCGCCAGCGCGGCCTCTACCATGTTGCGAGTGCCGATGACATTGGTCTGGTATTGCTGCGCCCGCTCGCGCGGCCAGATGCTGGTATCGCCCGCAACATGGAACACCGCCTCGACATCGCGCGGGATCAGCGCTTTCAGCGTCGCCGCATCGGCCAAGCTGCCGCGCACTTTATCAACCGGAAACCGATCGAGAAAGCTTGGCCGGTCCGGCTCGCGGCACAGCGCCCGCACCTGCCAGCCCTGCTCGCTCAAACGCTTGCACAAATTGGTGCCGACAAAACCGGTGGCGCCGGTGACAAAGGCTGTGCGCATCGCGCGCTCCCCAAAGCTCTGCTAGGCTGAGCTTAGCGTGTTACCCGCACAACCGATACCCGGTCGCCGGCCACGCCCAAACAACAAGAAAAGCGAGGAGCTGTCGATGCGTTTGTTTCTCTCTCTATTTCGCCTGGTTTCGTTGCGCGCGGCCTCGCTCTGCCTGGTCGCACTCGGGCCGGTCACGGCGGTGCACAGTGATGATCAACTCAACGGCATGTGGTCCGGCGCCTATGATTACGGCGATCAGATCGGGCCACAGGCGGTTTGGTTTTCGGTGGTCTTTGAAGGCCAAGGCGATGAAGTCAAAGGCCGTTCGCTGGAAGTGCAGACCTTTGGTTCGGAACCGTCAATCGGTCTCAGCGCCAATCTGAAAGGCCTCAGCAGTGGCGGGGTGATCAGCCTGATCAAACAGTATGACGGCAGCGGCGGTCAGCAGCATGCCGTGCATCTTCGACTCACCTACGATGCCAACGGCAATCTGGTTGGTGAGTGGATGGTTGATCCACAAACGAAAGGCCGGGTGGAGTTGTTCAAGCTGGCGTTTCGTCCGGCGGCTGATGAGGAGAGTTGGCTGGACGACGAGGATTGGGAAGACTGAAACAAAAAAGGCGGGAAATCCCGCCTTTTTCTTGCCTGTCGCAGCGATGACGCCGCACTCTCGGCCTCAGTACAACAAACGCGCCCGGATCGTGCCCGGAATCGCTTTCAGCTTTTCGAACGCGACATCGCTGGATTCCTGATCGATATCGGTGACCACATAGCCGATCTCGGCATTGGTCTGCAGGTACTGCGCCGAGATGTTGATGTTGCCGTCGGCGAAAATATTGTTGACCTGGCGCAGAATGCCCGGCTCGTTGCGGTGAATATGCAGCAGCCGGTGCTTGCCGACGTGAGTTGGCAGCGACACTTCCGGGAAGTTGACCGCCGACAGCGTCGAGCCGTTGTTGCTGTACTTGACCAACTTCTCGATCACTTCCATGCCGATCGCGGCTTGTGCCTCTTGCGTACTGCCGCCGATATGCGGAGTCAGGATCACGTTGTCAAATTCGCGCAGCGGCGAGACAAATTCGTCCTTGTTCGATTTCGGCTCTTTCGGGAACACATCGATCGCAGCGCCGGCCAGATGGCCACTTTTCAGCACGCCATACAGGGCATCGATATCGATCACGGTACCGCGTGAGGCGTTGATCAGCAGTGCGCCCGGTTTCATTTTGGCCAGCTGGGTCGCGCCGATCATGTTCTTGGTTTGCGCCGTTTCCGGCACATGCAAGGTGACGACATCGGCGATAGCCAACAACTCATCCAGCGTTGCAACCGACTGCGCGTTACCCAGCGCCAGTTTGTTCTCGACATCGTAGTAGCGCACTTTCATGCCGAGGTTCTCGGCCAGAATGCCGAGCTGGGTGCCGATATGGCCGTAACCGATGATGCCGAGCGTTTTGCCGCGCGCTTCAAAACAGCCGTTGGCGGCTTTCTGCCATTCGCCACGATGCGCCGCAGCGCTTTTTTCCGGCACCCGGCGCAGCAGCAGAATGATTTCACCGAGCACGAGTTCGGCCACTGAACGGGTGTTGGCAAACGGCGCGTTGAATACCGGAATGCCAAGCGACTGCGCGGTGTCCAGATCGACCTGATTGGTACCGATACAGAAGCAGCCAATGGCGTTGAGCTTGGTGGCTTTGTTCAGCAAGTCCGCCGTCAGCTGGGTGTTCGAGCGGATGCCGACAAAATGCGCTTGGGCGAGCTCAGCTTCGAGCTGCTCCGGCGGCAGGGACTTTTCGAAATAGCCGATATTGGTGTAGCCGTCGGCTTTCAGATAATCGACTGCCTTGGCGTGGATGCCTTCAAGCAGCAGGAAACGGATGCGGTCTTTGCCGAGTGATTCGCGGACAGTCACAGGAACCTCAACAGGGAACAGATCGGAGCAGGAGATGGCCGACTTTCGCACGTTTAGATGGCTATTGCAAACTGGTGCTGCAGTGCGTCATTTACACTTGATGTCAGCTTTCTTGCCAATTTCACAAGGGGCGCCCACAATAGCGACCTTGGGATGGAGCCCATAGGCAAGCAACGGATCGAGAGGATGTCTCACATGCGCCACGCCACCCGCATTTTTGCTGTTCTGGTCACTGGCCTGCTGGCCGCTTGTAGCGGTATTCAGCCGCTGCCGACCGCCGCCCCCAAGCAACCGTTCACCACCGATCCGACCCAGTATCAGTACCTGATCGGCCCGGGCGACAACCTCAGCATCTTCGTTTGGCGTAACCCGGATGTCAGTTCCGGCGTCACCGTCCGCCCGGATGGCCGCATCACGACCCCGTTGGTCGAAGATGTCATGGCCGCCAACAAGACCCCAACCCAGCTGGCCCGGGATATGGAGAAGGCACTGGCCTCCTATATCAAGGACCCGATCGTCACCGTTACCGCCACCGGCTTTGTCGGCCCGTATTCCGAACAAGTTCGGGTGGTTGGCGAAGCCGCCAAGCCGCAGTCGCTGTCCTACCGCCAGAACATGACCCTGCTCGACGTGATGATCGCAGTCGGCGGTCTGACCGAGTTTGCCGACGGCAATGATGCCGTTGTGGTCCGGATCATCGGTGGCCAGCAGCAGCAGTTCAGCGTCCGGCTTGAAGATCTGATCCGCGACGGCGACATCAGTGCCAACGCGGAATTGCTGCCGGGCGACGTGATCATCATTCCCGAAGCTTTCTTCTGAGTTTTCGCCACGCACACGCAGGGATGCGTGAGGTTTGTGGCCCTGATACGCACGGAACGCACCTATGCAGGACGTTATTGAACAACTTCTGAGTTATCTGCGCGGGATCTGGCGCCAGCGCTGGTATGCCTTGCTGGTAACCTGGTCAGTCTGCATCGCCGGCTGGGCCTTCGTCATGCACATGCCGGATCAGTATCAGGCGACGACGCGGGTGCAGGTCGATACTTACTCCATGCTGCAGCCGCTGCTGAACGACATGACGGTGCCGATCGCGGCACCGGAGCGCGTGCGCCAGCTGCAACAAACCATTCTGGCCCGGCCGAACCTGGAAAAAGTCATCCGCAGCTCGGACATGGATCTGAAAGCCACCACCGATACCGAGTTTGAAGACCTGATCAAAGAGCTGGAGAAAAATATCCAGTTCCGCCGTGCCGGCAATAACGATCTGTACTCGATTAGCTACCAGGCTGATGACCCGACCATGGCCAAACGGGTTGTGCAGTCGCTGCTGAACCTGTTCATCGAGCAAGCGCTCGGCGATTCCCGCCAAGATACCGATAGTGCCCAGCGCTTTCTGGATCGGCAGATCGAGGAATACGCCCAACGCCTGTCCGATTCGGAAAACCGGCTGAAAGAATTCAAGCGCAAGAACCTCGGCCTGATGCCGGAACAAGGCAAAGACTATTACCAACGCCTGCAAGAAGCGCGCGCGGCCGTTGAAGAAGCGGAACTGGAGCTGCGTCAGGCCGAGAATCTGGCGGCGGAACTGCGCCGGCAGCTGCAGGGTGAAGATCCGACCTTCGGCATGGTCTCGGAACCCAAGGTCAGTGCCAATATTCCGGAGCTCGATGGCCGCATCAACCGGTTGCAACAGCAATTGGACGAACTGCTGACCCGGTTCACCGACAAGCACCCGGATGTGATCAACACCCGTAATCGCATCACCGAACTGGAAACGCAGAAAAAAGAAGCGCTGAAAGCCGGCGGTGGGTTCATGAGCGGTGGTTCGCTCGATACCAACCCAGTGTATCAGCAGCTGAAAATTTCTCTCAGTGAAGCGGAAGCGCGCAGCGCCTCGCTGCGGACCAAGGTCGGCGACTATCGCTCCCGCGCCGACGAGCTGGACAAAAAAGTCTATGTGCTGCCGCAAGTCGAAGCCGAACTGGCCCAGCTCGATCGTGATTACAGCATCACCAAGGAAAACTACGACAAGCTGATCGCCAAACGCGAGCAAGCGCGCATCTCTCAGGATCGCGATCAGAACACCAGCGACGTCAAATTCCAGGTGATCGACCCGCCGCGCGTACCGCCAGAACCGGCCGGCCCGAATCGACCGCTGCTGCTGTCCGGTGTGTTGGCCGGCGCACTCGGCGCCGGTTTTGCCGTCGCGCTGCTGATCTCGCAAATTCTGAGCACTTTCGATAATCCCAAGCTGCTGATGCAGGCCTTGCAAGTGCCGGTACTTGGCACCGTGTCGATGGTGTTGAGTCCGCGTGCGGAAAGCATCCGGAAAATGAAGAACTGGGTATTCCTCGGGCTGGCACTGGCGTTGTTACCGGTTTACGGCAGTTTGCTGTACATGCAAACCGCCGGCCGCGCGCTACTCGGCTCCTGATGTGAGGACAAGCAAATGGATTTGATTGAACGCGCCGCGGCCCGGCTGGCCCAGCAGGAAAAGAAACCGGACAGTCGCAGCGAAGCCAGCCCAGACAGCGAAGCCAGCGATTTCAGCGAACGGCCGATGCGCCCGGTCGCCAGCTTGTTGCGCACGCACGAGGATGCGCGGCCGCTGCTGAAGCTGGATGAAGAGCGGTTGCGTCAGGCCGGCATGGTTGTGCCGGACTCGACCCGCAGCAAAATCAAGGAAGAATATCGCCATATCAAACGGCCGCTGTTGATGAACGCGGCCGGCAAAGGCACCAGCGTGCTGAAGCACGCCAACCTGATCATGGTGACCAGCTCGCATCCGGGCGAAGGCAAGACATTTACCGCGGCGAATCTGGCACTCAGCATTGCCGCCGAACGCGACAAAACTGTGTTGCTGGTCGATGCCGATGTGGTCCGGCCATCGCTGGGCAATCTGCTCGGTTTCAGCGCCGAAAAAGGTTTAGTCGATCACCTGATTGATCCGACCCTGGATGTCGGCGATTTGCTGATCAAGACCGAGCTGCCGACGCTGACCATTCTGCCGGCCGGCACGCCACACCATTTATCGACCGAGCTGCTCGCCTCGACAGCGATGCAGCAGCTGACCAATGAACTGTCCAGCCGTTACAGCGATCGCATCGTCATTTTCGATTCGCCGCCGCTGCTGCCCACCACCGAGTCCTGCGTACTCGCCCATTTGATGGGCCAAATCGTCATCGTTGTCGAAGCCGAACGTACCACCCGTTCCGATGTGCGCGAATCCTTGGAGCGCTTGGGCGCCTTGCCAGAAACCGCGGTTGGTTTCGTGCTGAACAAAACCCGGCACGAAATGGACCCCGGCTATTACGGCTATGGCTACGGCTACGGATACTGAGCCGATGCGAGGCGTCTCTGGCGGCACTCTGACCAGCTTGTTGTTGTTTCTGCTTGCCCCAACGGTAAGCGGGAACGGCTGGGATTTCACGCCGTCCGTGTCTTTGCGGGAAATCTATTCCGACAACATCGGCCTCAGCGAGGACGATCCGCAATCGGACTGGGTCACCGAACTGACACCCGGCTTCAATCTGCGCGGCAGCAATGATTGGCTCAAGCTGAACATGACTGCCTCCAGCCAGAATCTGTACTACCGCGATGCAGCGGTAGCCGATGGCGATCATTTTCAAAGCAACCCACAGCTGCAATTGCAAAGCACCTCGACGCTGGTGCCCAATTTTTTCTTTATCGATCTCGGCGGCAACGCCGGTCAGCGGCTGGTCTCCAGTGGCACTCGCGGCTCTTACGACAATATCGCGCTGTCCGGCGATCAAGCCGACTACTACAGCTACAGCGTCGCGCCGTATATTCGTTATCGTAGCCGCGCCGGTATCAGTTTTGAAGCGCGCGCCGAACGCGGCGTCAGTGAGTTTGATCGCGACAGCGATGCACTGACCGAAGATCTCAACGACACCGTCAGCGAGAACTACCGGGTTCGGCTCGACAACTCGGCGATGGTCAGCCAACTGCATTGGTCGCTGTCGGGTTCACGCCGTTATCTGGATCGACAAGCCAGCGATTTGATTGACCCGGATTACCGCTCATCGCAGCTGGATGTCAGCTATCAGGTGTCTGGCACATGGTCACTCATCGGCCGTGCCGGTCGTACCGAAAACACCCTGGGCGGTTTTGATACCGAGCGCAACGGCAACTACTCCGCCGGCGGTTTCCGCTGGACACCGAATCGCCGCTTCAACATGTCGGCCATGACCGGCGACCGCTACAGCGATACCGATCTGAACTGGCAGCCGAGTCGGCGCACCAATATCAGCCTCGGTTACCGCGATACCGATATCGGCGTGGTCTCCGGTCCGTCGTGGCGGGCCAATGTTCGGTTTCGTGGCCGCCGGTTGAGCAGCACGCTCAGCTACAACGAGGAAGTGACCAACGAACAACAAATCGTGCTTGATGGCGAACTGCTGCTGCCCATACTGGATCCAGATGGCAACATTGTTGTCGATCCGGTGACCCTGCTGCCCATTCTCATCCGGGTGCCGAATTATGTTTTGGCCAACGATGAGTTCGAGCGCCACCGCGGTGTCTGGACGGTGACCTGGAAAGGCCGGCGCGGCAACATCAATCTGAGTGTCAACCGCGAACAACGCCGCTATTTGCTCCGCCAGGAATTGGACAACGACAGCATTGGCGCGGCGCTGAACCTCAGCTGGCCGGTAGCCGGCGGCGTCAGTCTGCTGGCGCAGTATCGCGAACAGCAGGGCGAGTTCATCAGCGATGGCGGCGAAGAAGATTTCCGGCTCGCCAGCCTGGGGCTGCGCTTCGACTTGTCATCACGCAGTTACGCTTCGCTGACCGTGCAACAGGTGGACCAAGACAGCGCCCGGGGCTTTCGCAGTTACGAAGAAGGGCGAGTCATCGCCGAATTGAATATGCGGTTCTGAATGATGCCTGCTGCAATCCCTACTCTCGCGCCCAGCTTGCGCAACGCCATGACAGTTGATGTCGAAGACTATTTCCAGGTCTCGGCGATGGAACCCTATGTCGAGCGAAGCGATTGGGAACGGACGCCACTGCGGGTGGAGCGAAACACCGAACAGGTGTTGCAACTGTTCAGTGATGCCGGCGTCAAAGCCACGTTCTTCACGCTGGGCTGGGTTGCCGAACGCTGCCCGGCGCTGATTCAGCGTATTGTCGCCGAAGGCCACGAGCTGGCCAGTCACGGCTACGAACACACTCGCGCGCACAAGCAAAGTCCAGCGCAATTTGCTGCCGATGTCCGCAAGACCAAAACCATGCTGGAGCAGCTTGGCGGCGTCGCGGTAACCGGTTACCGGGCGGCCAGTTATTCGATCACCCGCGCCAATCTGTGGGCACTCGATGAATTGCAAGCCGCAGGCTATCGCTACAGTTCCAGCATTTATCCGGTTCGGCACGATCTGTACGGCATTCCGGACGCACCGCGGCAGCCGTTCCGGCCGGCACGCGCCGCCGAGCTGTTGGAGATTCCGGTGACTACCGCGCAATTTGGCCAGCGCAATGTGCCAGCCGGTGGTGGTGGCTATTTCCGATTGTTCCCGTATGCCTTGTCGCGCCGGCTGATCACTCGCGTCAATGAGCGCGACCAGATGCCGGCGGTGTTTTATTTTCACCCGTGGGAGATCGACCCGGCGCAGCCGCGGCCCGACCGGCTCGATCTGCGAACACGGGTACGCCACTATTTGAACTTGAATCGGATGCAGACGCGCTTGCAACGCTTGCTGACCGATTTCCGTTGGGGCCGCATGGATGACATCTTTTTGTCGCAACCGGCACCGATTATTGATTTGCATTGATCTTTTTGAATCACAACCCCAGTGAACCACGGACCCAGTGAAAACCAACGCCATGGATGCGCGTGTGACCCCAGTACGTATTGACAGCTTTCAAACCGGCGATCAGGACAGCTGGGATCGCTATGTCCGCGCCCACCCGCAGGGCAGCTTTTTTCATTTGGCCGGCTGGCGCCGGGTCATGGAAGAGGGCCTCGGCCATCGCAGCCATTTTTTGACCGCCAAACGCGGCGAGCGCATCGTCGGCGTGTATCCGCTCGCCCAGGTGCGCAGCCTGCTGTTCGGTCATAACCTGGTGGCGCTGCCGTTCTGTGTTTATGGCGGCATCCTGAGTGACGATGACGAAGCGCAACAAGCGCTCGACCAGGCGGCTCAAGCGCTCGCTCAGCAATTGCAAGTGGACGCACTGGAAGTGCGCAACCGGCAACCGGTCCATGCCGACTGGCCACGCAAGAACCTGCACGTCACTTTTCGCAAAGCGATCAGCGGCGATGCCGAAACCGATCTGAACGCCATTCCGCGCAAGCAGCGGGCGATGATTCGCAAAGCCATCGGCAATGGCCTTGACCACAGCATCGATGACGGCTTGCGTGATTTTCTCGATTGCTATGACACCAGCGTCTGCAATCTGGGTACGCCGGTGTTTCCGCGGCGATATTTCCGCGTGCTGCGCGATGTCTTCGGTGATGATTGCGAGATCCTGACCATCCGCAAGGACGGTGCGGCGATTGCCAGCGTCATGAGTTTCTATTTCCGCGACGAGGTGTTGCCCTACTACGGCGGCGGCGGTGCAGCGGCACGTCAGCTGGCCGGCAACGACATGCTGTACTGGGCGCTGATGAAACATGCCGGCGGTCGCGGCGCCCGTCTGTTCGATTACGGTCGCAGCAAGATCGACACCGGCGCCTATCACTTCAAAAAGAACTGGGGTTTTGAACCACAGCCTTTGGCCTATGAGTATTTCCTGGTCAAGGCGCAATCGGTGCCGGACGTCAATCCACTGAATCCCAAATACAAACTGTTCATCGAAACCTGGAAGCGCCTGCCATTACCGGTGGCACGGTTGCTGGGCCCGATGCTGTCACGTTATCTCGGGTGAGCATGATGTCCGATATCACGGCGATACCACAGCAGACAGACAGCCATTGGCAGCGCGCCTTGCTGCTGCTTGGTGGTTTGTCTGCGCTGCTGATTCTGGCGCAGTGGCCGGTCAGCAGTGATCTGGTCAATGTCTGGTGGCGCTCAAAAACCTTCAACCACTGCGTGCTGATTCCGATCATCAGTGTCTGGCTGATGTATGAACGCAAAAAGGAATTGGCGACGCTGCTGCCGCAACCTAGTGGCTGGGGCATCATATTGCTGGCGTTGGCAGCGTTGCTGCTCATCGCTGGGGAACTGGCCGGCATCGCGGTGCTGGGCCATTTCGCACTGGTACTCAGCGTGCAGGCATTGATATGGACCGTGCTCGGCACTGCCGTTTGCCGCCGCCTGCTGTTCCCCCTGCTCTATCTTTGGTTTGCGGTGCCGTTCGGCGATTTCCTGGTGCCGAAGCTGCAAGACATCACCGCCGATATGGCGGTCGCTCTGCTGCGGCTGTTTGATATTCCGGTATTTCGCGACGGCCACTTTATTGCCCTGCCGAACGGTAATTTCCTGGTCGAAGAAGCCTGCAGCGGCATCAACTACCTGATCGCCTCCCTGGCACTCGGCACTTTGTATGCCTACCTGACTTATCGCTCCTACTATCGCCGCGCTTTCTTCATCACGCTCAGCATTATCGTCCCGATTGTTGCCAATGGCCTGCGCGCCTTTGGCATCATCCTGACCGCCCATCTGACCGACAACGAGTACGCGGTCGGCGTGGATCACCTGATCTACGGCTGGATATTCTTCGGCATTGTGATGTTCCTGCTGTTTCTGCTCGGTCGCACCTTCAGCGATGGCGGTCCGATTGCTGGCGTGACCAACGCGCCGAGCGCCACCGGCCACGCGAAACCGCGCACGGCATTGACCGTGATCGGCCTTGTTCTGATTGCCGGCCCCGGCATCATTGCGCGCCAGGACAGCATTGCCGCCGCCGCGCAATTGCCGGAATTGACCGTGTCGGGCGACTGGCAAACACTGCCGGCCGATCCGCTCGGCACCGAACTGATCGGCGCCCGGCAATTGCTGCTGTTGCAGCACGGAGAGATCCAGATCGTTGCCGGATACTTTCCGCAGGACAAGCGCGGCAGTGAGCTGGTCAACAGCTATCACCGGCTCTACGACAACGAACGCTGGCGTCGACTGGAAAGCGATGTGCGCACCGTATTGGGGGTTCAGGCCGCCGGTCTGCGCTTCAACAATCCTGCTGGCGACACCGTGTTGCAACACGGCCTGTATGTCTTTGCCGACGGTCACTACGGCCCAGCCTGGCAAGCCAAATGGCATCAATTGCAAGCACGCTTAAGCCAGCAAGCGGCACCGGCACTGCTGGTGTTGGTGCTGCGACCAGCGACCCTGAGCGACAGCGCCGTCGATCAACAACTCGCCAGCCTGCTGCCACTGCTGCAGCAGCAATTGCAACAAGCCCGGAGTGCCACGCCATGACTGACACCCGGCCGCTGTTGGTTCACGTGCTGTACCGATTCGCGATCGGCGGCTTGGAGAATGGCGTGGTCAATCTGATCAACCATCTGCCAACCGATCGCTATCGCCACGCCATCATCTGCGTCACCGACCACGATCCGGTGTTTGCCGAACGGCTGCAGCGGCGCGATGTCAGCATTCATGAACTGAAGAAACAACCCGGCCTCGATCTGCTGGTCTGGTGGCGTCTGTACAAACTGCTGCGCCAGTTGCAACCGGCCTTGGTGCACACGCGCAATCTCTCGGCGCTCGAAGCGCTGGTGCCGGCCCGTTTGGCCGGGGTGCCGGCGCGGCTGCACAGCGAGCATGGCCGCGACACCAACGATCTCGACGGCAACAACAAGCGTTACCAGCGCCTGCGCCGCTTGATTCTGCCGTTGGCCCAAACGGTGGTCGCCTTGTCGCACGATCTTGGCGACTACTTGCGGGAAAAAGTCGGTTTGGCCGGCGACAAGATTCAGATTATCTGCAACGGCGTCGATTGCGATCGCTTTACCCCGGCAACGACCGGACAACCAGGCCGTAGCCTGCGCTTCATCAGCGTAGGTCGGCTGCAGGACGTCAAAGACCCGCTGAATGTGCTGCGTGCGTTCGCCCAGCTGAAATCGATGCGGCCCGAGCATGAGCTGCAACTGGAGCTGGTCGGCGACGGTCCGCTGTTTGATGCCTGCCAGCAATTTGTTGCCGCCTTCGGCTTGCAGGACTGCGTCAGCCTGCCCGGTGCTGCCAGTGACATTCCGCAGCGACTGCGTCATGCCGATATTTATCTGCTCGGCTCGCGCGCCGAAGGTATTTCCAATACCGTGCTCGAAGCGATGGCCAGTGGCTTGCCGGTGGTGGCGACCAAGGTTGGCGGCAATGCCGAACTGATCGTCGATGGCGAAACCGGTTTTCTGGTGCCGGCTGAACAGCCGGAGGCCCTGACAGCGGCGATGCGTCGCTACGTCGATGACCGCGGCCTGCTTGGCCGTCATGGTGCCGCCGCACGTACCCGCGCGGTCGAAGAGTTCAGCCTGAGTGGCATGATGGCGCGCTACCAGGCTTTGTATGACCATTTGCTGACCGCGCATCCCGCGGTCAAATTGAAGGGATAATTCAATATGTGCGGCATTGCCGGCCTGTTTCATTTGCGCACACCCGGTGTGGTTGACGAGGGTTTGCTGCGTCGGATGACTGACAGCATTGTGCATCGTGGCCCCGATGAATCAGGCCTGTTTCATCGCAACGGTGTCGGCCTCGGTCACCGGCGGCTGTCGATCATCGATCTGGCCTCCGGCCAGCAACCGATGTACAGCGACGACAAGAAAGTGGTCATCGTCTTCAACGGCGAGATCTACAACTTCCTTGAGCTGCAGCGCGATCTGATCAAGGCCGGCCATCATTTCCACACCCATTCCGATACCGAAGTGCTGCTGCACGCCTGGCTGGAATGGGGTGAGGACTGCGTCCGCCGCTTGCGCGGCATGTTTGCCTTCGCCATTTACGATGGTCGCCACGACTGCCTGTTTCTGGCGCGTGATCACCTCGGCAAGAAGCCGCTGTACTACGCCGAGCTGCAAACCGGTGAGTTGATTTTCGGCAGTGAGCTGAAAGTGCTGCTGCAACATCCGGGCTTTGTCCGCAAGCTCGACCCGATTGCGGTCGAAGACTATTTTGCCTATGGCTATGTGCCGGAACCGCGGACCATTTTCACCGACGCCAAGAAGCTGCCGCCCGCAGGCACCTTGCTGGTGACGCGTGAACGTGTGCACACACCGAAAATCACCTGGGATGTGCCGTTCCAGCCGGTTGCCGTACAAAGCGAAGCGGCAGCGCGCGAAGAATTGACCGAACGCCTGCGCGAAGCGGTTCGCATTCGGCTGATGTCGGAAGTGCCGCTTGGCGCCTTTCTGTCCGGTGGCGTCGATTCGAGCGCCGTTGTCGCGATGATGGCCAAGGAGAGCAACGAGCCGGTCAACACCTGCTCGATCAGCTTTGGCGATCCGAAATTCAACGAATCGGAATACGCCAACCAGATCGCCGAGCGTTACAAAACCAACCATAGCGTTCGCCAGGTTGATCCGGATGATTTCTCGCTGATTGACGAATTGGCCAAGCTGTATGATGAGCCTTATGCCGACAGCTCGGCGCTGCCAACCTATCGAGTCTGCCAGCTGGCGCGCGAGCGCGTTACCGTGGCGTTGTCCGGTGACGGTGGTGACGAAAATCTCGCTGGTTATCGTCGTTACCTGTGGCACATGCGCGAAGAGCGTGTACGCGAGCGGCTGCCACTCGGTCTGCGCCAGGCCATTTTCGGCACACTCGGCAAGGTTTATCCGAAGCTCGATTTCGCGCCACGTTTCATCCGCGCCAAGGCAACCTTCCAGGGCTTGGCGCGCGACAGCGTCGAAGCCTACTTCCATGCCGTCAGCATTTTCAAAGACGACTGGCGGCGCGAGCTGTTCAGCCCGCAACTGAAGTCACGGCTGCAAGGCTACAACGCGCTGGAAGTGATGCGCACCCATGCCGCCAATGCGCCGACCGAACATCCGCTGAGCCTGATCCAGTATCTGGATTTCAAAACGTATCTGGTCGGCGACATTCTGACCAAGGTCGACCGCGCGTCGATGGCGCATGCGCTGGAAGTGCGGGTGCCGTTCCTCGACGTTCGCTTTGTCGAATGGATGTCGGGCCTGCCGCCAGAGCTGAAACTGCATGATGGCGAAGGCAAGCATCTGCTGAAGAAGGCGATGGAGCCGCATCTGCCGCACGATCTGATGTACCGCAAAAAAATGGGCTTCGCGGTGCCGCTGGCCAACTGGTTCCGCGGCCCGCTGAAACAGCGCATTCGCGACGAGCTGCTGCAAGGTCCGCTGGCGGACAGCGGCCTGTTCAATCGCCAGTATCTGCAGACGCTGCTCGATCAGCACCAATCCGGGCTGCGCGATTTCAGCGCACCGCTGTGGACACTGATGATGTTCGCCCGCTTCCTCAGCAACACACAGCCGCAGGTGCACTGAGATGTGTGGCATCTACGGACAATTGCGCTTTGATGGCCAAAGCGTCGCGCGGGAACGGCTCACCGCCATGGGCAATGCGATGATCCATCGTGGCCCCGATGACGAAGGCGCTTTCACAGCCGGCCCGGTCGGCATCGGCATGCGGCGCTTGTCGATTATCGATTTGGCTGGCGGCCATCAGCCGTTTACCGCGCTCGATGGCCAGCTGGCATTGGTCGCCAATGGCGAGGTTTACAACTTCCAGGAATTGCGCCAACAACTGGAAGCCGCCGGCCACGTGTTCCGCTCGCACTCCGATTGCGAGACGATCCTGTGGGGCTATCTGCATTGGGGTCTTGAAACCCTGTTGCAAAAACTGAACGGCATGTATGCGTTTGCGCTTTGGGATGGCCGTAGCGAGCAGTTGATCGTCGCCCGTGATCGGATCGGTATCAAACCGCTGTACTACCACTTTGATGGCAAGGCGTTCAGTTTTGCTTCGGAAGCGAAAAGCCTGTTTCCGGCTGGCGTGCAGCCGGCGTTGAACAAAGAAGCACTGCCGGCGTACCTGTCGCTCGGTTATGTACCGGCACCGCAGACTTTGTTTGCCGGCATCCAGAAGTTGCCGGTCGCCAGCGTCGCGGTGTTGAAAGCCGGTCAGCTGAAACTGAAAAGTTATTGGCAGATCGGCAGTTCCCTGGCGAGCTACAGCGAGAGCCAGTGGCAAGAGAAAGTCCGCGCCGAACTCGACCGCGCCACCAAAATGCAGATGGTGGCCGACGTCCCGCTCGGCGCTTTTCTGTCCGGCGGTATCGATTCCAGCGCAGTTGTCGCCTACATGGCCAAGCATGCCAGCGGCCCGGTCAAAACCTATGCGATCGGTTTCGACGGCGACGCCGCCAGCCGTTACTACAACGAGCTGCCATATGCCCGCAAAGTCGCCGACTTGTTTGGCACCGAGCATCACGAGATCCTGGTCAAGCCGGATGTCGCACGGCTGTTGCCACAATTGCTGTGGCAGCTCGACGAACCGATGGCCGACTCCGCTTTCCTGACCACCTATTTGGTCTCGGAATTTGCCCGCCGTGATGTCACGGTGATACTCAGCGGTGTTGGCGGTGACGAATTGTTTGGCGGCTATCGCCGCTATCTGGGCGAACATTACGCTGCTCGCTATCAGCGACTGCCGAGCTTTGCCCGTAGCGGTCTGCGCGCCATCGCGAAAAAATTGCCGGCCGACCGCCATAACCGCTGGCTTGATCTGGCGCGACTGGCGCGTGGCTTTATTCTTTCGGCTGACATGCCGTTTGAAGATCGCTACCGCAGCTATGTCCAGGTGTTTGCGCCGAGCGCAATCCAGCAATTGCTGGGCCCGGTCAGCGGCGCCCGCGATCCGGTGCACGAGGCCTTTGCCCGCGCCAACAATCCGGATCAGCTGAACCGTTTGCTGCAGGTCGATGCCCAGACCCAGTTGCCGGACGATCTGCTGCTGCTGACTGACAAGATGAGCATGGCGGTATCGCTGGAGTGCCGGGTGCCGCTGCTGGATCATGAGCTGGTGGAACTCGCTGCCCAGATGCCAGCGTCGATCAAGGTCAAAGGCGGTGAATTGAAGTCGCTGCTGAAGCAATCGCTGCGTGGCCTGCTGCCAGACGAGATCCTGTATCGCAAGAAGCGCGGCTTTGGTGCGCCAATGGGCGCCTGGCTGCGTGGCCAGCTGCTGCCGCTGATGCAACAAGTTCTGTCACCGGAAACGGTGGCGGCGCGCGGTCTGTTTGCCCCGGCTGCGGTGCAACAGGTGATGCAGGAGCATATGAGCCAGCAGGCTGATCACACCGATCACCTGCAAGCGCTGTTGAATCTGGAGTTGTGGTGCCGGCTGTATCTTGATGGCCACAGTGTCGAACAAGTCAAAGATGAATTGCTGAAAGTTGCCGCTTGAGCGTGCTGCGCGACGGCTGCGATAAAGAGAACACAATGAAGATTCTGTATGTCTGTCACCGGTTTCCGTTTCCGCCCAAGCGCGGCGGCAAGATCCGGCCGTTCAATATGATCAAGCACCTGGCTCAGCAGCATGAAGTACATGTCTGCTCGCTGGCACGCACAGCGCAGGAAAAAGAGGAAGGCAAGGGCTTGCGCGAACACTGTGCCCACACCGAATGCTCAGTGGTCAGCGAGCCGTGGCAGACCTTGCGGATGATTGTCCGGCTGCCGGTGCCGACGCCGTCGTCGATGGGTTACTTCTATTCCAGCGAACTGAAACAGCGCATCCGTGCGCTGCATGCCGAGCACAAATACGATCTGATTTTCGTGCATTGCTCCTCGGTCGCCCAGTATGTCGAGGACATTACTGATGCGGTCAAGGTGCTCGATTACGGCGACATGGATTCACAGAAATGGCTGGAGTACGCCAACTACAAGCCGTTCCCGCTAAGCCTCGGTTACTGGTGGGAAGGCAAAAAGATGGAGCGAGCCGAACGTCGCTTGGCCGCCAAGTTTGATTACTGCACCGCGACCACCCGCATGGAGCTGAATACATTGCGCGAACTGGCACCCGGTGTTGCCAGTGACTGGTTCCCGAATGGCGTCGACAGCAAAGTGTTCGCGCCTGATGGCAGCGATTACGATGCGGACACCATCAGCTTTATCGGCCGGATGGACTACTACCCGAATCAGGAATGCATGCTGCGCTTCTGCAAAGACGTGCTGCCGAAAATCCAGGCAAAGCGACCGTCGGCGAAACTGGTGATCGTTGGTGCTGATCCCAGCCCGGAAATTCGCGCGCTCGGTCAGCTGCCGGGCGTCACCGTGACCGGCAGCGTGCCGGAAGTGCAACCCTATGTTCGTCGCTCAGCGGTGATGGTTGCGCCGCTGGCCATCGCTCGCGGTACCCAGAACAAGATTCTGGAGGCCTTGGCGATGGGCGTGCCGGTGGTGACCAGCTCACTCGCCGCCGACGGCGTGGATTGTGTCGCCGGTGAGCATCTGTTGGTGGCCGATAGCGCTGATGACATCGCCACGGCGGTGCTGAGTCTGATGCAGGACCGCAGCAAGCGTCAGCAGTTGGCCGAGGCCGGTCGGGCGCGGATGTTGTCGCATCACTACTGGCCCAATTCGATGCAACGGCTTGATGCGATTTTGCTGGCCGCGCAGAAACAGGCGGCGCTGCGGCGCGGGGCTACCGTCGCGGCGCGTGCCTGAGTTCTATGTTTGTCTGATTTTGCATTTCGGTGCTGCGTTGCCGCAGCACCCTCAGCTAAGGAAGGTCGTCATGAACATCAGTATTTTTGGCTTGGGTTATGTCGGTGCGGTATCGCTGGCCTGCTTGGCTCGCGATGGTCATCGCGTCATTGGTGTCGACATCGATCCGCACAAGCTGGCGCTGATCCGCAGTGGCAAGTCACCGATTGTCGAGGAAGGCATCCAGGAGCTGATGGCGCAAGTGGTCAGCAGTGGCCGCGCTACCGTCACTGATCAGGTGGGCGAAGCCCTGCGGGAAACGGATTTGTCGTTCATCTGCGTCGGCACACCATCTTCTTACAACGGCAGTCAGGATCAGGGCGCGCTGTTCGCCATCGCCCGGCAGTTCGGCGAAGCAATGAAGCAGAAAGACCGCCATCATGTCTTTATCTTCCGCTCGACCGTAGTGCCGGGCACCGTCGAAGATCTGCTGGTGCCCTTGATCGAGCAGCATTCAGGCAAGAAACGTAACGTCGATTTCTCGGTCGGCTTCCAGCCGGAATTCTTGCGCGAAGGCAGCTCGATTAAAGATTACGACAAACCGCCATTCACCATTATTGGCACCGATTCGGATCGCGCCACCGAAGTACTGAAGGATCTGTTCGGCCACCTGCCCTGCCAGTTCAACCGGACCAGTATCCGCACCGCCGAAATGGTCAAGTACTGCTGCAATAACTTCCACGCGCTGAAAATCACCTTTGCCAACGAAGTCGCTCGGCTGTGCGAACCGTTGAAGGTCAATGCCTTCGAGGTGATGGATTTGGTCTGCCAGGACAAGCAGCTGAATATCTCGACCGCTTACCTGAAACCTGGCTTCGCTTTCGGCGGCTCCTGCCTGCCAAAAGATTTGCGCGCAACGATGTACATGGCTAAGAACCACGACATTGATCTGCCGCTGACCGGCAGCATGCTGCCATCGAACCGTGTTCATATCGATCACGCCATCAACAAAGTGCTCGGCCTCGGTTCACGCAAAGTCGCCATGATTGGCCTCGCATTCAAACCGGGCACCGATGATCTGCGTGAAAGCCCGCTGGTCACGCTGGCCGAGCGCCTGCTCGGCAAGGGCGTGCAGCTGGCGATTTATGATGGCGAAGTGCATCTGTCACAGCTGCTTGGCGCCAACAAGCGTTACATCGAAGAACATATTCCGCATATCGGTGAGCTGCTGCGGCCGACGCTGGAAGAGGTCATCAATCACGCCGATGTGCTGGTACTCGGCAGCGGCGACAAGAACGTCCATGCCCTGCTGAAACCGCTGCTGAAACCGCAGCACAAGCTGATCGATTTGGCGCCGTTGAAAGACATCAGCGATCTGCCTTGCCAGTACATTGGCTTGGCCTGGTAAGACGCGGACACTGGTGATGATCCCGCAGCGACTGCGCTCACCGCTTCCGACCAGCCTCGCGATTCTGTTCGCGATGCTGGTCTTGGCGTTGCTGATTGTCTGGCCGATTCTGCGCGATCAACGCGGTACCGAAGTCACCCGTTATCGCAATGCCTTGCTGGCGGAGCGCGGCACCGCAGCGGATTTCGACTGGACGCCGGCCAACTGGCCGGGTGATTTCCGTCGCGAGCAAGCGGAAGTGCCGAACAGTTTGCGCAACTGGCAAGACGTCGCCGTCGCACAGGCCAGCGGTGATTGGCCGAAAACTTTGGCACTGGCCAAGGCACTGACCGGCAAGCCGCGCAAAGGCAATATGATTGCCAAACCTACCTTGCTGACGCTGGCGATTATCGAACAAACCGGTGCCGGCTATTGCGCCGACTACACCAAGGTCACCAACGCGCTGGGCTATTCGGCGGGTTTGCAGGTGCGGCAATGGTCATTCTCATTTGATGGCTTCGGCGGTTGGGGCCATACCTTCAACGAAGTCTGGGACAATCAGGCACAGCGTTGGCGCATGATCGATGTGTTCAATGGTTTTTATCCGCGCGATCCGGCCGATGGCGAAGTGATGTCGGCGCTGGCGTTTCGCGATCGACTGCTGAATGCGCCCAACCAGATCATCTGGCAGCGCATTGAGGACGGTCGCTTTGGTTTCGCCGACGATGCGGCCGCGCTCGAGTATTTCCGCAACGGCGCCAACGAATGGTATTTGTGGTGGGGCAATGACCCGCTGGCCTATGACCAGCAACCGCTGGTCGCATTCGCCGCCAAGTTTGGCCGCATGCCGGAGCAAATCGCCGGCGTGCTGACCGGCGCGCTGGCCGGCTTCAAGATCCTGGCAAATGAACAGAACAGCGCTGCGACCGAGGCGATCCTGCGATTGAAGACGTGGCTGCTGCTGGCTGCGGTTGCGGAGTTCCTGCTCGGTCTGGCGCTGCTCTGGCAACTGCGCCGGGCTTGGCGTGCGCGCCGCGCCAAGCACCCGACAACCGGCCCATAAAACAACGATGACACGGACTGACACGGCTGATGCGAATTTTGCATGTATTTGATCACTCACTGCCTTTGCAAAGCGGCTACACCTTTCGTAGCCGGGCGATTCTGCGCGAGCAGCACGCGCGCGGATGGCAGACGGCGCATGTCACCAGCAGCAAGCATTACGATGCCAAAGCTGCCATAGAAGAGTTTGACGGTCTGCGCTTTTATCGAACCGAAGCTGGCAGCCTGGCCAAACTCCCGGTGCTCAATCAATGGGATGTGGTCAGCACCTTGAAAGCGCGGTTGCGCGAGGTGCTGGCGCAAGAAAGCGTTGATCTGATTCATGTTCACTCACCGTGTCTGAACGGCATGGCTGCCGTCAGTGTGGCGCGCGAACAGAAACTGCCTTGGGTCTACGAGATGCGCGCACTGTGGGAAGATGCCGCTGTCGATCACGGCACGACCCGCGAAGGCAGCCTGCGTTACCGCGCCGCCCGTGCGCTGGAAAGCTGGACGCTGAAACGCGCCGACGCGATCACCTGCATTTGCGAAGGGCTGCGTCGCGACATCATCAGTCGCGGGGTTGCGCCTGAACGGATCACCGTGATCCCCAATGCAGTCGATATCGACCAATTCCAATGGATCGATCAGCGCGATGAAAGCTTGGCAACACAGCTCGGTCTGCACGGCAAAACGGTGCTGGGTTTTCTCGGTTCCTTCTACGCCTATGAAGGTCTCGATCTCCTGCTTGATGCCGTCGCCAAACTGAAAGACCGCCAGCCGGAGCTGCGCGTACTGTTGGTCGGTGGCGGACCGCAGGATGCCAATCTGAAAGCGCAGGCGGTTGCACTCGGCATCGCCGACCGCGTGATCTTCACCGGCCGGGTGCCGCACAAGGAAGTCAATCGCTACTACAGTCTGGTCGATGTGCTGGTGTACGCGCGCCACCGGATGCGGTTGACCGATTTGGTCACGCCATTGAAACCGCTGGAAGCGATGGCCCAAGGCAAGCTGGTGCTCGCCTCCGATGTGGGTGGTCACCAGGAATTGATCCGCGACGGCGAAACCGGTTTTCTGTTTCCGGCCGACGATGCCGGCGCCCTCGCCGCCGCAATCGAGCGTGCATTGGCTGCACGCGAACAATGGCCAGCGATGCTGCAAAACGGTCGTCGTTTTGTCGAGCAGGAACGCAACTGGACCGCCAGCATTGCCCGTTACGAAACGGTGTATGCCGACGCGCGCCGGAATGCCAACCGATGAATACCGTCGCCACTAGCGCGCCAGCAAGCGCCGTCACGGCAACAACGCCACGCCGGGTGCTGGTGGTCGGCCCCTTGCCACCGCCGAACGGTGGCATGGCTCTGCAAACCGAAGCGCTGGTTCGTCAGTTGCGTCAGGAAGGTCTTGCGGTCGAAGTAGTCGCCAATAACGCCGCCTATCAACCGGCCTGGATTGGCCGTGTGCCAGTGCTGCGGGCGGCGTTCCGCTTGCTGCCGTATCTGTGGCGTCTGTGGCGCGGCAGCGGCCGTGCCGATCTGGTGCATGTGCTCGGTAACAGCGGCTGGGCTTGGTATTTGTTTGCGGCTCCGGCCCTGCACATTTGTCATTGGCGGCGAACACCGGTGCTGTTGAATTACCGCGGTGGTTTGGCCGAACCTTTTTTTGCTCAGGCTTGGTCACGGGTTCGGCGCAGTTTGCAACACGCAGACGCCTTGGCAGTACCTACCGAATTTCTGCAGCAGGTGTTTGCAGGCCGCAGCGTACGCGCCGAGATTGTTCCCAACATTCTCGATAACCAGCTGTTCCAGCCGGCGCGAGAAACTCCACAGCGGCTGCATATTGTCGTCACGCGCAATCTCGAGCCGCTTTACGACAATGCATCCGCCATTCGCGCATTCGCGCTGATCAAACAACAAGTGCCCGATGCGCAGCTGACACTGGCCGGCGAAGGTCCGGAACGATCGGCGCTGCAAGCACTGGTGGAAACACTGCAGCTGCATGACAGCGTGCACTTTGCCGGCCGCTTGCCACGCGAGCAGATCGCGAGCTTGTTGCAATCGGCCCGCGTGGTGTTGAACCCGAGCACCGCCGACAACAGCCCGAACTCCCTGATTGAAGCCATGGCCGCAGGCGTGCCGATCGTCAGCACCGCGGTGGGCGGCGTGCCGCAGCTGTGTCGTCCGGATCGGGAAGCCTTGTTGGTTGCCAGCGGTGATGTTGATGCAATGGCAACCGCGATCCTCCGCCTGCACCGTGACGAGGCCTTGCGTCGTCAGCTGACCGATGCTGGTTTGCGCCGCGCCAACGAATTCACCTGGTCCGCAGTTTGGCCACAGCTGCAACGCTGCTACGCCGATGCGATGCAACACCGTCAGGACAGGATGCGCCAACATGCGTGATTACCTGATTGCGCTGGCCATTGTCGGGGTGTTGCCGCTGGTGCTGTTTCGGCCGTTTATCGGTTTGCTGGTCTGGTGCTGGGTGGCCTATATGGTGCCGCACAAACTCGGCTGGGGTCTGACCTCGCATTGGCCGGTCGCGATGGCGGTCGGTGCGTTGTTCCTGCTTGGCTACGCGTTCAGCAAAGAGCCGAAGAAACTGCCGATAACACCGATCGTGGTCGTGCATATCGTGATGGTGCTGTGGTGGTTGGTGACGTTCCTCGTCAACGAGAAAACCGATTACGTCTGGATCCAGTTCGACAAGATCATGAAGATCCAGTTGTTCACTTTCATCACGATCATCCTGGTCAACACCAAGGAGCGCTTGAATCAGCTGATTGCCGTCATCGCGCTGTCGATTGGTTTCTTTGGCATCAAAGGCGGTTTGTTCACGATTCTGACCGGCGGCGGCTCACGCGTCTGGGGACCGCCCGGCGGCTTCTTTGAAGGCAACAACGAGCTGGGTTTGACCTTGCTGACGATTTTGCCGCTACTGCGCTATCTGCAGCTGCAAGTTGAAAAAAGCTGGCAGAAGCACGGTCTGACTGCCGCGATGGTGCTTTGCTTTGTTGCCGCACTCGGCACGCACTCCCGCGGCGCGCTGCTTGCGGCGATCGTTATGGGCGCGTATTTCTGGTGGAAAAGCCCGCACAAGCTGCCGATCAGCATGGCCGTGATCATCCTGGTGCCAGCGCTGTATTTCTTTCTGCCGGAAGAATGGCACCAACGCATGGCAACGATGAACGTCGATGTCGAGCAAATCGAAGTCACCCGCCCGATCAACACCTCGACCTGGTGCGGTCAGATGACCGCCAAAATCCAGAGCCATGACACCTCGACTGGTGGCCGGGTCAATGCCTGGTGCTTTGCCTTTAACTTGGCCAATGATCGATTCTTTGGTGGCGGCTTTGATGCCTTCGATCCGCAGGCCTTCTTGATTTACGCACCCGACCCTAATGACTTCCATGACGCCCACAGCATTTACTTCAAGATACTCGGCGAACACGGTTATGTCGGGCTGGGCTTGTTCCTGACACTGCTGGCGATGTGCTGGCTGCGACTGGGTGCGCTGCGGCGCATCGGCAAGGCACAGCAGCAGCCTTGGGTGATACAGCTGTCCGACATGCTGCAAGTCTCCATACTGGCGTTCTGTACCGGTGGCGTCTTCCTTGGTCTGTGCTATTTCGACTTGCTGTATCACCTGATCGCCATTGTGGTGATTTTGGACGTCTTGGTCCGTAAGAGTGCGGCCGCTGAAACCAATACCGCGCCGCGCTTTGCCAACGCGTTCTCTCCATCCGGAGCTCGCCCATGATGCGGCCTTACACGAAGCTGTGCAGCTCGCTGTTGTTTCCACTCCATGAGCGGCTCAAGAAACATCACAGCGTTTCGCTGCGCGCGCAGCTGGAACGCGGCCAGTGGCTTGATGCGGCCGAACTCCGTGCCCTGCAGCAACAACATCTGCAAGCGTTCATGCAGCGGATTGTCCGCGAAGTGCCGTACTACCGTGAGCTGTTCGCGGCGCGCGGTTTGCGCGCTGACGATATCGCCAGTGTTGCCGACTTGACCAAGCTGCCAGTGCTCGACAAACCGACGATACGGCAGCATCTGGAGCAACTGAAAAATCCCAACGCAACCCGGCTGATTCGCTACAACACCGGTGGCTCAAGTGGGCAACCGCTGATTTTCTATCTCGGTGAGCGCACCGATCACGACGTCGCTGCCAAGTGGCGTGTTACCCGCTGGTGGGATGTCGATATCGGCGATCGCGAGCTGGTGCTGTGGGGCTCACCGATCGAGGTCGGCAAACAGGATCGGATCAAGCAGCTGCGTGATCGGATTCTGCGCAGCAAGCTGGTGCCAGCATTTGATCTGGCCGAACCCGGCATTCGGCATTTTCTGGCGGAGTATCAGCGGTTCCAGCCGCATATGCTGTTCGGCTATCCGTCGGCGATTGCCCGGGTTGCTCGCTTCGCCGAACAGCAGCAGATCTCCCTACACAATGCTGCGCTGCAGGTCGTGTTTGTTACGGCCGAACGGTTGTATCCCGAACAGCGCGAACTGATCCAGCGCGTCTTTGGCGCACCGGTCGCGAACGGCTACGGCGCTCGCGACGCCGGCTTTCTGGTCCATGAATGCCCGCATGGCGGCATGCACCTGATGGCGGAGGATGTCATCGTCGAAACCTTGGGCGCAGACGGTTTGCCAACAGCGCCGGGTGTCGCCGGCGAAGTCACGGTCACCCATCTGCGTACCGGCGATTTTCCGTTTGTCCGCTACAAGACCGGCGATGTGGCAGTGCTATCCGAGGCTCGCTGTCCCTGCGGTCGCGGCCTGCCCTTGGTCGCCAGTATCGAGGGGCGCAGTACCGACTTTGTCGTCGCCGAGAACGGCACCGTCATGCATGGCTTGGCGCTGATCTATGTGATCCGCGACATCGAAGGCGTTGCCTCTTTCCGCATCATCCAGCACAGCTTGACCGAGCTGGAAGTCCAGCTGGTTGCGGAACAGTGGCAGGACGCGAAGCAGCAGCAACTGGTGCGCGGCATGCAGGCGCGGCTGGGCAGTGGCGTCCGGGTGCAGGTCAACCGGGTTGACCATATCGCCACCGAGGCCAACGGCAAATTTCGCTATATCATCAGCAAGGTGGCAAGCTAGCCACGGTTGTTGCGTTAACAACAAAGCTATTCAGCGCCGTTCGCGCACCCGCGGCGGTCTGTGCGACACGGGCAGCAACGCATCTGCAAGCCGTGTCGATTGAGTTGGGCGTGGGCGGTCGAGCATGTTGACGGCATTTCCAAAAGTACGTGGCGCCCTGCAGCGCATGCAGCTTGCCCGCGACATCTTGGCGGTAGTGCGTGCCAAGGCGGCTGACGGCGGCTTGCCTGCGTGGCGGCAATTGCTGGAAATGCTCTGGCTCAAACTCAGTCGCCAGCAGACCTATCGCTTCTATTTGATGGCGCGCATGTGGCGCCCGACGATGCGCTGGGCTGATAAGCGCGCGCATTTCAATCATCGCGATTTCAGCCAGCTGGTCGACGGCCTGAATCCACCGGCACTGCGGCAACCGTATCGCCATAAACGTGAACAGAAACGCCTGTTGCAGCAGCATCAGGTGGCCACGCCGGAGTGGTTTGGTTTTTTCCACGCCGAGCACGGCGTCACGGCATCCGGTGCGCCGCTGACCACTGCCGATCAACTGACCGCTTTGCTATCCGCTCACCGCAATCAACGTCTCGTGCTCAAACGCGTGATTGGCTCCGGCGGCGAGGGCTTCCTGTCGTACATCGTTTGCACCGATGCGGAAGGGCAGCTGCGTTTGCAGCATCCGGTCAGTCAGCAGTATCTGAAACCCGAAGCCTTGCTCACCGTGTTGCAACAAAGCCGGGCCGGCTATCTGATCGAGGCCTATCTGGTCCAGCATCCGGTGCTGGCTCAGTTCAATCCGGATTCGGCCAATACGCTACGGATCTGGGTGACCAACGAAGCCGGCGAGTTGCGCGTGGTCGGCAGCTTTCTGCGCATCGGTCGGCGTCAGGTCATGGTCGACAATACCGCGGCTGGCGGCTTGATCTGCACGCTCGACGACCACACTGGCGCCTTGCAGGAACTGACCAGCGGCGATCTGTGGCGTCGGCCTTATGCCAAACATCCGGACAGCGGCATCGACCCGCGCGGTATCGTTGTGCCGTTTTTTGCCGAAGCGAAGCAGTTGGCCTGCCAGGCGTTGACCTGCTTTCCTGGGATGGGTATCGCCGGGCTGGATATCGCGATAACAGAGCACGGTCCATCAGTTATCGAAATCAATCTGGATAACCCGGCCCAGATTGGAACGGCATGTTTCGACAAACCCGGACGCTGGCTGTTTCCGCATTTTTTTTCTGCGCACTGAGTCCAGCGCAGCATCGTCAATCAGCGGGCGTGAACTAGTTTTCGCCGCGCGCCTCGGCGAACTGCCGCCACGCTTCGTAGTCGGTGCCGCGGGCATCCAGCAAGGCAAAGCCGGTGCGATGTTCGTTGGCAGTCACCGGCTGGCACCAGCGCGCTTCCGCCGCGAGCAGGAAGCGCAGCTGAGAGGCTTGCAACTCGATCACCACATGGAAAATGCTGCCGATGGCGATCGGCTCGCTCAGCGTGGCACGAAAACCGCCGCGGGAAATATCCTCGGTCTGGGTCATCAGCGCCGCACCGTCACTCAGCAGTACACGAATGAACGCCCGCTCCTGACGCGGCAGCCGCGGATCTTCACGCTTGTCCTGACTGCTGTCGATACGACTTGGCTTGTCGTTGCTATCGGGTTCGCTCATCAGCGCCACTCATCCAGTTTCTGTCGGTGATCCGCCACCAGTTTCTGCAAGGCATCATCCAATGCCCGACCATACTCTCGAATGCGAAGATCACCACGCGCCAGTTTTGCCGCTAGCGTATCCGGATCGGCTTGCAGGACTTTCTGGCCTTTGCGATCAACAAACAACAACTCACCAGTACGATTCAGAATCACCGCCAGCTGCGCACTGATCTCGGTGTTGCCTTCGCGCAATTCAATCCAGGCACCGGGCTGCAGCCGACGGCAATCTTGCCGGCAATCGGCCAGCAAGCGCGCTTCCGCTTCCGCTTTCGCCGTGGCTTGTTGCTCGGCTTCAAGTCGGCGCGCCTCAGCCGCTTGCAACGCGCGCTGCTTGGCCAGTTCGCGTTGCAATCGCTCCGCTTCTTGCTGGCGCTGCTGGGCGGCCAGCTGCTGGGCATCGAGTTGCAATTGCAGCAAACGGTTCTCGGCTTCTTCAATCATGGTTGGCAGCGCCGCCGTCAGCGCCGGGCGCGCATCGATCACCCGCAGACCCTGATCGGCAAATTTGCTGGCCAGCTCTTCCACTGCCAGACGCGCGACCCGCAAACCGGAAAGATTGGCGAACAGATAGACGCCGCGGGTCAGATCTTTGTCGATCAGACGGGCGCGAACCTGGCCTTGATCCAGGCTCAGTGCCACCCAGTCACCGACGCGCAAAGCCCGCGCTTTCAGCAAGGGATCGCCAGCCAGACTCCAGCCGGCACCGCCTTCTTCCGATTGTGGCCAGGGTTGCACCGGCATGCTGGGGTTCTGACCCGCCAGCCGACTCAGCAGATGGAAATCGAGCGCATCAAAAAATTGCTCGACGGCTTGGTTGTTGTGATGAATGCGCTCGAATTGCTCGCGCAGAAATTGCTGACTGGTGGTGACGCGCTCGCCATAGGCCTGGCGCAGCGCATCGAGCTCAGCTTCTGCCAACGCCCAGATCAAGGTGTCGACCGCTTGCACCAGTTGAGTCCAGTTGGTGCTGGCTTCGCCACTTTGAACATGGACGATTTGCAGCAGCTTGCGCAATTCGCTGTCGAAAAACTCGACCGCGAACGCTGGCATGGTCAAATCGCCGATGCGCTCGCGCAACAGCCGACTGGCGCCGCGCATGGCATCGAGTTGCTGGCGTTGCTGACGCTCCTTGGCAATCAGCTGCTGCTCCAGCGGCCGCACATCCGCCGCATGCTGGCGCACCAGATCACCGAGCTGCTGGCAGCCCAGCACGGCATCAAGTTCATTGCGCGCGGCGGCTTGCAGCACACTGGCGACTTGCTGCGGCAAACTCTCGCTGCGCCGGCCACTGAACGCATCGAGGCCGCGCAGAATCCCGGTCGCAAGCTCGACCAATTGCCGGCCCGGTACGTCTTGTTGCTGCCAGGGTTCGGCGCCATGGGCAACCGCTGTCGCCAACACCGCTGGCAAGGCTTGCAGGGCATTGCGTGCCAGCGGGTCGAGATCCGATTGCTGTTGCAGCCAGCGCTGCATCGCCGCATCCAGCCACTGACTGCGCCATGCCACCCGTGCGCGGGCGGTCAACGCCGTTGATGCGCCGGCAGCCGGCGCCAGCAAGGCATCAGCTTGCGCCAGCAACTCAGCAAGCCGGGCGGGCAGTTCTTGCATCGCAACCGTAGTCAGACGTGGACTCGAGCATCAAGCCTAGTCAACACCGATGGCTGGCTCAAGGCCGGCTGGCAGTTGGTGATCAACCCGGCTAGCCGGCGCGATCGGTCGCCGAAGCGCCAAACAGACGCCGGCGCAGCAGATCCAGCGCCATTTGCTCCAGACCGGCGGGCCGGCCAGTCAAGCGCCAGAGCAAAAATACCGCCAGCAGATAGCTCGGTATCGCGATCAGCAAGGCCAGCAACACACGCCCGATCGCATCGCCGATGGAGCTCAGCGCGTGTTGCGGCAGCAGGAAGTGCAGCGCCAGCGCCATCAAGGCCACAGCGAGGTAAGGCCGCCAGGTTCGCCGCAACCATTCCAGCAGCGAGAAATGCAGTGCCCGACGAATCAGCCAGCTATCCACCGCGACCTGGATCAGCATCGCGATGAACACCGCCCATGGCGCCCCGTCCAGACCTTGCCAGCTGAGTGCGTAGTACATCAGCAGTGGCCGATAGACGATCATCGCCAGCGCCCGCAGAAACAGTCCGCGCATTTGGCCGAGCGCCATCAACAACGGCACGCTGCTGGCCGCTGACAGCGCAACCACTTGCGCCAGCGCCAGCGCCTGCACCAGACCTATCGTGCTGAGCCATTGCTGACCCAAGAGCAGCCAGACCGCCGCATCGGCAATGAACACCAGACCGACCGCCATCGGCAACGCCAGCAGCAGCAAACCGTTCAAGGCTTGCAGGTAGGTGTCACGCAGGCGCTCGGGTTCATGCAGCATGGCGCTGAAGCCCGGAAACAATGCCCGGCTGATTGGCATGACCAACTCAACGGTCGGCAACGACGCCAGCATTTGTGCGTTCGAATAAAAACCGACACTGGTCAAGCCCTGCATCCGACTGATCAGAAAATGATCGGTGCGCTGAGCAATCTTGACCGCGAAATTGAACCCCATCGCCCAGCCGGAGAAGCCGGCCAGTTCGCGCCAGTGCAGCAAACTGAATCGCGGCCGAAACGGATGCAACCAATAGCTGAGCAACAAGCCGCTGAAACGGCCGGCGATCATGCCGGCGACCAACGCCCAGACCGACGGCGAGTACCAGGCCCAGCTCACCGCGACTGCCACTTCCAGCAGCTTGCGCCAGAATTCGAGATGAAATTCCTGACTGAATTGCAGCTCGCGCCGCCACGCCACCATGCCGATGTTCTGCAAGCCGTCAAAGAAAAAGCACAGCGCAATGACTTGCAACACGACGGTCGCTTCCGGCGCTTTGGCGAAGCTGGCGAACAGTGGCGCGGCCAGCGCCAGTGCCACAGCAATTGCCGAGTTGCCGATGACGTTCAGGGTCCAGGCCGTATGGTAGTGGCTGTCATCGACGTCTTTTTTGCGGATCAGCGCCAGATCGAAATTGAATTCCGCCAGCACTTCAAACAGCATGCTGAAACTCAAAGCCAGCGCCAGCAAGCCAAAATCCGCCGGCAATAACAGGCGGGCCAAAATCATCGTGCTGATCAGACTCAGCAAACGTACGGCCCAGCGCTTGGCTACCATGATCGCGGAGCCCACCGCGATTTTCTTGCCGGTCATGCGCCCGTCCGTATCGTGTTTGACTGCCGGCCCAACAGGCGACGCAGCACACTGCTGAAGCCCGACAATTCCGCGGCGAATTCTAGCGGATGCAAATTCTCGCCATCCAGCAAGCGCGGCAGCTGCCAGCGGTTACTGCTCGCATCCACCAAACCGAGCACGGTCGTGGTCGCACTGCGTACGCCATTGGCTTTCAGCAGCGGCAAATGTTCGGCTTGATGCTCGCCGCTTGGGTAACACAGATGCTCGATTGCGCCGGCCCGCAAGCGGGCAATGTGCGCGCGGTTTTCGCTCAGCTCGGCCGCCAGCGCTTCCGGTTCAATCGGCAAGCGGTGGCGATGGGTATGCAGCTGAATGTCCAGGCCTTGCTCAGCCAGTGCTTGCAAGTCCTGAAAGCGGCTGAGCCGGAACAGCTCACCATCTTCACAACTCAGATCGATCTGTGCAGCCGCCGCTGCATGCTGTAGCTGGGCATACTCGGCCGCGTTATCGCTCGCTTCTGGCGGCAGGCTGACACCGCGCCAACGCAAATAGCGGCGCAAGACATTCAAGACCGGCCGCTCTTTTTCAGCGTACCAGGTGGTCAGGTATAGCGTGCACGGCAAGCCATTGGCCTTGAGCAGCGGCCAGGCGAAACGCGCGAAGCCGGTCCAGCCATCATCGACCGTGATCACCAGCAGCTTGGCCACCGAGTCGCCGCGCTCCAACTTCTGCACCAGCGTTTCCAAACTGACCGGTGTCAATCCGGCGCGTTTGATGTATTCGATGCGGGCGGCAAACGTGTGCGGGTGCATGAACAACTGCGGCACGAATTGCTGTTCATCACGGTAGGCAAAGCCGTGATAGCACAGGATGCGCGCTTGCTGGCGGGTCAGCTGACGCGCCAGGGCAAACAAGCCAAGCGCGCGCGCCAATGCCAGCACCGTCAGTTTGATCCGGCGCGACCCGCTCATGATGACTGCCCCAGCTTGCGCAAAAACTCACGCCAGGCGCGCCAATACAAACCCCGATCGCCCGGAAACAGCAGATCCGAACGCACCGCCGGATTCAACGCCAGCAGCACAAACTCAATCAGTGCCCAGATTTTTTTCTGCAGCGGCACTTGCTGATCACGACAGCGTGACATCACATAACCGATATCGGCTGGTACCGTATAGCGGGCGCGAAAACCCAGCGGCCCCGGCCCTTGATCCAACACCGTTGCCTTGCCAAAAAACGCATCCAGCTGCCAGCGCGGAAAATCTTTTCCGGCCAGCAAATCCAGATTCAGCGCATTCCAATAACGGGCATTCAATTCGAGAAACCAGAATCGGCCACTGGCGGCATCGTATTTGTACTCCACCATCGCGACGCCTTGCCAATCGAGCGCCTGCAAGCGACGCTTGGCATCTGCCAGCATCGCTTCGTGCCACCAGATTTTGCGATAGGCCGTCAGGCCACCAGTGTGCGGATTTTCGTGCATCGCCACGCACATGCTTTCCGCACGGAATTCACCCTGATGCCGCCACAAATTGACCGTGGCTTTGACGCCCGGCACGGTTTCCTGCAGCTGACAGCGGTTGTGAGTGCACAGTGCCTGAGTCAACGCATCAGCGAGCGCAGCCGGTGTACGCACGGCTTTGACGCCAGCGGCATGATCGCGGTCAGCATGGCGGCCATCGGTTTTGACATACAGCGGCCATTGCCACTGGGCAAACTGCCCGGCATCGGGCAGTGCCTGGCCACGATAGACAACCGCCGCGTGCGGCAGCTGGGTTCGCAGCAAGGCATCGCTATGCTGGGCGAAATGCTGTTCGACATCGGCCTTGGCAAAACAGCGATAAAGCACGTCGGCGGGCGGGGCATCCGGCAGCAAGCGGCGGTACTGCGCGTAGACCGGTTCGATCGCCAGCAGAAACGCTTCCGACGGCACGATCGCCGCAATCTGTTCGGTGCGAACATAGTCGTGCAACCATGGCAGAAACGCCGGTTCGTGATAGGCCGGATGCACCGCTTTCCGACTGGCATAACGGGACTGCAGGCCGGGTGCATCAGCGCGGGCACTGGCGGCGTGAACCTGATAGCCGGCCCGGCCCAGCGAGCGAATGACGCCGATCATGCCAATGGCTTGCGCTTCGAACACCAACACTGGTTCGGTCATCGTCACGGCGCTCCTGCCGTTGATAACGCCGGTTCGAAGAAATCCTTGTGTGGCAAGTCCCAGCGCAGTGCGCTGATTCGATCCGGGAACACGTTCAATTCGATCATGACTGGCCCGGTCGGCGTGATCGCGACATCGAGTCCGGCAAATCGCATTTCCGGAAATACCGACAACGCTTTCGCGCCCAGCGCCAGCGCCTCGGACCAAAACGGAATGGTGCGGCCAACCAGCTCAATGCCCGAATCCGGGTGATGTGTAATCGGTTGATGCGGCCAGCGAAGATCCAAGCCAGCCTGTAGTTGCCCACTAATCATGTCGATCGGACAAGCGAAACCGCCGCTGGTGGTGTTGTCGACCTGACTGCCGGCCCGACCGATACGCAAAATCGCATGATGCGATCGGAATTCACCGTGCTGCTCCAGCACCCAGATCCGCAGCGTGTTGACCGAGCTGGCGTTGATTGCAGCAAGGGCCGGATGCTGGGCCAGAAATTCTTCCAGCAACCAACCATCCGGAGCTTGCAGCAGTTCATTTGCCCACTCCGACACACTCCAGCGCTGACCGCTGATCGGATGGTGCAAGGTGCTGCCGTCGGCACTGACATCCAGCGCCGCAAAACTGCGGCCACCAAAGCCTTCGACTGCCTTGAAACAAATCCGCTGACCGGCATGGGTCTGCAGTAGCCGCTGCAAATCGGCAGCATTGCGCAACGGGCCGTTCTGCCGATCGCCGCCGCGGAAACGATGAAAGAAGCCGATGAATGCCGGCGTCGGCACGCCAAACAGCATCAGCGTCGCCTTTTCAGTGACTTTGTGTTGGGAGACTTTCTGATAAACGGCCGGATTCAGCGCGAACAGCAGCTCATCGTATTCGCGTTCGTTGGCATGTCGCCATTTGTGCCGAAACGGGATATCGCGACGCCAGAATCGCGCCGCATGGTAGTAATTGGGGCCGAGATCGCGCAGCAATTTCAGCAACAGCATTTCGGTCAGCTGCCGGGCCACCGGCAAGCCGCCCTGCTCGGCCGCCTCCTTGCTGGCAACCAGTATTTTGCGCAGCGATTGCAAACCTGACACCCCACTCTCCTTGTTCGTGATCCCGGTTTTGGTGATCCCGGTTTTGGTGATCCTAGTCTTGCTGATTCCAATCTTGGTGATCTGGCCAACACTCAGCGTGGCGGCAACGCGCGCACAAATGCCAAGGTCGCAGCCGCCACTTCATCGCGCCAAACCGCTCGGGCAAAAGTGTGATTGGCCGCGCCCATGCTCAAGGTCTGCACCCGTGCCTGCGCCCGCAGCCCTTGCCATTCCGGCGCGCTCACGGTGACCGTTTCAAATTCTTTTGCCACCAGATCATCACCAGACAGCACCAGCAAGATCGGGCCGGCAAACTGACGCCAACCGGCAGCCATGCGCGCCGACAGACTGAGCGGCGTCGCTGCGGCGGTGGCAGTCGCCAGCTGACCCGCGCTTTGCCGGGCTTGCTTCAGCGTGCCCAGCAGGCTGCGCAGGCTACCGCGCAAATCAAAATCACCGCGCAGCAATTTGCGCCAGAGATCGGCCGAGAACAAGCGCTTCTTGTAGTAATGCTGGATGACGGTGCGGGCCTGTGCCTGCGCTTGTCGCAGCCACGGATTCAGCAACACCAGCCCGGCAATGCGCGGATCCCGCGCGGCGTAGAACAGGCTGGCCGAGGCAGCATCGCACAGGCCCCATAGCACGATAGCGCGCAGCTGCGGCTGGGCTTTGCAAAACGCATCACAGGCCGCGCGCAGATCCTGATCGATTTGCTCGAAATCGCGCGGCGCGCCAGCGCTGTCACCCATGCCACGATAATCGAAGCGGAGCACCGGAATGCCTTGTGCAGACAACGCGCGCGCCAACAGAACAAACTGGCGATGACTACCGACCCGATACTGCGGACCACCGACCACGATCACGACACCGGTGCTCGCGGTACTGGCGCCGGCATGGCAAATCCCCAGCAAGGATTCGCCAGCGCAATCGAACTGCAACACAGCTTCCGTGTGCATCAGGCCGCTCCCGCATCGCTGTGTTGCAAGCGTGCTACCAATGCTTCGGTCAGCGCCGGGCACACGGTGATTTCAGTTGTCTGCCAGAACGCTTCACCCGCGACCGCCTGCCAGCTGACCCGCGTCGAATGGAGCAGCGGCTGCAAGGCCGGTGACGGTGTGCTGCTGGAGCTCAACTCGAGCAAATGGCGCTGACCTTGCGACTGCAATAAAGCATCGGCAACGCGCACGCGGCGCATCGGTTCGACCAGCGCTGACGTGAGCCAATAGCCGGCGATCTCGACACCGCCTGCGGCAATTTGCGCCATCAGCTGATCGCTGGTCAGGTTGTCACCGGCCATCCGCGCGGCCATCAGTTTCAAACGCAGCCATTGGGTCAGTTGCTGCTGGCCATCAAGCACGGGCGCGCACAACCACCAGTCGCAATCCGGATGCTCGGGCAACAACAAGGCGCCACCGCGCAGCGCACAAAGAATCGGCGGCTGGCGATAGCGTTCGGCGAGAAACGCACGCGCCTGCGCAACTTCGGCTTGCCAGTGCGACCAGGTCACATCGGCCAACTCGGCACCGCTGTCGCCGGTGCCCGACCAGTCGACCAGCAAGACACCGCGACCGGCCGCCTGCAGGGCAAGCGCCAGTTGGTTCAGTTGCCGACGGGATTTGTTCAGCTCTTCGAGCAAGGGCGGCAGCAGCAGCACCGGCGCAAGCGCCGGATTGCCGTGCCAGTGCAGGGCGAACAGCGGTGCTGTCGCACCGCTCAGGAAAAATGCATCGCGCATGGCATCCGTGCCGTCATCAGAAAGTTATCCCGTGAATCCCGCGAAAGTCATTCCGTGCTGGCGAGCCCACGCGGGCGGCGCCAGGCGGCTGGTTCAGCCGCGCTTTTGCTCGACGAACGCAGCCAAGCTACCAACGGTTTCAAAGGTGTCGGCCGAAATCTCGTCATCCGCAATGCTGATGCCGAACACTTCTTCGAGCCGGGTGATCACGCCCAGCACGGCCATCGAATCGAATTCCGGGATCGCCCCGAGCAGGGCCGTGTCCGCGGTCAGTTTACCGGTGCGCTCACCCAGGGCCAGCACATCGCCCAATACCCGGATGACATCCGCCATCACCGTCATGTCCTTGTTCCTCTGGCAAATCAGTCTGAACCGGCGGGGCAGCTCCTTGCTCGGGCCGGCGCCGGGGCGGCACAGGATACAGCAGATTGCCGTGGCCGTCGCCGTTGCCGGAGCGGTTCGGCTTGCCCGCTCACCTGCAAGCTTGTTACCTTGATCAGCACTCGCATTGGATGCACAGAACGCTCAATAACCGTCATGGATTGCTGGTTACCCACCCGTCTCCCCCCGCCGCCACGGCTTCGATCTGCCCCTTCCAGGCCTGCTGCGCGCTGGCAACAGCGGCTGTGCGGTAGCCTTGTGGTCGGCTTATTGAGCCTGCTGAGCCCGCTGAATGTGGCCCAGGCCCAAGCCAATACCTTGCCATCCGATTGTGGCGATTTGACCAATACCTACGGCCCGTTCGATTACACCAACCCCGATCATTTCCAGAACAAGCTGCCGGTGGTCGAGAAGTTCCACTTCTCGCAGGAGCAGGAGCTGTCGACCTACAAGCCCGGCTCGAAAATGAAGGTGGACTTCGGCTATACGCTGCGGGCGTTCCCGAACCACCACCGGGCGCTGATGGCGCTGACCCGCTGGCTGAAGCTGCACAAACCGGAAGACTGGAAAGGCGAGTTGCGCGCCGAATGTTACTTCCACCGCGCCATTGCCTGGCGCCCGCGCGACGCCGTCGCCCGGATGATTTTTGGGCTCTATCTGCACCAGAACCAGCGGCTGGCCGAGGCCGAGCAGCAATATCAATCGGCGTTGAAAATTCAGCCGGATTATGCCGAAGGCCATTACAACCTTGGCTTGCTCTACACCGATCAGAAGCGCTGGTCAGACGCGCTGAAATCGGCACACCGCGCCTACGAATTGAAGTACCCGCTGCCCGGTCTGAAGAAACGGCTGATCGCCGCCAACGCTTGGCAGGAACCCGTTGCCAGACCGCCGGCCGCCCCAGTGAACCAGCCCGCCGCCGAACCTGCAGCAGCACCGGCAACCCCGGCGGCAGACATGCCGACAGCGGACGCCCCGGCCCCCACAACAGCTCCCGCTCCGGGCTCAGCCCCGCAGCCAGTCACCTCCGACCCTAGCCCAAAACCGACGTCCGACGACCCGACGCCAGGAACCTCACCATGACGTATGTACTCGGTCGAGCCGGAGTGGCGGCAGCCGCCACCGCGCTGACCGCCACGACCAGCGCGCCGCAGCCCCTGGTCAGCCTTACCCTGCCCGCCGGCCTGCAATGCCTCAGCCACGGAGCCCGGCAATACCAACACGACGGCTGGACCGTGCTGCTGTTCGGCGATCTGCGCTGGCGCCACACCATCT
The DNA here is from genome assembly GCA_946481205.1 of uncultured Kangiella sp. Next base: position 16,713 of record CAMLNB010000002.1, on the reverse strand, counting down.
GTGCGCCGGATGAGGCGCTGGCCAAGTTGCAGCGCCGGTTCGCCCGCGACGGCGTCAGCTGCCTGGCGGACGCGCTCGGCCATTTTCTGCTGGTGGTCGCCCACCCGGCCAGCCAGCGCTACTGGCTGGCCATCGATCGCACCGGCACCCGCCGATTGTTCTATCGGCACAGCGACAGCGAGTTGGTGTTCGGCAGCAAACTCGCCGATGTCGCCCGGCTGGATGGCCGCCGGCCCCGCATCAATCCGCAGGCGCTGTACAACTACCTGTATTTTCATATGGTGCCGAGCCCGGACACCATTTTTCAGGACTGCCGCAAACTCGAACCCGGCCATGTCCTGCATTGGCACGCCGGCAAGCTGAGCGATGACAATTATTTTCGCGCCCGCTTCCACCACCACGGCGATGCGCCACTGACCGATGCCCGCCAGAAGCTGCTGCCGGCACTGGAACAGGCGGTGCAACGCGCAGCTGGCACTGAGCGCTGCGGTGCGTTTTTGAGCGGCGGCCTCGACAGCTCCAGCGTCGCCGGCATGCTGGCCAAACTGCAACCGCACCCGGCAACGTTCAACATCGCCTTCAGCGAACCGCGTTACGACGAAAGCGCCTATGCCCGGCTGTCGGCCAAGCATTTCAACACCGAGCATTTCGAGCTGAAACTGGAGCCCGATGAAGCGCTCGACGCGCTGCCGCGCGTTGCGGCTTGCGGTGACGAACCGTTCGGCAATTCCAGCGCACTGCCGACCTATTTCTGCGCCCGTTTTGCCCGCGAAAACGGCATTCCGGTGATGCTGGCTGGCGACGGTGGCGACGAATTGTTCGCCGGCAATGCCCGCTACGCCAAGAACAAACTGTTTGAATACTACTGGCGGCTGCCCGGCGGTCTGCGCCGCGCCAGCGAGTCGCTGGCTGGCGGCGGCGCCGTGCACAACGGCAAGCGCTGGCCGGGCCCGTTGGGCAAGGTGCAGAGCTACATCAAACAGGCCGCAGTGCCGATGCCAGATCGACTGCAGAGCTACAACTTCCTGCATCTGCATGCGCCGGAAACGGTGTTTACCGCGACCCAACTGGCGCAATCCAATCAAGCTTATCCGCTGCAACTCTGGCAACAGCGTTACCGCGAAGCCGAGGCCGATGACTCGCTCGACGCCACGCTCTATCTCGATTGGAAATTCACGCTGGCCGACAACGATCTGGTCAAGGTCAACAGCATGTGCGAGCTGGCCGGCGTCGATGTCCGTTATCCGATGCTCGATGACGAGCTGCTCGATCTGTCGCTGCAACTGTCCGCGCACGAAAAACTGCCGGGCCAGCAGCTGCGCCACTATTACAAAGAAGCCTGTCGCGGCTTTCTGGCCAACGAAACCCTCGACAAGAGCAAACACGGTTTCGGTCTGCCGTTCGGCGTCTGGCTACGCGAGCACGCCGGCCTGCGCGAACTGGTCGGCAACAAACTCGAAGCACTGAAAGCCCGCGATATTTTTCTGCCCAGCTTCATCGATCACGCCCGCCATCAACACGAAACCGGGCATGCCTCGTTTTTTGGCGAGCTGAACTGGATCTTGATGGTGCTGGAGTTGTGGCTGGAGCGGCACGGCTGACATTGTCGTTGCGGTGCGCGTGAGGGCCGACGCTACGCCGCTTGTGCACACCGTGCGCGTTACGCGGATAGCAAGACTGGCTGGCGAAAACTGACCTCAGCCAGTTGCTTGGAAAAGCCCAGCGTATCCCAGCGATACGGGCTGAAGCGCGGGATCTGGAAACGATCGGTTTGGCCGTTCCAGGCGCCGTGTTCGGTGGTCCAGGCGGCGTGATAACCGGCGTCACGGATCAGCTGCACGTGTTCGCGGCGGTAATCGGTGCTCGGTTTGCCGTTCGGGTAGGCGAACAGGGTCGGGACGACGCCGAGCAGTTCGGTCAGCCGATCACGGTTGTGCTGGATTTGCCAACGCGCTTCGTCGGTGGTCAGCGTTGCCAAGACATGGTGGTCATGCGTGTGGCCACCGAGGCCCATGCCGGCGCGCTGCATCGCACGCAGCTCGTCGGCATTCATCATCAGCCGCGGCGGGTTCGGCACCAACGTCCGCAAGTGGGCAACGACCGCGCTGCGTTCGCTGCCGGGCAGATACTTGAGTTGCTGGCGCAGCGGACCGAGCACGCTGCGGCGTTGATCGAGGTCGGCGCTGAGCGCGTGGTGACCGAGACCGAAACGGCTGAGGTCGAGCAAGCCGTTCGGTTGTTGCCGCACCGTTTCGGTCAGCCAGTCATTCCACATCAGATCGCCGTCGGTGAACGCGGTGGCGATGAAGAACGTGGCGTGCAGACCGAACTGTTGCAGCAGCGGCAGGACCAGATCGTGGTTGTCGCGGTAGCCATCATCAAACGTGATGCTGGCGGTGGGCGTGGCATTGGGTTGGCGGTTGAGGCTGTCGGCCAGCGGGATGACAGTGAACGCGGCGCGAATGCGGTCGAGTTGGTGGCGAAATTCGGCGACGGTTGGCGTCAAGCGCATGAGCGGGTCGCGGCTTTCGACCACGCGGTGAAAAATGAACACATGATGACGCTGCGGCAGCAAGCGCAGACGATAGGCACAGCGAAACGCGAAACTCATCCGTGAAAACTCCAGGCGTGGCTTGCCGGTGCGATCAATCTCAGCGGCCACCGTCCCTGCGGTTGGTCAATGGCGGCCATTGTAACGTGTCTGGGCCGGATCGCCTCAAGCCGTTTCCGGTGCATGGGGTTGCGTAAAGTGATGGTTGTGGAAAGCGCTTGTTGCAGAAGACGATTGTGGCAAAAACAGGGCGCTGCAGGAGCAGGTATGAAAACCACAGGCAACCGGATCGCACTTTTGCCGATGTTGGCCTTGCTTACCACGCTGACACTGCCGGCACCGGTGCCGGCCAATGAGCTGGGCAATCGGGCACCGATCAGCGTGCCGGAGCGCATTGCCAGCGCCAAACGCGCGGTGGTCGGCGTCGGCACCTTGCTGCCGACCCGGCGGCCACCCGGCGCGATCCGTGGCACCGGTTTTGTCATTGCCGACGGCCGCCACGTCATCACCAATCACCATGTCCTGCCGACAGCGCTGGCGCAGGAGCAGTACGAAACGCTGGTCATTTTTATCGGCATCGGCGACAACAGCCAGACCCGCACCGCGCGCGTGCTGCGCAGCGATCCGGAGCACGATCTGGCGCTGCTGCGCATGGAAGGCTCACCGCTGCCGGCCTTGACGCTGGATGCGACAACGCCGGTGCAAGAAGGTGATGATCTGCTGTTCACCGGTTTTCCGCTCGGCCATGTGCTTGGCTTGTATCCGACCAGCACGCGGGCAATGGTCGCCAACATCGCACCGGTGGCGATTCCGGCCGGCTCAGCGTCCGAACTCAATGCCGCGACGATTCGGCGCCTCAAAGATCCGTATCCGATTTATCAACTCGATGCCATCGCCTACCCTGGCAACAGCGGCAGCCCGGTCTATCGCATCAGCGATGGCGCCGTGGTCGGCGTGATCAATTCGGTGTTGATCAAAGAAAGCAAAGAATCGGCCCTGAGCAGCCCGACCGCGATTACTTACGCCATTCCAGTCAAGCATGTGTTGCCGCTGCTGGATGCGATAACGCCGTGATCGATCTGCGGCAACAGGACGCGGTTTTTGCCGCGCGCAGGAGGTTGTTGTCATGAGCATTTTTGCCGCCATCGGTTACGCCGCTGCAACGCTGGCGTTTGCGGCACTGGCCCTGTTGTTGGCATCGCGCTGGCGCGGCCGGCTGACCGGCAAATGGTTGTTGCTGGCGCTGATCTTGCAGCTGGCCTGGACAACCGCCGCCTGCGCGTTTCATTTGCAACAGACGCCGTTGACCGCGGTGTTGTATGGCGGCTTTGAAACGCTGCGCTATTTTGGCTGGTTGCTGCTGCTGCGCGAACTCTGGCAGCCGCTGGTACAAGCCGAAGGTCAGGCGGTGCGCTGGTATCGCCGGCTGTTGCTGGCGCTGCTGGCAGTTGTGCTGGTGCTGACCTTGGCGACGCTGGTCCCGGTCATCGATGTCGCGCTGAGCATCGTCGTCGGGGTGCCGTTGCACCAGCTCGGCATGCTGGTGCTGGCGCTTGGCAGCGGCGTGCTGACCGAGCAGCTGTATCGGCGCACGCGACCGGAACAGCGCTGGGGCATCAAGTTTCTTTGCCTCGGTTTGGCGGTCGGTTTTATCTACGATTTTTATCTGTACTCGGATGCGCTGCTGTTCCGCGCCATTGCCGCCAACATCGAAGCGGCCCGCGGTTTTGTTTACGCAGCGGCGGTGCCACTGCTGGCGGTTGCGGTGGCGCGCAATCCGCGTTGGTCGATCGATCTGTTCATCTCGCGCGGCCTGATGCTGCGCTCGGTCTCGGTGCTCGCTGCCGGTGGTTATCTGCTGCTGATGGCCGTGGTCGGCTTCTACATTCGCAGCACCAATGCCGAGTTCGGTGATGCGCTGAGGATTGTCTTCTTGGCGCTGGCGCTGATCGTGCTGTTGGTGGTCGCCATTTCCGGCCAGGTGCGTGCACGCATCAAAGTGTTCATCAACAAGCATTTCTTCAATTACCAATACGATTACCGCGAAGAATGGCTGCGGCTGAACCGGACCCTGGCCGGCGAAGAAGGTGGCGGCGGCATCCATGAACGGGCGATCCGCGCGCTGGCCGAGATGGTCGATTCGCCAGCCGGCATGCTCTGGCTTTGCCGCGACGATCCGCGCGACGGCAAACGTGCCGAATTTGCCGAGCACTGGTGCATGGCGCCGGGCAAGGAATTCGACGCCAAACCGGATTCCAGTTTGCTGAATTTCATGGCGCAGACGGGCTGGATTATCGAGCTCAGTGAATACCAGCAATTCCCGGAACGCTATTCGGAACTGAATTTGCCGAACTGGTGGTTTCAGTTGCAAAACGGCTGGCTGATTGTACCGCTGCGCCACGGCGAACAAGCTGCCAGTGCCGGCAGCCAGCGCGAAGCCCAGGCGCACCTGATCGGCATCATGCTGCTGGCCAAGTCGCGTGCTCAGCGCAATATCAATTGGGAAGTGCGCGATTTGCTGAAAACCGCCGCCGGCCAAGTCGCGTCCTACTTGGCGCTTTACCAGACGACGCTGGCATTGGTCGAAGCACGCCAATTCGAAGCGTTCAACCGGCTCAGTGCGTTCGTCGTCCACGATCTGAAAAACGTCGCCGCGCAGCTGCAGTTGATCGTCAGCAATGCCGACCGACACCGGCACAATCCCGCCTTCATCGACGACGCCATCCAGACCGTCGACAACGCCACCGGCAAGATGCAGCGGATGCTGGCGGCGCTGCGCAAAGGCTCGCTGGACGCGGCCGCCACCAGCGAGGTGATGCTGGCCAACGTGGTCACCGAAGCCATCCGCCAGTGCAATGACCGCCAGCCGCAACCGCGCGCCGAGGCCATCCCGAACGAACGGGTCCGAGCCGACCATGAGCGGCTACTGGCGGTGCTGCAACACCTGATCCAGAACGCCCAGGACGCAACCCCGGACGATGGCCAGATCGTTATTAGCGCTGGCCTTGATGGTCAGGATCTGCTGCTGCACATCCGCGATACTGGCACTGGCATGAGTGCTGACTTCGTTCGCCAGCAGCTGTTCAAACCGTTCATGACCACCAAGGGCAATGCCGGCATGGGCATCGGCGTCTATCAGGCGCGCGAGACCATCCGCAGTTTCGGCGGCGAGCTCAGCGTCAGCAGCAGCCTTGGCCAAGGCAGCCAGTTCACCTTGCGGCTGGCCCGGGTACTCGATGCGGGCTGAGACCGGGTCGGGGTAAAAGCTACGGACACTGCTGTAAAATTCTTATACACTTGCTGTCGGTCTGAGCCGGCAGTGCGATCGCTGTACCGTACGCGACGAGCCAGACCGGCGGCGCCTGCCGCCCGAGGACAGCCCGGCCTGAAGCCGGGTAGCAAGACACAGGGAAATGAGTGATGGGAAGCTTGGACAGGAGTCAGAAGCGGCTATTGGTGGTCGAGGACGACCCCGGCCTGCAAAGCCAGCTGCGCTGGTGTTTTGAAGACTGCGACGTCACCGTCGCCGGCAACCGCGAAGAAGCAATTGCCGCGGTACGCCGATTCGAACCGCAAGTCGTTACCCTTGATCTGGGCCTGCCGCCCGACGCAGCCAACGCCTCCGAAGGCCTGGCGACGCTGCAAGCCATTTTGCGGCTGGCGCCGCACACCAAAATCATCGTCGTCACCGGCAATGACGAGCGCGAGAATGCGCTCAAGGCCATCAGCCTCGGTGCCTACGACTATTACCAGAAACCCATCGATGCCAGCACGTTGTCGCTGATCGTCCAGCGCGCGTTCCATCTGCATGCGCTGGAAGATGAAAACCGCCAGCTGCAAAAGAAAGCCAACAGCGCGCCGCTGGCCGGCATCATCGCCGGCTCGCCGGAAATGGCGAAAGTCTGCCGCATGGTGGAAAAAGTCGCCCCGACCGATCTGACGGTGCTGCTGCTCGGCGACTCCGGTACCGGCAAGGAAATCATCGCTCGCGCCGTCCATGAACTGAGCCCGCGCACCAACAGCAGACTGGTTGCAATCAACTGCGCCGCGATCCCGGAAAACCTGCTCGAAAGCGAGTTGTTCGGCTACGAAAAAGGCGCCTTCACCGGCGCTGCTCGGCAAACCAAAGGCAAGATCGAATACGCCGATGGTGGCACGCTGTTCCTCGATGAGATTGGCGATCTGCCCATGGCATTGCAAGCCAAGCTGCTGCGCTTTTTGCAGGAGCGGGTGATTGAACGCATAGGCGGCCGGGAAGAGATTCCGGTCGATGTCCGGGTCATCTGCGCGACCCATCGCAGCCTGCCGGAAATGGTCAAAACGGAAACCTTCCGTGAGGATTTGTATTACCGGCTCAGTGAAATCACGGTCGATATTCCGCCGTTGTCGGCGCGCAGTGGCGACGTGATTCTGCTGGCGCGGGCCTTCCTGCAAAAGTTCAACGAACAGCTGCACCGGCATATTCGCGGCTTCCGCGACGACGCCATCGCCGCGATGGAATCACACGCCTGGCCCGGCAATGTCCGCGAGCTGGAGAACCGCATCAAGCGCGCAGTGATCATGGCCGAAGACAGCCATATCTCGGCCGATGATTTGCAGCTGAAGCCAAGCCTGTCGCGCGATCTGCCGCTGAACCTGCGTCAGGTACGTGAGCACGCCGAAACCGAGGCGGTGTTGCGCGCGCTGTCGCATGCCGAAGGCAATATGTCACGCGCCGCGGAACTGCTCGGCATCACTCGACCGACCCTGTATGCGCTGGTCGACAAGTATCATTTGCACGACAACGATCAGTTGGTCGCGCGCAGCCATTGAGAGCGCCATTCCCGACGCGCTTACGGATAACGGCATACCGTTGCCAAAACGGACCATAAGGAGCTGCTTATGAACCACAAGGTCTTGCCTGCCCAACTGCGCCGTTCGGCGCTCGCGCTCTGCCTCAGTGCACTGTGCACCGGCGTTACATTCGCGGACGATTACCAAGAAGCTTGGGACAAAGCCCAGAAACTGCTGAAAGAAAAAGATACCCGTGGCGCGGTCATTGAACTGCGCAATGCCCTGCAGGAAAAGCCGGAAAGCATCGAAGCACGACTGCTGCTGGCCGATCTGTATTACCAGGACGGCAACATGCCGGCAGCAGAAAAAGAATACGACAAAGCCCGGCAACTCAAAGCACCGAAGAATCGCTGGCAGAAAAATCTCGGCCGGACGTGGCTGTCGATGTACCAGCCGCAGCAGATCCTCGACAACCTCGCCGAAGAAGCCAGCGACCCGGTTGCGATCCGCGCCGAAACCATCGGTCTGCGCGGCCTCGCCATCCTGCAACAAGGCAATATCGAGAACGCCGAAAAAACCCTGCTGCAAGCCACCAGCCTGAAACCGGATCAGGCCGAAGCGATCTACGGTCTGGCCCAGATTGCCCGGCTGCGCAACGACTTGGGCAAAGCCGAAACGCTGATCCGGCAAGCGATCAAGGCGGATGCCAGCTTCACCAACAACTACCTGCTGTTGACTGAACTGCTGGTGCTGAAAAACCAGAAAGACGAGGCGATGAAAACCATCAACACCGCCGTCGATCTGGCACCAAACGATGCCCGTATCCGACTCGCCCGCGCCGAAGCCCAGATCAGCCTCAACCAAGTCAAAGACGCCTGGAACGATATCAACCTCGTGCTGGCCTCGACACCAAAGCACCCGGTCGGCTTGTTCCTGAAAGCAAAAGCGCTAATGTTGGAGCAAAAACCGGAAGAAGCGATCAACACGCTGGAACAAGCGCTGTCGGTCATGCCCAATTACACCGAAGCGCAATTGCTCGCAGGTTATCTGTACGTGCAGAAGCGGCACTGGCGTCAGGCCGAAGACATGCTGGCGCGCGCGCTGGCAACCAAACCCGGCCATGTCGGCGCGATCAAGCTGCAGATCCAAACCAAACTCGGTCTGCGGCTGCCGAAAGATGCACTGCGTCTGGCCACCGAAACGCTGCGCAATCATCCGCAGGATGTCCAGCTGATGGCGTACCAGGCCACCGCGTATATCCAGCTGCAAGAATTCGACAAAGCGGCGGAAGTGATGGAACGCGCCGTCGAACTGTCGCCGGATGCCGACAACCTGCGCACCGGTCTGGCGCTGCTGCAATTGCAGGAAGGCCAATCCGGCCAAGCGATTGCGCAACTCGAAACTGCTGCCCAGGACAATGCTGAGTTGCAGATCAGCGACCTGATGTTGGTCTCGACCTACATGTCGCAGAAGCAGAACGACAAAGCCAACACCCTCGCCGAGCAGTTGTATGCCAAACACAAGGACAACGCGCTGGCCGCCAACATGCTTGGTGTGGTCAAGCTGGCGAACAAGGATCTGCCGCGCGCCGCGCAGCTGTTCGAGCAAGCAGTCAAGCTGAAGCCGGAATTCCTGACTGCTCGCCTGAACCAGGCCCGGGTCGATGTCGCCAAGAAGGACTTCGATGCCGCACTGAAGAAGCTGCATGCGCTGCAAAAAGAAAATCCGACACTGAATGTCATCGCACTGCAGCTGTCGCAGCTCTATGACGCCAAAGGCGACCGCGAGCAAGGTATGCAGTGGCAGAAGAAAGCCTGGGATCTCGACAACCGTTCGCTGGCGGCCGGCAACGCCTACTTGCGCCGTCTGCTGCAAGCCAACAAGCCGATGGATGCACTGGCTGTTGCCCAGCAGATGGTCGCCACCAATCCGGATGCCGGTGACGCGCATCAGGCACTGGGCCTTGCCCAGCGCGCCAACAAAAACAACAGCTCGGCGATCTCGTCGTTCCGCAAAGCGATCCTGCTGAACAACAAAGTGCCGGAATATTACTTCGCCTTGGCCGATGTGCTTGAAGACAGCGGCGATCGCAAAGGCGCCAGTGCAGCCTTGGCCGATTTGCTGCGCATCCACCCGCAGCACTGGCAGGCAATGTTGGCGATTGCCCGTATTGATCTGCGCGACAAGCGCTTCGCCGAAGCACACCAGCGTGCCGCTGAGTTGATCAAGCAATTCCCGCATCTGGTGATCGGCCAGCAGCTGGAAGCCGACACGCTGATCGCGGAAGGCAAGAACGCCGAAGCGGCCAAGGCGTATGAAAAAGCCTACAAACAGATGCCGAGTTATTCCCTGGCCAATAGCCACGCGCTGGCGATGGTGCGGGCGAACAAACAACCGGCCGATGCGCTGCTGCTCGACTGGTTGAAACAAAACCCGGACGACCGCGGCGCGCGTTTTGGTTTGGCGCTGATTTATCAACAGCTGAAGAACTACCCCAAGGCGTTTGAGCAATACAAGCTGCTGGAACAAAAGCTGCCGACCGACGCGGTGCTGCTGAACAACATGACTTGGCTTTATGCCGAGTCGGGCGACAAGGCCAATACCAAAACCTACCTCGGCAAATTGGAAGCACTGAAGCTGACCCAGCCGAGCATTCTCGACACCCAAGGCTATGCCCATCTGAAGCTGGGCGACGCCAAGAAAGCGCTAGAGCTGTTCAACGCCGCACTGAAAGGTGCACCGGACAACGCCGAAATGAAGTATCACGCGGCGCTAGCCCATGAAAAACTCGGCAATGCCGCTGAAGCCAAGAAACTGCTGAAGTCGGCGCTCGAAAGCAAGCAGGAATTCAGTGAACTGGCCGATGCCGAAGCGCTGTACAAGAAGCTGTAAGCACTAGCGCTTTAGCAACAAACAAAAAGGCGGGATAACCCGCCTTTTTGTTTGTGCGTCGATGATTGCTTGCTTTTGCTCGTACCTGCCCATCAGCTACCCGCAGATTCTGGTTGCTGGGTGTGCTTATGCCGCTCCTGCAGCGGTCAGCGGCGCTCAACCATTCAGATTCAGCTTGCTGCGGATCAGCGCAATCAGCAATTTCTGCAAAGGGTTGGCATTGCCGAAAGGCCGCCAGGTTTTTTTGTAGCGCTGTCGGTAAGCGTCGAAATGCAGACCCCACGGCGCGGCGAGTATGCGGCCGCGCTTGAGCAGCACTTTCAGCACTTCCACTCCCATGACGCCAGCGCAGAGATCACAGGCCATCACCGTTGATGGGCCCTTCTCCTTGCTGAAATTGACCGCTTCCGGCACTTGCAAGTAAGGCCGCTGGAACATCCGCGGACTCAGGCCGGCAATGAAGCGCGCGAGCTGTTCGGTTTTGGGCAGACCTTCCATGCGGAAATACTGCTCGAAACTCATGCCACCGGGCAGAAACGCCAGAAAGGCCGTGCCCATGCCAAGCGGCGCCGCAGTCAGCGCCGGAATGCCGCGCTCGGCGCAGGCAGCGAACACTTTTCGGCGAATATCGACGGCAAAAAAATCGAGGCTGTCGACGTAGACATCGACGCCATGCAGAAACTGATCGAGATTGCTGTCGTTGATGCCGGCTGGAAAGGTTTCGATCTGCAATTCCGGATTGATATCGCGCGCCATCTTGGCCAGCGTCGGGCATTTTTCCTGCAGCAGGTGCGGCATCATCGCGCCGGCCTGACGATTGAAATTCTGCTGCTCGAACCGATCAAAATCGGAGATATGAAACGCGCCGATACCCAGCCGGGTCAGCGTCAGCAAATGGGCACCGCCGACCCCGCCCAATCCGGCAATGGCGATCCGGCTGCGGCGCAGACGCTGCTGCTCCGGCTCGGTCAACCAACCGATATTGCGTGAGTAAGCCCGGGTATAGTCAAACGCTTCCATGCCGGCGACTCCCTCCCTCTGCGGGCGGCTCGGCGCCAGCCCGTCGTCAAGCCAGGTTCATGCTGACTACTAGCGTAGCCGCTCGCGCAGATCTTCGAGCAGTTCCAGTGCACTGCCGGCCAAGGTGCGGTACAACCCTTCACCGGTGATCACGAACGGGCCGCGGCGGCCGTGATAATCAATGATGTCGCCGATTTGGGTGAAGACGATGCCGCAGCTGCGCAGCAAGCGCGCCAAGCGTGGCTCCATCATCACATAGACCCGATCCAGACCCAGATTCAACGCCAGCGCCGAGGCGCCGAGAAACAGCCCCATTGCAACCATTGGGTAATGCCGGCTGTCCAGATCGCTCTCCGATTCAGCGGCAAGGCCAAGCGGTGATTGCTGCTCGCCGGCACGACGACGGAAATCGCTGTGCACGGCCAGCCGGGAGATCTCGCCGTAGATCTGCCGGTGCTGCGGATCCGGTGCCAGCGGCCCGGGCAGGAAGGTGCCAGCACAGACTTGCTCGAACGGCAGCGGATCGGTGCCGGGCGGATTCAGGATCAAACGGAAGCAACCGGCGGCACGACCGGTTGCTCGGTGCAGCAAAAAACAATGCTGGGCGCGCTGATCAAAACGATCCTGCTCGCGACCATCGGGAAAGGCATGCTTGTCTTCGTAACCGAGCTCTTCGCAATAGACGGCGTAACGCAAACGCAGCGCAACGTCGATGTCGTCATCGCTCTGCGCGCGGCGAATGTCGAAGTAACTGAAGAAATGTTGTGCGAGATGCTCCATGCATCGCTCCGGCGGGCTGGCTGCTGTCGCGGGATCAGCAGCGCAAAGTGAATACGCATCCTGCGTCCGCGCAAGATAGCAGAAAGCGCCCTCGCCGACCATTGAGCCGCGTGCCGAGCTTGCGTACAGTAGCGGTCTTGAGAGGGATCTTGATCAGACTTACCACCATGGCCTCACGCTCACATCGCAGTACCGACGCCTCCCGTCGCCACACCCGTTGGCGACAGCGTTTCTTTCTGGCTGCCGGCAGTTTGCTGCTGGTCAATCTGGTGTTGTTGTACTTGCTCGCGGACGCGCATCGGCGACCGCAGCTGGCACTCGACCGCACCAAGCTCGATGTGCAGCTGCTCAGCGGCTTGCTGGCCGGCCGGATGTCACGCGCTGAACTGTTGCAAGGTCTGCATGCGCAAGGCATCGCAAACAGCGCGATCGAGCAGATGGCAGGCCGCATCAATGTCGGCGGCATCAGTTTTGTGATCGATGACAAACAGCGGGTCAGCCGGGTCGAACACTGGTCAGTGCCGGGCGGTGCCGGCACGCCGTAACGCGATTCGGCCTGAGCCGGTTGGTCGGGCATCGGTTGGTCGCACATTGTCTTGCTGCACATCGCTGTGCCGAGCATCACGCTGCTGTGAATCGGCGCGCGATTCCGGCAACAGCATCGGCCCGATGTAACTGCGAGCAATGACCAAATTGTCGATATAGATGTCCTGGTTATACGGTGATTTCGCCGTGCCACCGTGATAGACATCCAGCCAGAACTTTTCGATCTTCAGCGCCGGCACCAAGCGCAGGCGCACGTCACGACGGTTCAACACTTCCTGCCCATCAAGCCAGGCCTGCAACACGCCATCATCTTGGCCAGGCGTATTGAGCTTCAGGTATTGCTCGATGCAGTACCACCGGTTGCGTTCAAGGAAGGCGCCATTGCCCTCACTCCAGATCCATTGCGCGCCGAAATCGGCGCTTTTGCCGACTTCGTAAATGTAGGAACCGATCGGCGTCCGACCCGCCAATGGATTACCGTCCGGAATCTGCAAACCAAACGCGCCGCGCGCAGACCAACCATCAGCACCGGTATTCGGGCGACCACCCCAACCGGCACGACCATAAGTGCCGGCAAAGCCGGGCAACTTGCCGCCCTGCAAACGCGGCCGCCAGTTGTCGCCGAGGCGCAGGTAATAGCGCACATACAATTGCTCCGGCTCGTTCTGCAGCAACGGTGCAAACTTCAGGCTGCCGGTTGCGCCGTAATGCTGACCGGTTTCAATCCGGATGCGCAGTGCTGGTCCTTGCAACGGGACAAATTGCTCAGCCCGCAAGGTGTTTTTCGCGAAGGTCAATTGATAATGGCCGCGCAATTCCTGCCAGCCTTCTTGCCAATCATCGTCATCAAACTGACTGGCATAAATCACCTGCGGATGCTTGCCGATGCCGCGATCGGCTGGAAATTCCCGTGCCAGACCCGTTGCCGTCGGCGGTAGCACCGGCGCCGGAATATCGACGGCAAATACCTGCACATTGCCAGCGCCACCACTGCGATTCAGCACATGCAGCTCCAGCGTCGCCCGCTGCAGATCATCGGTGCTGCTTGTCGTGGCGGGCAAGTCAAACCGCAGCAGCGCGTGGTGATTGCCCTGACTGATTTTCAGTGCGTCGCTTTTGCCTTTGGCTTTGTACGTCGACGGATCAAGATGGGTGTCGGCACTTGGCGCCAGCAGCTGCTCGCCACTGCGCAGTTGCAAGCGTAACCGCGGCTGCAGTGTGCGATCACTGTGCTCACGACTGGCGAAGCTGACCGTCAAGCCGGTTTTGCTGCGCGGGCGCAACAAAAAGCCGCGATTCTCCAACTGACCAAGGCGCCAATGCCGCACCAACTCGGTGACATCGAGCTGCAATTGCAAACCGGATTTGCCGGGCGGCATTGCCAGCTCGGCAAACGGCAACTCGCCTTGCGGCTGGCCAGAACGGTCCCGCCAATCGCCTTGCTTGTTGCGCCAGCGCAGCGACGCTGCACTGTTGTAAAACTCGCGGCTGGCGCCGCCCTCGCCGTTGGCGGCACCTTCAGCCCATTGCCAGGTATCGGCCACTACGGGATTGCTCAGCACGGCCAACAGGCCAAGCCATAGCGCGTACCGGGCATTGCGTTTGCTCGCCGCTATCGTTCTTGCCGATCCAGCGCGTATCCATCCTTGCAACAACGAACGACTCCTTTCTGCAATCGGGTCTGCAATCACGTCTGCAATCACGAAAACGACAGCTGATGCGGCGTTCGTGCCCGACGGACATGGTGCAACCACCAGTCAAAACGCGCCAGCAACGTCAGCAGCGCCGGCAACAGCAACAATTCAAAAATGGCGGCGGTGGTCAAACCCAGCGCGGTCATGAAACCAAAATGCTGGGTCGGCACAAACGTTGAGCTGAGCAACAGCAAAAATTGCGATGACAACACAAAGGTATTGATCGTGCAGGCCTTGCCGGATTCACGCAGGGTGTGTACCAGGGCGTAATGACTGGAGCGGCCACGCTGCACATGCAGGCAATAGCTTTCGACAAAATGGATGGTGTCATCGACCGCGACGCCAACCGCAACGCCGGCGATCAGCGCCGTGGCCATATCCAGCGGCACGCTGACTGCCGCCATCACCACAAACACGAAATAGATTGGCGCAGCATTCGGCAGCACCGCCAGCGCGGCAATCGTCGGTGAGCGCCACATCAGCAGGAAGAACAGGAAGATCATGCCGAACGACAGGTACAGCCCATCGACCTGGCCAATGACCAGCAAGTCTTCCTGATCGGTGAAGATGCGCGCTTCGGAGCCGAAATCAATTTGCAGATCGCTTGCCGGTTGCGCCGCCAGCCAGGCTTTCATTTTCGCCATGACTGCTTTCAGCTCGCGCGTGCTGTGCGTGGTCAGTGCCAGCGTAACTCGGGTGGTCTGCAGTTCACGATCGGTCAGGTCGTACAGATCCTTGCCGTCGTAGACGAACAGATACTGGGTGATCAACGCGGCATCTTGCGGCAGCTCACGCGCGCTGCGCTCTTCTTCTTGAAACGCCCAATGCATTTCCTTCAGCAAGTCGACCATCGAGATGCTGTAGTTGACCTCGGGCAAGCTGTCGGCATAGGCCTGAAAGGCTTCGATATAGCGCAGCCGGGCCGGGTCCGTTAGCCCATCGCGGCCAGGCGCAACAAACACCACATCCAGAGGCATTGCGCCGGACAAGCGCGCTTCCACTTCGCGCGTCGAGACATTGATGGGGTGATCATCGCGGAAAAACCGATAGATATCGGTTTCGGTGTAAAGCTTGCCGAGCACCGGCAAACAGAACACGGTGGCCAACAGAAAGATCGCCGCGACCCAACCGGCACGCCGCATCGAGAACTTGGCAATGGCCAAGGTAAACCGGGTCAGCACGCGAGTATTTTTCGGCTCTGGTGGCCACTCGCCTTTGTCAAACCGCAGCAGCAGCGGCGGCAGTAAATAATTGACCGTCACAAACAACACCAGCGCCGCACAGCCGCCGGCAATGCCGAACCAAGCAACCGGCCGGATTGGACTGACGGCCAGCGAACCGAGTCCAACCGCGGTCGTCAAGGCGGCATACAAACTGGGTCGAAAGACATGACTGGCCGCGGTTTTGATGCGTTGTTCGCGGCTCAGTTTGGTGCCGGCAACCGCTTGCAACTGCCCCAGCAAATGCACCATGAACGCCAGACTGAGCGCCGACATGAACGGCGGCAGAATCGCCGCCACCAGCGTGAACGGCTCGCGCGCGATCACCAACACACTGAGCGCCGCCTGCGCCGCGGCACTCATGACAACAGCCACCAGCACCACCGCCAGCGGCCGCCGGAACAGCCACCAGATCAAGGCCAACCCAATTGCCATTGTTGCCGGCACGAAGATCATATTGTCGCGCAGCATCGACTCGAACTGGGCAACATCGACACTGACTTGACCGGCTTGCGCCGCCAGCACGTCGCTGAGTTGATGCTTTGCCACCAGCTGCTGAATATCGGCCAGCAATTGCTGACGCGCTGGCGAATCTGGCAGGTGCGTGGGCCGCACCACGAGCGCAGCGGCGCTGCCGTCTTTGGCCAGGACAAAGCCCGGCGCAAAGGGGTCGGCGACCATCGCTTTCCCGTCCAGCACCGTCCGGTCCAGTTTGCTGACATCGATCAACGGCTGGACAACAAAGCCATCTTCGACGCGGGCAATCTGCTCAAAATCGGTGACGCGGTGCACGCGGCTGACGCTGCTGAGTTGGCCAACATCGTCGGCCAGTGTTTCGAGCTTGCGCAGAAAATCCGGAGCAAAAACATCGGCTGGCTCGAACAGCAGCACCACGACCTGATAATCCGGAAACAGCGTGCGCAGTTTTTCCTGCAACTGCACGGAGGGCTCATCTTTGCTGAGGTAGATTTCTGGCGAGTTGTTGATCAGCAGAAACGGCAGCAATCCGGCCGGCAGCAGCAGGATCAGTGCGAGAATGGCGGCAGCGAGTTTCCAGGGCAGCAGTTTCATCAGCGTGGCCTATTCCTCATCAGACTTCATGTCGCAATAACATCGATCAGAACTGGGTGCGCCAGCCAATCACAAACAGATCGTGGTCGTCGTGATAACCGCCGGCCGTGCCGTCATCGCCGGCAAAGGCATGGAAACCGAGATAGAACTCATCCGGCTCGCCGCG
>CAMLNB010000001.1 GCA_946481205.1 uncultured Kangiella sp. | reverse complement strand
CCGACAGCCTGCGCGATCAGGAACTGCCGCGCGCGATCGAGCGGCAATTGCTGGCTCTGGTTCGCGCCGGCCATCCGGTCGCGCTGATCATTGATGAAGCACAGGCACTGCCCGATGCCAGTTTGGAAACGCTGCGGCTGTTCACCAATCTGGAGACCGAACGCGGCAAGCTGCTGCAGGTCGTGCTGTTTGGCCAGCCGGAACTGGATCAGCGACTGGCACAGCGCCATTTGCGCCAGCTGCGGCAACGCATCGCGTTCTCTTATCGCTTGCCAAAATTGTCGCTCTGGCAGAGCAGCCAGTATTTGCAGCACCGCCTGCATATCGCCGGCTGGTCGCAGCGACCGGTGTTCTCGTGGCCAGCGCGCGGTTTGCTGCACAGTTTCGCCAATGGCACGCCGCGGGTACTGAATCTGCTCGCGCACAAGACACTGATGCTCGCCTACGCCAGACAGCGCCACCGCGTGCGCTGGTACGACGCCATGCAAGCGATCAGTGATACCGATGCGACCCGGCCCTTGCAGCGCAAACTGCAAACGCTCGGATTGACGCTGATCGCCGCGCTGAGCGCCGGCCTTGCTGCCGCCTGGTGGCCGACATGAGCGTCGTCAATACCATGCTGCGCGAGCTGGCGGCCCGGCAAACCGACAGCACCGTCATCCCGTTTGCCGGAGCAAACGGCGCAAGCACAGCAACCATCACCGCCACGCCAGCGCCCGCGCGACGCGGCGGCGTGATGATCTTTGCACTCTTGCTGGTGCTGGCTGTATTGATTGTCTGGTGGCGCTGGTCGGCGCAAACAGCAACCGTGGCGGCCACGACAGAAGTGGCGCCGCAAACGCTGGATAACCGCGAGGGGCAAGCGAAGGCCACCGCGTTGGCCATGGTGGAAACACCGATGCCAATCGCAAATCCCGACCCAAACCTAAACGCGAACTCCGGCACCGCGCTGGCGGCAAGCCCATCCGCCGCGTCTGCTACGCCAAGCGATGCAGACCAACTTGCCGCGCCCGCAAGCATTGGTTGGGAGCTGGTTGAAACAACGGTGCCTGACGACGTTAGCGTTGCCGATGACAGAATCTGGCCCGATGCCGAACCGATTACAGCCGAACCGATTGCAGCCGAACCCGCCGCGATATTTGAACGACAACCCAGCACCCAGTCCGCTGCCGAGCAGCTCGCCCATTGGCGCAGCAACGCCCAACGCGCGCTGATCAGTGGCGATTGGGTTGGTGCCGACCGCGCGCTGATCGCCGGCCTGCAGATCGATCCCGGCGACGCCGAATTGCTGAGCTTGCAACTGCAGCGACAAGCGATGAGAGACCCCGTTGCCGCAGAACATCGTGCCGAGCAGTTGCTGCAGCAATGGCCACAGCATTGGCAAATCCGGCAATGGTTGGCCAGCCAATGGTTGCAGCAAAGCCGCATCGCCAACGCACTGCATCTGCTCAGCGCACAGGCACCGCCGCTGGCTGAGGCGGCGGATTATCACGCCACGCTGGCACTGGCCGAACAACAGCACGGTGATCATCGCGCGGCCAGCGAACGCTACCGGCAATTGCTCACGGTGCAGCCGCAAAATGGCCGTCACCAAGCGGGCCTTGCGCTATCGCTCGAAGCCTTGTCCGATGTCGCTGGCGCTCAGCGCGCGTGGCGCAGCGCCTTGCTCGATCCGGCGCTGCCGGCAACGCTGATGCAATTTGCCCATCAACGGCTGCGCGCCCTCGGCGCCACGCCTGCTGCGCAGGTCTCCCCATGAAACGACAGAAAATCCGGCTCGGCGATTTGCTGGTGGAAAACGGCGTCATCAGCGCCGAGCAATTGCAAGCAGCACTGAAGCAGCAGGCCGGCACCGGTCAACGGCTCGGCACGACCTTGGTCGACATGCAGGTGGTCGATGAAACCCAGTTGCTGAAGTTTCTTGCCCAGCAATTGCAAATTCCGTTTATCGAACTCGGCCGGCACAAGCTCAATGAAGCGGTTGCGCAGAAACTGTCGGAAGTGCAGGCACGGCGCTATCGCGCACTGCTGATCGAAGAAGGCAGTGCCCATTATCTGGCCGTGATGTCCGATCCGACCGATCTGACTCGTATCGATGAAATGCAGTCCTTGCTGGACAAACCGCTGCGCATCGCGGTGACCCGCGAAAGCGAATTGATGCGAGCCATCGATATCGTTTACCGGCATACCGAGCAGATTGAAAGCCTGGCCCAGGAACTCAGCGAAGCCAGCGGTGATCAGTTTGATCTGGCCCGGCTGAGCGAAAGTGTCGATGTCTCGGAAGCCCCGGTGGCGCGGCTGCTGCAAACCATTTTCGAGGACGCGATCAAGTATGGCGCCTCCGACGTGCACCTGGAGCCGGAAGAAACCAGCCTGCGCATTCGCTTGCGCGTCGATGGCGTGCTGCAGGAGCAAGTGGTGCGCGAAGCCCGGATCGCACCGGCGGTGGTGCTGCGGCTGAAGCTGATGTCGAATCTCGATATTTCGGAGAAACGCCGGCCGCAAGATGGTCGCTTCAATATGACCGTGCAAGGCCGCCATATCGATGTCCGGTTGGCGACACTGCCGGTGCAACACGGTGAAGCGGTGGTTATGCGTCTGCTCGATCAAAGCGGCGGCCAACTGCATATCGATCAGATAGGTATGCCACCTGCCCAGGCCGACGAGTTGCGCAAACTGCTGCGCTGGCCGCACGGCATTCTGCTGGTGACCGGTCCGACCGGCTCCGGTAAATCGACCACGCTGTACGCGGCACTGAATGAGCTGAACCAACCCGATGTAAAAATCATCACCGTCGAAGATCCGGTCGAATACCGGCTGCCGCGGATCAATCAGGTGCAGGTCAACAACAAGATCGATTTGAGTTTTGCCGCTGTGCTGCGTACGGTGCTGCGCGCCGACCCCGACATCATCATGGTTGGTGAAATGCGCGATCAGGAAACCGCGACCATCGGCCTGCGTGCCGCCTTGACCGGCCACCTGGTGCTGTCAACCCTGCACACCAATGACGCGATTCAAAGCGCACTGCGGCTGACCGACATGGGCGCCGAACCGTATCTGGTGGCCAGCACCTTGCGCGGCATCATCGCCCAGCGGCTGGTGCGCAAGCTCTGCCCACACTGTGCGCACCTTACCGAGCTGACACCGCAGCAGAAAAGCTGGTTGCATCAGATGGGTCAGGAGATCGGCGCCGGCTTCAAGACCGCGGTCGGCTGCAACCACTGCAACCAAACTGGCTACCGTGGCCGGCTTGGCGTGTTCGAATTGTTGATCATCAATGACGAGCTGGCCGAAGCCCTGCGGCGGCAGGATCAAAACGGTTTTGTCGCTGCCGCGCGCCGCGCGCCCGGCTATCGCCCGCTTGGCATGGCCGCACTGGATTTGGCTCGTGCCGGCAGCACCTCGCTTGATGAAGTGACCCGAGTCAGCGAAGTGAGTCTGCTCGATGATTAAGCGCATGTCGATGCTGTTACACGGTGCCGGCAGTGATCGCTCCGGCCGACACAGGAACCGCTAACGATGCCGATGTATTACTACAAAGGCCGCAACAGCGCCGGCGAGTTGGTCGAAGGCCGCAGTGAATCCGGCACGGCCGATACGCTCGCCAGCCGCTTGATGGCCGACGGCATCATGCCAACCAGTATCGAAGAACAGATGGCGGCGGTACCCAGCAGTCAGAAACGTTTGGCATCGCTGTTCACGCGAAAGAAAGTCTCGCTGCCCGAACTCATCATGTTCAGCCGGCAAATGTATTCGCTGAGCAAGGCCGGCGTGCCGATCATCCGCGCCATTGCCGGCCTCGCCGAAACCAGCGCCAGCACGGAATTGAAACACGCGCTGCTGGCGGTTGTTGATGATCTGACCTCTGGCATCGAGCTTGCTGCGGCGATGGGCAAACAAGGCCATGTCTTCTCGGCGCTTTACGTCAGCATGATCCATGTCGGCGAAAATACCGGCCGGCTGGATCTGGCGTTCGATCAACTCGCCAAATACCTGGAGCTGGAGCTGGACACTCGCCAGCGCCTGAAAGCAGCGATGCGCTATCCCACCATCGTCATCGTCGCGATGGCGGTTGCGGTGACCGTAATCAATCTGTTCGTCGTGCCGGCGTTCTCGTCGATGTTCGCTGCCTTTCATGCCGAGTTGCCGTTGCCGACCCGCATCCTGATCTTCACCTCGAATCTGTTCGTCAATTACTGGCCTTACATGCTGGTGGCCGTGTTCGGCGGCATTGGTTATTTCCTGCACTGGAAGCGCACCGAGCCGGGCCAGCTGGTCTGGGATGGCTGGAAGCTGCGTATTCCGATTATCGGCAAAGTGATCTACCGAGCGTTGCTGGCTCGCTTCGCCCGTTCGTTTGCGATGTGTCAACGCTCCGGCGTGCCGATTTCGACATCCTTGGCAGTCGTGGCCAACGCCGTTGACAACGCCCGCGTCGCGGTGCAGGTGCGGAAAATGCGCGAAGGCGTCGAGCGCGGCGAAAACATCAGCCGCACTGCGCACAGCACCGGCATGTTTTCGCCACT
This sequence comes from uncultured Kangiella sp., assembly GCA_946481205.1. Next base: position 60,819 of record CAMLNB010000001.1, on the reverse strand, counting down.
GGTGCTGCAAATGCTGGTGGTCGGCGAGGAAACCGGTCAACTCGACAAACTGCTCGATGAGGTCGCCGAATTCTACGAACGTGAAGTTGATTACGATTTGAAGCGGCTGTCGCAAAACATTGAACCGATTTTGATCGTCGCGATGGGCGTCATGGTGCTGGTGCTGGCGCTGGGGATCTTCATGCCAATGTGGGAATTGGCTGAAGTGGCCCGCCGTCACTGAGGCCGGCGCGAGGCATGAGCAAACGACACGGATTCAGTCTGCTGGAGTTCGCCATTGTGGTGCTGATCGTCAGCGCGGTGGTTTATGCCCTGCTCCCACGCATCAGTGACAGCCTGATGCTGACCCATGAAACGGTGGTCCGGCAAACCGCTGCGGCCTTTCGCGATGGCCTGCAGCTGATCGCGCTGAAAGCCGGCCTGCAGGACAACGCCACGCCACGCTACAACATCGCCGGCATCGGTGACGGCCAGCTGGATCTGAACGCCAGCGGCGCCCCGATAGGCACGGACTGGCAGCCCGGCCAAGACCGCGCACTGCAGGCACCGGATTGCGTCGCGCTCTGGTATGCCGTGCTCGGCGCCCTGCCGCCGTCGGCCTCGGTATTCGATACCAGCGATTTTCGGGTCCAGACCGTGTTTGCGCGCACGACCGGCCTGGGTTGCCGCTACCGCTACCTGCGCGGCGGCAACATGCACATCCACTATTTCCCGGATACCGGCACCGTGACCGTTGACGACCAATTCTGACCTTGCGCGGCAGCTGAATCAGGCCTCTCCGCGGTGGCACTGTTGAGATGTCCCGACTGGCAGAATTGCGATTTATTACCTAGGCTTTGTCGGTGGAAACATCCGTTTTTCTCGTGTCGGTGGCAGCACCGGCCCGACGCAGGGATCGGCAGTGTACGTTGCAGCGGGCTTGGGGCCACGTACACGGTGAGGGAATCCGCACCAACCAAAACCCGGCCACTTCTGGAGTGCTATTCATGAAACAACGTGGTTTTACTTTGATCGAATTGATTGTCGTCCTGGTCATTCTCGGCATTCTCGCCGCGACCGCAGCGCCACTGTTCGTCAACCTGCGTCAAGATGCCAACCGCGCTGTGCTGCAAGGTCTGGTGGGTTCGGTGCGCAGCGCCGCGACCTTGGTCAATGCCCGGTTCCTGATCGCCAATACCGACCCGGTTGACATTGGTAACGGCATCAGCGTTGATGTCGTCAATGGTTTTCCAGCCGCCACGGCAACCGGTTTGCAAAACGCCATTCAGCTGTCGTCTGAGGGCGCACCACCGGCAGATTTTGAACTCACCATCACCGGCACCACGGTAACCATCGATGTCAACAGTGCGACGACGCCGGCAACCTGCCGCGTGACTTACACTGAAGCCGCGGTAAACAGTGTTCCTGCAATCACCTTCAACGATGCAGGTTGCTAATCGCGTCGATAACGTTATGCGATTCTGCACACGAAAAAGGCAGCCAGCAAAAATGGCTGCCTTTTCGCTGTTGGAGCTGGTGCTGACACTGATTGTGATCGGCATTCTGGCGGCGGTCGCAGTGCCGCGCTTTGCGGCACCGACCGACCTCGTGCTGCGCACCGCGCGTGATGATGTGCTGTTGGCATTGCGCGATGCCCAGCAGAAAGCGATGGCCGATGGCCGGGTCATCCGCTTTGTCAGCACGGCCAGCAGTTTCAGCATCACCGCCGACGGAGTACCGCTGCTGCTGCCACAGGGCAATGGCAGTTACCCGAGCACGCTGCCCACAGGCGTCAGCTTAAGCCCAGCCACGACGCTGCTGTTTGATCGGCTGGGCAATACCACGGCCACCACGTTTACGCTCACCGGCGATGGCAGTCTGAACATACTGGTGTGCAGCACAGGTTATGCGCATGCGTCCGCCAGCAGCTGCTGAGCGCGGCTTCACACTGATCGAACTGATCATCACCATCGTCGTGACGGCGATTGCCTTCACCGCGCTGGGCATTGGCTTGGTGGCCGCGGTGCGCGACAGTGTCGACCCGGTGGTCAGCATGCGCGCCGCGACGCTTGCGCAAGCTTATCTCGATGAAATCGTCGGCAAGCAGTTTGATGAAAACAGTGGCGCCGGCGGCGTCACCCGTTGTGATGAAGCCGGCCAGCCGGCCTGCAGCAACAGCTTTGGCCCGGACGGCGGCGAAACCCGCGCCAATTACGATGACGTGGATGATTACCACGGCTTGGATGAAACACCGCCGCGCAATGTGCTGGGGCAGATCGAGAGCCAGTACGACGGCTTTCGCGTTCAGGTCAGCGTGGCTTACGCAGGCAACGACTTCAGCGCCAGCTTTGGCACACCCAATCGCAGCGTGAAACGCGTTACCGTCACAGTAAGCACACCAGTCAGCGGCAGTTTTGTTTTTGCCAGCTATCGAGGCAATTTCTGATGACCTCGACGCAACCATTCTCGACACGACTGACCTTGGCACGACGGACCTCGACACGACGCGCCACACCACGCCTGCCGGCAGGCATGGCCGGTTACAACCTGATTGAGCTGGTGATTGTCATCACCATTCTCGGCGTGATTGGCGTCGGCTTGTTCTCGATCTACACCACCAGCATCCGCGGTTATGTCGAAGCCAGCCAACGCGCCGAAATGACCAATAGTGCGCGGCTGGCGCTGGAACGCATCAGTCGGGAAGTGCGCAACGCGCTGCCCAGCAGTGTACGAGCCAGTGCGGATGGCAACTGCCTGGAATTTCGGCCGGTGCAACTTGGCACCAGTTATATCGAGATCCCGACTACGGCGCCGGCCAACACGCTGAAAGCAGCAGCATTTACCGTCCCGGCCGGTAGCTGGTCACTGTCGGTCATGCCAATGCTGACCAGTGATGGCAGCAATTCCGATATGTACGGCCCTGCACCGTTGGCGACAGTTGGCATCAGCAGCATCGGTGCGCCGGATGCCAACAATGTGGTCGATGTCGGTTTGAGCCGCAGCATCCAGTTTCCGCGTACGTCGCCAACACGGCGCCTGTTTGTGGTTGGCAATCCGATCAGTTTTTGTGTCGGCAATGACGGCAATCTGCGTCGCTATAACGGTTATGCCAGTACCGTTGTGCAACCCAATCCACCGGCAGGTGGTGTGCTGCTGGCGCAGCGCCTGCTAAGCGGAGATGCCAGCGATCCGGTCTTCCGCTACAGCGCTGGCAGCAGCGAAAACAATACAGTGCTCGGCATCCAGTTACGCTTGCGTGCCGACAGCGATACACTGCGTTACGCCCATGAGGTGTTGATCCGCAATGTGCCCTGATCACATGACCACGTCACGCAACAGGCGTTATGCCCGCATGGCATCGTCTTGTCCGATGCGCAGGCAGCATGGTTTTTCGTTGGTGATGGCCTTGTTTGTGATCGTTGTCCTGGGTTTGTTGGCTGCCGTGCTCTACCGCACGGTTGCCATCGGCAATTTGAGTGTCACCCAGGAAGTGTTATCGGCGCGCGCCTTTCAAGCAGCCGAAAGCGGAGCGCAAGCCGGCATGGTCCGCTTGTTTCCAGTCGCCGGTGGTACCGGACTTTGCAGCGGTAGCCCCGGCATCAATCAGAATCTGGTCGCAAATGGCCTTAGCCAATGCAGCGTCAATCTGGTGTGCAGCAGCACCGTGGTCGATGGCGTGCCGCATTATCAAATGACCAGCACCGGCACCTGCACCGCCGGCTCCCTGCGCGCCATCCGCACCATTGCGGTTGGTGCCCGCAATCTGACGCCATGAGCCCGACCATGACGCGCAGCACTCGCACAGTGTTACAGCAATGCTGGCAGCGCATGTCGGCGTTGATCCTGCTTGCGCTGAGCCTGCTTGCACTGAGCATGATTTTTGCGCCGAATGCGCAGGCGGCAGTGAGCTATGTCAGCCAAGATACCGAGGTCATCAGCGTTACCAATGACAACAGCGTCCGCTTGAATACCCCAACCGGCACCGCGGCCGGCGATTTGCTGATTGCACAAATGGTGGTGCGCAGCACGGTCACCGTGACCGCGCCAAGCGGCTGGACCTTGCTGCTCGGCCCGCTGACCAATGGTACCGCGCGCACCTATCTCTTTTATCGCTTCGTGCCGGCTGGCGGACTCGGCAACCAAGACTTCACATTTTCCGGCAATTCGCGCGCCGTCACCGGCATGGTTGTGTTGCGCGGCGCTGATAGCGTCAATCCGATCAGCGCTTACGGCACCGCAACCGGTGCCGGCACCACAGCCACCGCGCCCTCACGTCCCGTCGCCGTTGACGGCAGCTATGTCGTGGCTTTTTTTGCCGGTGAAAATGGCGACGTTGCGTTCAACAACACCACGCTCGGTACCTCGCCGGCATGGTCGTTCGCCAGCACCGGTGGCACCGGCGGCAATGGTGTCGCAGGTGCGGCGCTGCATCGCGCGGCAGCGACTGCTGGCAGCAGCGGCACAACCACCGCGGGCTATAGCAACAATGACTGGCTGGCGACCACCGTCGTGATCAGCGGCGGCACACAGCAATGCTTCAGCGATCTGTTCAACCGCACCAGCGGGCTGGGCAACGAATGGGCCACGAGCAGTAGCAGCGGCAGTTTCGGCGCGCCGCAAATCGTCAACAACCGACTGCGGATGACCGACAACTCTGCCGAAGTGGCAACCGCCGCGACGCTGCAGCGACTGTTCCCGGCCGACGGCAATTACGTGCGCTTGGAGTTCACATTGCATGCGTACGGCGGCAGCGGCGCCGACGGTATTGCCGTGGCCTTTTCCGATGCTACAGTCACGCCGCAAGCCGGTGGTTACGGCGGCTCGCTCGGTTATGCCCAACGCAGCGGCATTGATGGCTTTGCCGGCGGTTGGCTCGGCATCGGGCTCGATGAATACGGCAACTTTCTCAACACCGGTGAAGGGCGCGGCACCGGCGGTGGCACGCCCGGCACCAATTGCGTCAACGGCACCACACTGCGCTCGGACAGCGTCTCGCTACGCGGTTCTGGCAACGGCACAACCGGTTATCGTTGTTTGGCGGCGACCAATACCTTGAGCCCCGGCGTTGATCAAGCCAACAGCACGACACCGCATCGTTACCGCGTCACCATCGACGCCCGCAATGACAGCAGCATTCCGGTCACGATTGAACGCGACACCACCGGTGCCGGCACCAGTTACAGCACCTTGATCAGCGTCGCCGATGTCAAAAATGCCGTCGGCCAGAGCGCGATCCCCGACAACTTCTATCTGTCGTTTACCGGCTCCACCGGCGGTTCGTCGAACTACCACGAGATCGACAGTCTGTCAGTTTGCGCGACCAAGCTGGACCCCGTCGGCGTGCAGATCGATCACTTCCGTATTGAAACCGATGGCGAAGGCCTGACCTGCGCGCCGGAAACCATTACGCTGCGCGCGTGCTTGAACAGTGACTGCAGCCAGACCTATGTCGGCAATGTCACCGCGACCCTGACCGGTACCGGATGGGTCGGTGGCAATACCGTGAACTTCAGCGGCGGCAGCACCAGTGTGCAACTGCAACGCACCACAGTCGGTAGCGTGGCAATTGGCGTCAGTGCCAGTAACCCGCCATTGAAACCGCTGGCAGTCAATCGCTGTTTCAATGGCAGCACCAGCGTCGCCTGCTCGATCAATTTTGTCAGCACTGGCTTTTTGTTCGATGCGCCGAATGTCACCGCAAACAAACCCTCTGGTTTGATCGAAATGCGCGCCGTCAAAGCCAGCGACAGCCTGCCGGTGGTGTGCACGCCTTCGCTGCAAAACCAGAGCCGGACACTGAAATTCTTCAGCAGTTATTTGGTACCCAACAGCGGCACCTTGAGCGCCGGCATCCGCCCGGAAGCCGCTGCCGGCTTTACCACCATTGCCAATACATCTCCCGGTACCGATGTCGCGCTGAACTTTGACAACAACGGCCGTGCCCGCTTCGAACTGCGTTACCCCGATGCCGGCCTGATGCGTTTGACCAGCACATATACCGGCAGCGTTGCCACCGGCGACAGCGGTCTGGTGATCACCGGCAGCGATGATTACGTTGCGCTGCCGGCGGGCTATTGCATCCAACCGATGCAGCTTGCCAACAACACCCTGCCCTACACCACCGCCTGCAACACGATCGGCACTTGCGGTGTTTATCAACGCGCCGGTCGCGCCTTCCCGCTACGCGTACGCGCCATGCAGTGGCAGAACGACAGCGAAACCGATGAAGCGTTTTGCGACAACAGCGTCACGCCCAATTTCCGCACCACTGATGCCGGCACAAGCTACGGCCTGATCCCGACCATGGTGGAGACCAGCAAGCGCACCGATGGCAATCTTGGCGTCAATACACTGGCCATTAGCAGTGGCGGCGGTACCACCATCACCAACCAGACACTCAGCGATATCGGCCGATTCCGGATCGGTGTCGCGCCGAACAGCCAGTTCTTTGGTTTCAATGTCGCGTCACTGCAAAGCAATGCCGCCAGTCGTAGCGCCGTGTTCGGCCGCATTGCGCCGGATACCTTTGCGGTCACACTGGATGACACCGGTAGCTTCCTGCCGAGTTGTAGTGGCAACTTCACCTATGCCGGCATAACCGATGGTGGCAGCACCACTGGCAAAATGGGCCAGCCGATACCGCTCACCGTTTCCGTGCGCGCGCAAAATGCGCTGAGTCCTGCCGGCGTAACCCTGAACTACGATCAAGCCGTGCTCGACACCGTAGGCACGCGTTACGCGCGCTGGCACGATACTGCGCCACCACTGTTACCGAGCCCCAGCGGCCGCGGTGTGTTTGCCTTCACCGAGACATTGAGTTTCAGCAACGGCCAAAGCTCGCAGAGCCTGGCCAGTCTCAACTACCAATATTTGCTGGCCAACAGTCCCGCCAATAACGCGCCAATGAACGTTGCCGCAACACTGATGCTGACCGATGCCGACAACACGATCGGTAGCGACAGCACCGTAGCGCGCGCCTTCCGCATAGGCCGCGCGGTGCTGGAGAGTGCTTATGGCCAAGGCGCATTGCCACTGAACATTCCACTGCGCACCGAATATTTTGATGGCAGCCGCTGGCGACACAATGACCTCGACAACTGCACCGAGTACAACCACACCGATGCCACGCGCGATCTCTTTACCGGTAGTTTGAACGCCAGCAATACTGAGTTTGATCGCCCCACTGCCGACCAACTCGTCGTCAATGGCAGTGCCAATCCCAGCCAACCGCTGCGCTTGGAGGCGCCCGGAGAAGGTCAGCAAGGAAGTGTCCGGATTACGCTGGCTGTACCGAACTGGCTGAAGTATGACTGGAATGCCAGTGGTGGCGTGATTAACGATGACCCGCAAGCAACAGCAAGCTTTGGTCGCTACCGTGGCTCCGATCGGATCATTTACTGGCGTGAGGAATTGCCCTCAACACCGTGATCAGAGTTCACTGAGTTGAATATTCTATTTCGGTCATTCCAAGCAAAAAGAGCTGCCGGAGCAGCTCTTTTTGTTTCGACCTTGCGGTCGATTTGGTCATAACCTAATGGCTACCGTACGCTGGTGGCGTACAGCACCATTAGAACGCGACGCGAACGTAAATCGCAGTGGTGTCCACATCGCCCACGGTCAGCGACAAACCTGCCGAAACCTGGTTATTGAAGTGGTATGCACCGTAGACGCTGGTCAACATCTCGATGTCGTAAGCATCTTCATAATTGATGTTGGCACCGAGCTCGACTTCATTGGTCAGCAACGAGCGGATGCCAGCGGTCAACAACAAGCCACTGTCATCATCTTCACCGAAAGGTCCGAAGTCGACATCATAGCTAACCAGACCGGCACCGAAGTTCAGGTCGGTCTTTGTGCTCAGCGGCATTTTGTAAGCGGCACCAACGGCAAAGCGATCGGCTTCAACACCCTGATCATCAACGCTGCTGTACTGACCGAACGCAAAGAATTCTTTGTTGAGATCGATGCTGGCGGCCAGACCGAAGCCGTCAAGCTCGGCATTGCTACCATCGAACTCACTTTCCTGCCATTGCCCTTGCAAATAGGTGTATTCCGGACCAGCGGCGAATGTAGCCGAGCTGGCAGCCAGCACCGTCGTGGCAAGCAACAATTTTTTCATCAAGCGTACTCCATCTTCGTTATCGGACCGCCTCGCAGCGCAAGGCAGTGGGCATTATCTGCCAAACGGCTGAATTGCAGCTGAATTCAGCCGCGGGCAGTCAAAAGGACAGGGCCGTTCCTGTCAAGGGTAAATAGTCAACGCAGGCGAGATCACTGGTGGAAAAGTGACCATCTGCACAGTTTCTGCTTATCCTCGTACTGGGCGTGCCTTCGCCATACCGGTCAATGCGGCAGCGGACTATTGAGCAGCGGTGTACCGCCAACACCGTCGCATACCGTGACTTCCTGTGCGGCCCGAATGGCCTTGGCACGTGCGTCCGTCAAGCTGTCTGCACGCGCCAGAGTCACACCCATTCGACGTTTGCCGTGCACTGCCGGTTTGCCGAAAAGGCGCAGCTGGGTATCGGGTTCGGCCAATGCTTGCTGCAGACCAGCAAACACCGTCTGTTCACTGTCACCTTCGATCAGCAAGGCACAGGACGCTGAAGGACCTTGCTGGCGTATCACAGGAATGGGCAGGCCGAGAATCGCGCGAGCATGCAGCGCAAATTCGGAAAGATCCTGCGAAATCAAAGTCACCAAACCGGTGTCATGCGGGCGCGGACTGACCTCACTGAAAATCGCCTGATCGCCTTTGATGAACAACTCGACACCGAATAAACCAAAACCACCGAGCGCGTCGGTCACCGCGCGCGCGATATGCTCACTCTGCGCCAGTGCTGCAGGCGACATCGGTTGCGGTTGCCAGGATTCGCGATAATCACCATCGATCTGGATATGGCCGATCGGCGGACAAAATTGCGTGCCTTGACGGCTGCGTACGGTCAACAGCGTGATTTCATAATCGAAATCGACAAAGCCTTCGACGATGACGCGCCCCTTGCCGGCGCGGCCACCTTCCTGCGCGTAGTTCCAGGCCGCTTCGATGCTTTCGCTGCGGCGAATCACACTCTGGCCTTTGCCGGAGCTGCTCATGATCGGTTTGACCACGCAGGGCATGCCAATCTCGGCCACCGCGGCCTGAAAATCGGCCAGGTTATCGGCGAAGCGGTAACGCGAAGTCGGCAGACCCAGTTGTTCGGCCGCCAAACGGCGAATGCCTTCGCGGTTCATGGTCAGTTTGGCGGCACGCGCGGTCGGCACCACGGTATAGCCTTCCTGTTCGAGCTCGACCAGGGTATCAGTTGCGATGGCTTCGATCTCGGGCACGATCAGGTGCGGCTTTTCCGCTTCGATAACCGCACGTAGCGCGGCACCATCAAGCATATTGATGACATGACTGCGATGCGCCACTTGCATCGCCGGCGCGTGCGGATAGCGATCCACCACAATCACTTCGCAACCGAAGCGCTGCAACTCGATCACCACTTCCTTGCCGAGCTCACCACCACCGAGCATCAGGACTTTCTTTGCGCTCGCTGTCAGTGGCGTTCCAATGGTTGTCATAGCGATTACCTCAACAAAATGTGTGCAACTGCAGCGTCGTCACTGCGGCAAGCGTGATGGCGGATACAGGGTAAGAACATGTTTGGCTTCACCTGGCAGCAATGGTGTTGGTTCACCTTTTGCCCAAGCCTCGTGACCAGAAAGATAGAACGGCGACAGCGGATGCCCGCTCTGGCCACCAGGCATATGAAACAAGCCTGAGTCTTCCCGTCCTGGCGAGACGATCATCCGTTCCGATGCACCAAACGTTGGCGATTGCACGCGCGGAACATTGCTGTCACCCGGCAAGGGTTCGGCCGGCGCATCGAGGTATTTGCCCAGAACCGGTACAAATCGACTCAAGGGATGACGGATCGCTGCGGTGTTTTTTTCGCCCCAGACACGTTCTGCCAACGGCGTGTCATTCTGATTCAAACCGGCCAGCAGCGCATCGAACACGGCCAGCTCAAATTCGCGCCAGCTTTTGTACGGCGCCGGCAGCAACTGTGGTGGCTGTTGTTGCAGCACTTGCCAAACAATGGTTTCCCAGTGATTCGACAGCGTGTTCGGTCGAAACTCCGGATCGACTGCATAGAGTGGTTGCAGCCAGGCCCGATACAGGGCGTCACGTAGCAGGAATCGATAACCACGAACCAAGCGATAGTCCGCGCTGTTGGCACTGGCGCGACCCTGCCAATTGGCGATCAGCGCGCGGGCTTGGGCGCGACGCTCATCATCAGCCACCGCTTGATCGTCCAGCAGTTGCAGGACATGGGTGTGCCAGCGATTGAGCAGCAGACTGCGATCATCCAATGCGATCGCCAGCAGATCGGTTTCGGCAAACTGTTGGTGCGCCAGCAAGCCGTCGCGAATTTGTTGCGCGCGCGCGCCCAGATCGTAGCCCCCATCGCCGATGACCGTGAGCGCATCGCCGCTGACGACACGCGCGTTGGCGGTCCAGATGCGCCCGTCCAGCGGGTTCAGCACTTCCGGGTATTCGTCCGGTTCGCGGTAGCCGTCCCAACGGTACTCACCGCTGGCCCAGGACATCGGTTCGGCGCCGCTGAAACCCACGCGACGCGGAATCGCACCGATCACGGTCCAGCCAATACTGCCTTCCCGATCGGCAACAACAAAATTCTGCGAAGGCACGCGCGCTTGTTTGGCCAAACTCAATGCTTGCAAGACGTTGTCGCTGCGCTCAATGGCCAGCAAACCAAAATTGATTGCCTGATCCGGATCATGCGCGACCCAGCGGAACGCATAGCGTTTGCCATCAGCATCGGTGTGAATGACCGGGCCCCAGATCGTTTCTTCCACCACCAAGCTTTCACTTGGCTCGCCTTTGACGGCGATGGATTCCTGATGGGTAACCAGTGCTTGCGGGCCGTTGGGCGTCTGGTAGTGCGTGGGCTCGGTTTGCTCCAGCGCGATCACATCGCTGTAATCACCGTAGCTGTTGGTGAAACCCCACGCGACGCGACCATTGCTGCCGACAATCAGCATCGGCGTGCCCGGCAAAGTCACGCCGATCACATCTTGCTCACCGGTCGGGCTGTTGTATTGCAAACGAGTGCGGAACCAGATGTTCGGCACCTGCAAGCCCAGATGCATGTCGTTGGCGAGCATCGCAGCGCCGGTTTTCGTCAGGCTGCCGGCGACCGCCCAGTTGTTACTGCCGGGAAATGCAGCATCCGGTTTTTGGGCATCCCAGATCGGGCCGTCGAGTTGCGGTCGCCAACTGCCGAGTTGCTCGGCACCAGGGATGGCAGACGCCGCCAGCGCCGAACCAAACAGCGGCGCGTCCCATTCGCTGCCGGGTGCGCGCAAGAAGTGATACAGCTCGGCCGGCAACAATTGTCTGGCCTGCCGCCGCGCCAATTCGACTTCGCCATCCGAGGCCTGCAGCGTCAGGTACATGCCGTAGGCAGCCAGAATCGTATCGGCTGGCCGCCAAGCTTCTGGTTCGGTGCCGAGCAGAAAATACTCAAACGGCTTTTCCGCCAGCGCCTGCAGGCCGGCATTGACGCCATCGACATAAGCCAGCAGCAAGGGTTGCTGATCGACCGGCAGCGCTGCTGCGATCTGCTCGGCGCGGGCGCGGAAGCGATGCACCCGCACGCCTTTGTCGACATCCAATGCCGCCTTGCCGACCAGCGCAGACAACTCGCCGGCGGCGCGGCGACGCAGCAAATCCATCTGGAAATAGCGTTCCTGGGCATGGACAAAACCCAGCGCACGGGCAACATCGCGGCGATCCTGCGCACGTATGGTGACCGTACCGAGCGCATCGCGGCTGATGCTGACATCGGCCGCCAGGTCATCCAAAGGCTGCCGGCCGTCCAGCTGCGGCAGACTGGCTTCCAGTTGCCAATAGGCCCAGAGCCCCGCGCCAGCTGCCACCAGCAGCAGAATGCCCAGCACCAGCGGCAACCGCCGTAGCCATCGCTTCATGAAACCGCCCTACCACGCATCGATTGAGGGCCGACAGGATAGCAATCTGCACGGAGTCTGCGCAGCCGCTGCCGATAGCGGCAAAAAAAAACCGCATCGGTGAACCGATGCGGTTGAGTACTACCGGTCAACTGAAGATCAGATTGGATTGCCGATGGTGCCTTGGACAATCGGGTTGAACGCAATCAGCGAATCGCGAGCACCCAAGCTGCCAAGACCATGCTGCGGGAAGATCGCATCGAAATTGCCTGTCTCGCCGTGCAAGGCCAGGTAGTTCAATGCCACCATTTCCACCAGCAGGTTGACGTTATTCGCGGCCGGACTGGACGAGGTCTCGACGTCGCCGCTGTCGCGGTAGAAACCAAGTTGCTGATGCTGGGCCTGCTGCTCTGGCGTAGCGCCCATCAGCTGCGGACGACCGCCCGGATTGTAGACCAGAATCAACGACGCAGCGGTCGACTGGTTGTCGCCGGTCCACTGGCCTTTGCCACGGCCCTCTACCGACATATCGAGCATGCCGTTCGACGACAGCGAACCGTCCGAGAACACGTACAACATCAACGGCACACCAACGCGGTGGGCATATTCCAAGCAAGCGCCCATGCAAGCGCCGGCGCGGAAGTCGCGACGCTCGCCTGTGCCACGCTCACCGGTGTGGTAATCGAAACCGCCCATCGAAATGGTGCCGGCACCAGCGAAACCGTTGACCACCAGTTTCATGATCGAGGCGGTTTTGCGGAATTCGCCATCGTTGCTATCGGTCGGGCCGGTGAAAATGCCACCGGCACCGAAGATCACGCTGCCTGAGGAATCCGGTACCGTGCTCATGGGATCGATCGAGGCCGGATCACCGAAGCGGTCAGCCAAGCTGGCACTCTTCAAATAACCGCACTTGACCAGATCCTTGACCACGGCATCGGTCAAATCTCCCGAACCGCCGGTGTTGATGCGCGCCATCTTGCGATCGCTGATACGATAAATGGATTCCATCACAGCGACGGCATCTTCCTGACTCAGCAAGGCAGTCAGGTCACCAACGTCGACCAAACTGGTGACATCACTCGGACGATCGACTTTGGTTGGCCGCTTGGCCGGGTCAATCATCATCATCGGCGCCATCGAGTTGCCGCCCGACTCGGTGGCTTGCGAACCGACCAGCGTCAGCAGCGAACCGTCGGCACCGATCTTGTTGATTGCGTACATCGGATTGTGCGGGTTGTTGCCGGTATCGTTTTCCGAACGGGCCGCGATGATGGCGCCATTGGTCAAGGCCATCGCCTCGGCGCTCATCGTGGTTTCCATGCCACGCAAAAAGGCACTGTCGGTGTGGAACAGAATGCCAAGTCGATCATCGATATGATCGGCATTGGTGGTCGGGTCAATCACCGCCGGAATCATGTCGCCCGGCAAACCCAACTTGCTGTAACCCGCCGTCGACAGGAAATCACGCTGACCGCCACGCTTGCCGACCAGAACGTTCGAGCCGGCAATATTCGCGCCGCCGGCCAAGTCGAAGCAGATGAACGGAATACGACCGGCACCGAGTGCCTCGATACCACAGTCATCCAGCAAGGCATCCAAGTCAGGCGACAACGCCGCGTGCGCCGCACGCGGGTTGGCAAACAGACTGAACAGCGTTGTGCCCATTACGGCGGCACCGCCGGACATCAAACCCTGACGAATAAAATCACGACGGGTACGCGGCACCGGATGGTCCGCATGCAACAACGGGGCATCCGGATGCAGGGCTTTCGGCTTACTCAAACGGAATCGTTTGCTCATCATGGCCACTCCTCTCACTGCACCAGCATCGCGGCATTACCGACAGCGGCAGCGCACACGGCCTTGACTATGGTTTGGGTACGCTGAGCATCGTTGCCTGTTGCGGCCAGTCGATCAATCAGCGCATTCAATTCGGCTTTGACATCGGCCACATCCGGCTGGGTTTGCACCGCATCGGTCGCCAGCAACTGAATACGCGCCAACAGCGGATCCAGAATCTGGTTGCGACCGGTGGTGCTGAATGCCGCCCCCGGCGCCGCGCCGAAGTTGAAGCCGGGGAAGTAGGTTCCGCGCTTCGTGGTGTCATTGACCAGGGCATTGCAGTAACCAATCGCCAACTGGGTGATCGCCATCTGATGTGCCGAGTTGAACGCGGTAATGCCCTCCACGCTCGGCATCGCCTGGCGAATTTCACCGAACAAGCTGGTGATGGCCGGCGTGGTCGGCGCCACCGTGGTGATCTCAGCCAGAGTCTGGTTGATCTCATCAAAGGTACGGACACCCACCAAGGCTTCAGCCGGCAGATCGTCCGGCTCGGCCGGATCCGGCGGCACCGGTTCGGTGTAGTTCTTGCTGCGCGCCGCAATGCGCTCGAAGCTCAGGAAGAACTCATCGCTTTCCGGACCTTTCTCCAGTTCGATGATGGTGCCGAGCGCCGACAGTGCCTGACGGTTGTCGGCCAGGGTGGTACTGACTTTCGCATACGCCTGACCCACCGGCGCTTCACGACCGTTGATACCAATCCGGATGCCTTGCAGATCCACGCCAGTGATCGGCGAGCCGGTGTTCAGGTTGGCAAAGAACGGGTCCTTGAACAGATAACCGTAGCTGTCGAAGCGGCTGACTTCATAGACCACATAGCACTGCGCGACAGCCGGTGTACCGAGGAAACAATCCGGATCATCCAGCAAGTGCGAGACGCTGAACATCAGGTAATAACGCTCACCGACACCAACGCTGAAGTTTTGGACGATTTGCTCATCGGTCAACACGCGCTCGTGAATGGCGACCAGTTTGACAATGCCATCCCAAGGCCGATCGCTGGAAACTTCGTTACCGAGCACAAGCGCGAACGTGTCATCCCAATCGGCGAGGCTGCCGGTCTCGGTGTCGTCTTCGTCGCCGGTAAATTCACCGTTGACATAGATGCGGCGACCGCGCACCGGATCGTAAGTGATCACCACGTGCTGCAACGTCGCTTGCAGACGCTCGTCAGCATCGGCCGTCGAATGCGCCGGCATGCCATCGGCACCGGTGTTGCTGTGCCGCATCAAGAAGTCATAGTTGTACAGCGTCTGGCCGAGCGTGAAGTTGCTGGCCTCGCTGCCGCCGGAATAGCTGACGATGCGTGCCGGACCATCCTGCGTGACGTTGGCCGGTGCCACCCAAGCTTCGATGGTGTATTCACCGGTTTGCTTGATGCGGTCGTGGTATTTCTTCGAGCTCAGCGTCGAGGCTTGCGCCTTGCCGCCGGTGAATTGCAGGCCCCAACCACCGACCCACTCGACTCGACCACTCAGATTCAACTGCGCTGCCGGTTCAACACCGCTGGTGTCAAACGCTACCGAACCGGTGCCTTCCTTGAACTGATACAGGCCGATCACATTGGCTTCGTAACGACCGCCACTGCTGGCAACCAAGCCGTCAACCAACCGCATCGAACGGGAAATCTGCAGGGTCGGGTCGACTTCAGTCAGCGGAATGCCGTTGACGAACGCCTCGATCGCATCTTCCATTTCGTTGGCGTTGTTCAGGCAGTTATCCCAGCAGTTGTGCGACTCTTCGCGCAGACGAACAACAAAGCGCGACACCGGGATATTGTCGAGGTTGATTTTGCTTTGCGCCGCGGCGTAGGCGGTGTCGATATCGGCGCTGGCGAAGTACGGCGATTGCGCATTCGGCGCGGTATCGCTATGGCAGCGCGAGCAATACTGATCGAGCAGCGGATACACGGTGGTCGCAAACGACGCCGGCGAATCCGGGAAGCTACGGCTCTCGCCCGGTTCACGCTCGACCGGTGGCTCAAGTTCGACTTCGTTGGCGCCACCGCCACCGGAAATACCGGCCCAGCCAGCGATATAACGAGTCAGGGTTTCACCGCAGGCACTGAGTTCAGCAGTACCACCACCGAGCCAGCAGTTGTGACCACCCGACACCTTTACGACCATACGCGATTCGCCTGGATCGGTCAGATTGGCAATCGTGCGCGCAGCGTCATAAGCGAGGTTGATGTCATCATTGCGGACAAACTGCGGCACCTGACCACCAACACCATGGCAGCCGCCACAGCGATCGCTGTTGACCAGATTGTCCCAGACGTTCAGTTTGAAACGTTGGACATCATCGGTGGCCGGCGGCGGACCGTTGTAGTTGCCGCCCGGCGTGCCCGGCGACTGGGGATTTTCTTCGGTGCCTGCACCACCACCGCTACACGCGGCCAGTAGAGCAAGCGATGCGGCGGCGAAACCGGCTTTGAGCCAGCTCAGGCGCGATACGACAACAGCTGCTTTCATGTTCGTTCTCCGGACCTGGTCGCTCAATCACCGGCGCAATACGCTGCCGTTTCCGCAAACACTTGCTTCATCCGGTAGCCGCTGCTGCGGAAGCTGGTGGTAATCGTGTCGATCTGGGCCCGATCGGCGGAATCCACCGGATTGCGCAGACAGACAGCCTTGAACACTTTTTTGACTTGGCACTGGGCAAACGCATTCGAATGCGCTAGCTCCATACCCATCGACTTAGCGCCATTGCCGGTACCCGGCAGCGACGGATCAAAGCCGAGAATTTTCGATGACGGGCCGACACGCCAGTAGCTGTCCCAGCGATCATCCGGAGTCACGAAACCGGGCTTAAAGTTGTTTTCGTTGATGTGGTATTTCTTTTTGACGCGGGTGCCGGTGAACGGATCAGTTTCGCCGACTTCGTTGTAAACCAGCTGACCGGCATCTCCTTCTTCATCCGTTTCAGGGTCGTACTCGTAATCGTAATAGGCAAACGCCTGCGCCAGCGGGTCCATGCCGCTGTGGCAACCGATGCAGGTGTTGTTGAACAGGCGGCTGTCGCCACCCGGGCTGCGGGTCACATCTTGACGAATGCGATCCGGCACCCGGGTCGTGTCCTTGACTTGCTCCAGGTCGTTGCACAGGTGATTGAGCAAGGTGAACCGGAACATCGCCCGGTTGGTGCCGGCAATGAAGAATTCCTTGGCCGCAGCACGGGTAGTCATCAAACCGGCCGTGGCATCGGAACGCAGACCGGTAACGCTAGACTGGGTCCGGCGCTCCAGCGCGGTCATCAGATTGACGTGGTTCTGCTCGAGAAACTCGTAATGATTGTTGTTGCTGTTCGAGTAACCCGGTGCACCGGTGGCGCCACCAGCGACATAGATGATGTCGTCATACAGCGCCGTGCGGAAGTCGATATCATCCCGAATCATGCCGATCACCGTGGCGGTGTAATCGTTCAGCGGGGCGAAAACGTTGCCGTCTCGGTTGGTCCACGGCGTGACAAAGTTCTTCAGCGTCACGCTGTAAAATGAAGGATGCTGCATCGCGGTCATCGCCGCATCAGCCAGAGCCTCGTCGTTGCCGCTACCGGCATCAATCTGGGCCTGCAACGTATCCAGCGTTGCCTCGTCGGCCGGGACCCCGGCCAGTCGGTCGAATATCCGTTTGGCCTGTTCGCGTGACCCGGCTTCGGCGAGCGGAGACAACACGACCAGCGCAGCCAACGCGATTGCATGCCAGGCGAGTCCCAGTTTGGGCTGCCGGCAGGGCGCGACAACAGTCTTCATGGCGAGCATCCTGTTATAAGCTAGGGGCTGACCGGTCACGATGGGTGTTAACGAGCGCGCACAGATCGCCCGCTCCCGGTTGGAGCCAAATCAAATTCTAAGCTTATGAGTGACCGACTTTCGTGACTGGCCACGCAGAAACACCTACCGTTGGTCGGGATAATGCGAACCACTCTGCAGTGCGCGCGGCTCGCGCCACTGCATCGGGAACTCCCTTATGGAAGTGAAGCAGATGGTTGTGAGCAACTGGTCGGTCCGGATGCTGCTGCTTGCGCTGACAAGCGCGCTCGCCGGCTGCGGCGGTGGTAGCGACGACAAACAAACACCAGATCCGGTGGTGCTGGATTTCAAGGTCGCTTACATCAAGCGCAGCCTGCCCGTTGATGAAGATGGCGTGCTGATTCCCGGCGATATCAGACTTCCCTACGAGTTCCGCCCCGGCGCCCGGCTGATCGTCCGCGACCGTGCCAGCCCGTCCGCACTGGAAACCGACATCACCACCCCGGTCATTCCGCCCTCCGACGATCCGGAAGAGCCGGCGCTGTATGACGTCCGCGACCTGTCCGTTTCCTATGACGGCAACAAGCTTCTGTTCGCGTTGCGTTTCCCGGAGATCGAGAACGCTGACGAGGACGAACAGCCAACCTGGAATATCTGGGAATACGACGGCGTCACCAACGTGCTGCGTCGGGTGATCGTCTCCGATATCACCGCCGAAGCCGGGCAGGATGTCAGCCCGCGCTACCTGCCCGATGGCCGCATCGTGTTCGCCTCGACCCGTCAGCGTCTGGCCAAGGCGATTCTGCTCGACGAAGGCAAGCCGCAATTTGCCCATCAAGATGAAGACGATCAGGTTGAAGCGCTCAGCCTGCATGTAATGAACGCCGACGGCACCGACATCCGCCAGATCAGCTTCAACCAGAGCCATGATATGGACCCGTCGGTCTTGGCCGATGGCCGCATCGTGTTTACCCGCTGGGATAACGTCGGTCCGCGCCGCGGCATGCACCTGTATACGATGCGTCCGGATGGCGCCGATCTGAACCTGCTGTATGGCCTGCACAGCCATGACACCGGCACCGAAGACGCAATCATTCAATTCATGAAACCCCAGCCGCTGCCCGATGGCCGCGTGCTGACCGTGACCCGGCCGTTCGAAAGCGTGTTTGAAGGCGGCGATCTGGTCGCCATCAACACCACCGATTTCATCGACAACGAGCAACCGATTGCCAGCCAAGCCGGCTTGCTCGGCCCGGCCCAGCAATCGGTAACGCCTGAAGGCGTCCGCACCGACGACGAGCCATCACCCGCCGGCCGTTACCGCACCGCCTTCCCGCTCTTTGATGGCACCGGTCGTTACCTGGTCAGCTGGAGCCAGTGCCGGCTTTTGGAAGAACCCGATACCGAGAATGAGCAGATTGTGCCCTGTACGCCGGAGCGACTGGCCGAGCCCGATGTGGTCGAAGCCGACCCGCTGTTCAGCCTGTACGTCTACGACCCGACGGCCCGCACCCAGATCCCGCTGTTTACCCCGGAAGAAGGCAGCTACTACACCGATGCCGTGGCACTGTCACCACGGACGCCACCGGCGGTGATCGTCGACGGCGTTGCCGGCATCGATCTGGACACCAATCTGGTCGCCCAAGGCGTTGGCGTAGTCGACATCAAGAGCGTTTATGACCTCGACGGCGTGGATACCGCACCGGGCGGCATCGCCGCGATTCGCGACCCGCTGGTCGCCACGGCCGCCCAGCGCCCTGCCCGCTTCATCCGCATCGAGAAAGCGGTATCGCAGCCGGATGACGATGTTATTGATATCGACGGCAGCGCCTTCGGCCTGACTCGCGCCTTCGGCATGCGCGACATTCTGGGTTACGTTCCGGTCGAACCGGATGGTTCGGCCCAATTCAAGGTGCCAGCCAACGTCGCGTTTACCTTCAGCGTGCTCGATGGCAATGGCCACCGGATCAGCCCTCGCCACGAAAACTGGCTGCAACTGAAGCCAGGCGAAGTGCGTCAGTGCAATGGCTGCCATACTGCCGCCAGCGAGTTGCCGCACGGCCGCAAAGATGCCGAACCGGCCTCGGTCAACCCGGGGGCACCGACCACTGGCTCGCCGTTCCCGAATACCGAACCGGCCCTGTTTGCCGATATCGGTGAAACCATGGCCCAGGTCTGGTCGCGGATCAATGAGCCGCGCACCCCGAGCGTCAACCTTGAATTCACCGACGAATGGACCGACCCGACTGCGCGCGCCAAAGACCCGGCATTCAGTGCCCGCTTTGATGACGCCGGGTTTGCCACGCCGCTGCCGACCCAACTTGCCTGTGTCGCGGCTTGGACCAATCTCTGCCGGCTGACCATTCATTACCAGGCCCATATCCAGCCCATCTGGGAACTGCCGCGACCCGGCCCGGATATGGTGCTTCGTACGGATAACCCGCTCAGCACCGACGATCAAACCTGCACCGACTGCCACAACGTCGCCGACGTCAACGGCGCTGCCCAAGCCCCGGCAGGCCAGCTCGATCTGCGTGGCGAAACCTCCGCCGACAATCCGGATTTCGTCACCAGCTACGTTGAACTGTTTGTTCAGGACACCGCCCAACGCATCGTGGGTGGCGTCGTGGTCGATGACAACATCGTGACCACGGTGCCGGCAGTAGAAGAACCGGTCGGTTCGGGCAATTTCGTCTGCGCTGAAGGGGTGCTGATTGCCGGCCCGCCGGCGGTCTGCGAAATCACCACGCCAATCAACGCGCCGGCACCGCCGATGCGGCTGGGCAATGCCCGCGCCAGTCAATTCTTCGGTGTGTTTGCACCGGGCGGCACCCATGCCGGCTGGCTCAGCCCAACCGAGCTGAAACTGCTGGCCGAGTGGCTGGATATCGGCGGTCAGTATTTCAATGATCCGTTTGCGGACGGTGTACCGGTGAACTGACAGCGCAACCCGTGCTGACGTAGAATCGCGCCATCTTTTTGCCTAAGGAACGCCGTCGCATGACGCTCCGGTTGTTGCTGTTGTCAGGGGTCTCGTCGCTGTCGCTGGCGTTTGCCAGTGCAGCTGCGACAGCCGAAGCGGTTAGCGAACCGGCCGAGGCCGTGCCGACCGAAACCGAGTCGGTTGAAACGGTATCGGCTGACGTTGCCCCTGTTGAAGCTACCTCTGTCGAACCGGTCCCGGCTGACGCGGAACCGGTTCAAGCCGTACCTGCTGAAGCGGTCGCAGCCGAAGAACCTGCGTCCGACGTGGTAGCAGTACGCATTGCCGATCCCTATATCGATCTTCATACCGGTCCCGGTCGCGGTTATCCAAAGTTTCAGGTGGTCGAACGCGGCGGCCTGATCGAGGTGCTGGAGCGGCGCACCGACTGGTTCCTGGTACGCACTCCGCGCGGCCACGCTGGCTGGGTCAATCGCGAGCAGCTGTTGCGCACACTGAATCCGGATGGCGTCGCGGTCGACATTACCGAAGCCGATCAAGACGATTTTTCAGCCCGGGAGTGGGAAGTCGGCGTGATGTCTGGCGAGTTTTCCAATGTCCCGGTGGTCAGCCTGTACGGTGCTTGGGCGTTCACGGAAAACTTGTCGATCGAGCTGACGCTGGCTCACGTGATGGGCGACTTCTCCAACGCCAAATATGCCACCCTGCACCTGACCCACCAGCCATTCCCGGAGTGGTGGATTTCACCTTACTTTCAATTGGGGACCGGGTATATTCAAACCGATCCGGCCGCCACCATCATCCAGACCGAAGATCGCAACGAGCAGCTGACCCATGTCGGGGTTGGCGCCCGTACCTACCTGACCCGCCGGTTCGTATTCCGGGTCGAGTACAACAATTACGTCGTCTTGACCGACCGTAACGACAACGAGAAAGTGGAAGAATGGAAAGCCGGATTCAGTCTGTTTTTCTGAGCAGCCTCGTGCTGCTGGCTGCCTTGGGCAGCGCGTCGGTTCATGCTGCTGAGCCAGCCACTACCGATCCCAACGAACCGGTCTATGACCCGAACGTCGAGCGTCGCACCATCGATGAAGATCTGATCGACGTCAACGATCTCGAAATCGGCGTGACCTTTGGCGTGCTCAGCATCGAAGATTTCGGCAGCAGCTCGCTGGTTGGCGCCAAGCTGACCTACCACATCAGCGAAGATTTCTTCTTCACCGCCAACTTTGCCCAGAGCAAAGCCAATGAAACCAGTTATGAACGGTTGTCCGGCGGCGCCGAATTACTGACCGATGATCAACGGGATCTGAGTTACTACGGCCTGAACCTCGGCTATAACCTGTTTCCGGGCGAAGCCTTTTTGGGCAGCGGTCGCGCCATCAATACCAGCTTCTATCTGGTTGCCGGCGTTGGCAGCACCTCGTTCGCCGAAGACGATTATTTCACCTGGCACATCGGCGCCGGTTACCGGTTTGTCCCGCTCGATTGGCTGGCCGTCAGCATCGACTTCCAGGACCATGTCTTTGAACATGAAATTCTTGGTGAAAGCCTGCAGACCCATAACCTTGAGCTTTCCACCAGCATCACAGTATTTTTCTGAACCGGCGCTAAGCTAAGACCCGTTTTCGCTAAGCTAATAACGGTTTTTTGCTGAACTGATTCGCAGGTTCTGGTCATTTCTGGAGTGGTTTGTCATGAGTCAACGTCGTGCCCTGGTTGTAACCGGTCTGTTGATGCTGCTGTTCATCAGCGGCGTGGTGGTCAGCTCCGTGCAAGCGGAAGAGCTGAAAGGCCCGGCTCCGGATTTCACGCTGAAGCAACGCGGTGCCGGTAATGTCCGGTTGGCCGATTTGCGCGGCGAAGTGGTGATGATCAACTTCTGGGCTTCCTGGTGCGGCCCATGCCGGCAGGAAATGCCGTTTATTGAAGACATTTACCAGCGCTACAAGGATCTGGGCTTCACCGTGCTCGGCGTCAATGTCGACAACGATCCGAAACTGGCCGACAAACTGCTGAAAGACATTCCCGTCAATTTCCCGATTCTGCTCGACACCGAAAACAAGCTCAGTGAAATCTACAGCGTCGATGCGATGCCAAGCACCGTCATGGTCGATCGCAACGGCAACATGCGCTTCCTGCACCGTGGCTACAAACCGGGCTACGAGCTGAAGTACGAAGAGCAAATCAAGAAATTGGTGCGCGAATAATGAACCGCTCCCGCTTGTTAACCCGTCTGCTGGCGATCACCGCTCTGCTGGCACTGGGCGGCTGCAGTGTCGAGCCGTGGTTGAAACCGTATGAACGGCAGAACCTTGCCGATCCGGTGATGGCCTTCGAGCGGGATGCCGTACAAACCTCATACATGAATCACGTCTATCAGGCGCGCGAAGGCGCGCGCGGTGCCGAAGGTGGTGGTGGTGGTGGCTGTGGTTGTAACTAAACAATCCGTCGATCAACTCGCCGCGCTCACCAGCGCGGCCTTGTCGTTTGTGAATCGGTCGTTTGTGATGCCGTCTTTCGTAAGACGCTCGCTTATCGCGTTGCCGTTGGCGCTGCTCGCCCTGCCGGCATTGGCGGCTGTACTGCCGGAAGAGCGCAGCGACCTGATGTATCACTCCTATCAGGGCGGCGGCATGGACATTACCGGCCCCAGCCTGCTGGTCCGGAAAAACTTTCTGGAAAAATTCTCGGTCAGCGCCAATTACTACGTCGACAAAGTCAGCTCCGCATCGATTGACGTTGAACTGATATCCGGCGCCAGCCGTTACTCGGAAGAACGCACCGAGAAATCGATCGGTCTTGATTACCTGCACAACAAGACCACGATGAGTATGGGTTACACCACCAGCGAAGAAAGCGATTACGAAGCTGCAACGGCTTTCTTCGGCATCAGCCAGGATTTCTTTGGTGACCTCACCTCAATCTCGCTCGGCTATAGCAAAGGCGATGACGAAGTCAGTCGCAACAACTATGAAAGCGGCGAGATCACCAGCGTCACCCCGATGGGCGAAGTCGACCGGCAGAACTACCGGATGAACCTGTCGCAGATTCTGACCAAGAATCTGATTCTCAACCTCGGTTTTGAAACCATCACCGACGAAGGTTTCCTGAATAACCCCTATCGCCAAGTTCGTTACCTGAACGCGGATGGCGTCAGCTTTACCCTGCAACCCGAGTTGTATCCCAACACCCGTACGTCAGACACCGTCGCGCTGCGCGCGATGTACTACCTGCCGTGGCGCGCCTCGATGCGTGGCGAGTACCGTGTGTTCACCGACAGCTGGGGCATTGATGGCAGAAGCGCCGAGCTGCGCTACGTGCACCCATGGGATGACAATCTGACTTTTGAGTTGAAGGTCCGTCATTACGATCAGACTGGTGCCGACTTCTACAGCGATCTGTTCCCGCGCGAAGACGCCCAGAACTTTCTGGCCCGCGACAAGGAAATGTCCTCGTTCTCCTCGCTCTCGGTCGGTATTGGCGGCAGCTACAGCTTTACTGGCTTCACACTCGGACCATTCGAGCAGTTCAAGCTGAACTTGTATGTCGATCACTTCGAGTTCAAGTACGACGACTTCCGCAATGCCGTAGTCGGCTTGGAACAGAATCTGGCGGCCGGAACCGAGCCCCTGTATGAATTTTCGGCCGATGTGCTGCGCTTCTTCCTGTCGGTGACCTACTGAGCTCGGCCGCTGCGTTCACACCGGTACGCACGTCAGGATTTACAAAGCGAGCTTTATTTTCCGATCGAAATCACGGCCAGCTGTTGCAAAACGCCGCCAGCGATTATGCTGGCGGCGTTTTTGTTTGTGCCGGCGCCGCTTTGCGACGAGTCAAACAACGTTCACCACGACAGGGAGTAGTATTCCGTGGCCTTGCTAGCAGTTTCCGGCGTCCATAAACAATACGCCACCACTCACGCCGTCAACGATGTCAATTTCAGCGTTGAAGCCGGCGAAATTTTCGCGCTGCTCGGCCCCAATGGCGCCGGCAAAACCAGTACGGTGCGCATGCTGATCGGCTTGACCGAGCCGGACCGCGGCAGCATTCAGTATCAATCGCAGCATGGCGAGTCAAATCAGATCAGCGCGGATGAACTTGGTTATCTGCCGGAAGAGCGCGGCCTGTATCAGGATCAGAAAATCATCGATGTGCTGATCTACTTGGCCCAGCTGCGCGGGGTCGGTCGTGCCGCAGCACGCGCTGCCGCGATGCCCTGGTTGGAACGCTTTGGTCTGGCCGATCGCGCCAAGGAAAAAGTCTCGGCACTGTCCAAAGGCAATCAGCAGAAAATTCAGTTGATCGCCGCGCTGCAACACCAGCCGCGCATTCTGGTGCTCGATGAACCATTCTCCGGCCTCGATCCGATCAATCAGGAAATGGTGCTCGATCTGCTGCGCGAACTGCGCAACAAGGGCATCACGATTCTGCTGTCGGCACACCAGATGGCGCTGGTCGAACGGCTTGCCGATCGCATTCTGCTGATGAATCGTGGCCGTCGGGTCTTGTACGGCAGCATGGCCGAGCTACGCGCCGCCTCGGGCCTGAGCTTGAGCCTGCGGCTGAGCTACGCCGAGTTGGCACCGGCCAGTGACAGCCTGCGCCAGCCTGGCGTTGCCGATGTGATCGCCGACGGCGATTACAGCCGGCAGCTGATCCTGAATCACGACGCGGCACTCAACGATCTGCTACGCCGGCTCGGTGAAGGCCAGACGCTACGCAGCGTACACAGCGAAGCGATTGGTTTGCATGACATCTATCTGCGTGCGGTGGGCAACCCCTATCAGGAGGCCGTGTGATGACCAGCAAACAAAAATCAAAGGCCATGAATCCGGTCAGCCTGTGGACCGTCGCTCGCTTTGAATTCCTGCGCTATTTCAAATGGAAGCACGAGCTCATCAATCTGGTGATTCTGGTGCTGTTGACGCTGCTGATTCAGGGCGGTGGCGCGATGATGCAATGGGCGAAATCGCGCGAGCATTACGAAATTGCCGTGATCGACGCCCGCGGCCTGCCACTGCAATACGGTGATGATGGCCGAGTGACCCTGCTACGCGCCGACGAGCGCGAACGCGAGGCCCGCGCCGCCGATGTCGACGCCGGTCGGCTCGATGGTCTGCTGGAAATTGGCAGCGATCACCGCGCAACGCTATTAGTCAATCGCGAGCCGACCTGGCGCGGCGAGCTGGACAATCAGCTGAAAAGCGCGCGACTGGAGCAGGAGCTGACCACGCGCGGTATCGCCAAGGCCGATTTTGACCAATGGCAAACCACGCTGAAAATTGATCAACAATACAGCCCGAATGCGCGCAAACCCGCCAGCGGCGGCAGCCGCGCCATCGCCACAGCGTTGACGGTGTTTTCGCTGATGGGCGTGATGACCTGCTTTGCCTATTTCTTTGTCAGCATCACCTCGGAAAAGCAGCAGCGCGTCTCGGAGTTGGTGGTCTCAGCGATTCCGTATCAAACCTGGATTGACGGCAAGCTGCTCGGCCTGACCGGCCACGGCCTCAAGACCATGCTGACCTGGTGCTTGTACGGCTGGCTCGGTTTGCTGGCCATTGCCCGCTTTGGCGGCAGTGGCAACGACATGCTGGCCGCGGTGTCGTGGTCGCTGGTCATCGTTGCGCTGCTGTTCGCACTCGGTGGCATGCTGTTCTGGAACACCGTCATGGCAGCGATTGCGGCGTCGATTGACGATCCAAACAGCTCGACCCGCGGTTCGCTGATGTTCCTGCCGATGCTGTTCTTCATGATTGTGTTCCCAGGCCTCGACTCGCCCGAGAACGTCGTCATGCAGGTGCTGTCCTGGCTGCCGTTCTCATCGATGGCGGCAATGCCGGCCCGGCTCGCGCACGGCATTGTGCCGTGGTGGCAGGTGGCCGGTTCGTTTGTCGTGCTGATCGCCAGCATTCTGTTGCTGCGCCGCTACGCTAGCCGCATTTTCCGCGCCGGCATGCTGTTCTACGGCAAAGAAGCCAGCTGGAAAGAAATCTGGCAATGGGCACGCCAGGCCGATTGATGCATTGACATGGCCGGAGCGAAAACCAACGCTCCGGCTGTCTTCTGCACAAGCCACTGGCATAATCGCCGCTATTGTTCCCGCCACGGATCCTGCCAATGGCCGAACCCCTGTTGATTGCCCGCAGCACCGAGAAAGATTGCGCGCTGCTACCGGCGCTGACCAATCGCCACGGTCTCATCACCGGCGCCACCGGCACCGGCAAAACCATCACGCTGCAAGTGATCACCGAGCGCCTCGCGGCCGCAGGTGTGCCGGTGTTTCTGGCCGATGTCAAAGGCGATCTGTCCGGACTGGGTGCAGCTGGCGTCAAATCGGAAAAGCTCGATAAACGGCTGGCTTCGCTCGGCATCACCGATTGGCAACCCGATGCGTTCACCCTGCAGCTCTGGGATGTATTCGGCGAGCAAGGCCACCCGCTGCGCGCCACAGTTTCCGATCTTGGCCCGTTGTTGCTGAGCCGGCTGCTAAACCTCAACGAAACCCAGGAAGGCGTGCTGCAACTGGTGTTCAAGATTGCCGATGACGATGGCCTGCTGCTACTCGATCTGAAAGATCTGCGCGCGATGGTGCAATACGTCGGCGAGAACGCCCGCGAATTCACCACCGAGTACGGCAATATCTCCTCGGCGTCGATTGGTGCGATTCAACGCGGCCTGCTGACCTTGGAAGAACAAGGTGGCGACAGATTTTTTGGCGAGCCGATGCTGAACATCGCCGATCTGATGCAGACCGATGAGAAAGGTCGCGGCGTCGTCAATATTCTCGCCGCCGACAAATTGTTCAACTCGCCGCGCCTGTACGCCACTGCCCTGCTCTGGCTCTTGGCCGAACTGTTCGAGAACCTGCCGGAAGTCGGCGATCGCGACAAACCGAAGCTGGTTTTTTTCTTCGATGAAGCGCATCTGCTGTTCAAGGAAGCACCGCAGGCCTTGCAGGAAAAAATCGAGCAAGTGGTTCGGTTGATCCGCTCGAAAGGCGTCGGCGTCTATTTTGTCAGCCAGAATCCGCTCGATGTGCCGGACAGCGTGCTCGGTCAACTCGGCAACCGGGTTCAGCATGCGCTGCGCGCGTTCACCCCGCGCGATCAAAAAGCAGTCAAGGCCGCGGCAGAAACGCTGCCACAGAATCCGAAAGTCGATACCGAAACCGCGATCATGGAGCTCGGCGTCGGCGAAGCGCTGGTGACGTTTCTGGATGAGAAAGGCCGGCCGACACCGGTTGAGCGCGCATTCGTTCTGCCGCCCGCCTCCCGCATCGGTCCGCTGCAAGCCAATGAACGGCAACAAGCCATTTCCGGTTCGCTGGTCTACGGTCAGTATGAGAAAGCGCTGGACCGCGAATCAGCTTACGAGCATCTGAAACAGCGCGCGCAGGCGGCAACGGAAGAGGCACCGAAACGCGGCGGTCGCAGCGCCCGCGCTGAAGCGCCAGCCGACACGCGCGATGAGCCGGATTTCAAGATTCCAGCACCACGCGTACCCAGCACACGTCGCCAAGCACCAGACGAGGAACCTGTCGCCAAGCCCACACGCACGCGAGAAACCGCCACCGAAGCATTCGCCAAAAGTGCGGCGCGAGCCATCGGCTCGGAACTGGGCAAGCGAGTGTTGCGCGGCATTCTGGGTTCGATGCTCGGTGGCAAGAAAGGACTGTTCTGAGCCAACGGTTTGCGAGCTTGATTATGAGCGAGCCCAAGCAAAGAAAAAGACGCCGATTGGCGTCTTTTTCTTTGCCTGCACAACGCGTCAAGCCGAGGCGCGTCGCGTACTGCTCTGGACAGCCTGCGGCGCGCGGCGCATCGCATGAATCTGCACGCCATCCATCAAACTGTGCGAGCCACAGACGCGAAAACCAAAACGCTCATACAGCGCGATATTGGCCGGGTTCTGTGTTTCTAGATAGCAGACTTCACCACTACGGTCGGCGCGCATCAGCACTGAGCGCAGCAGCGCGGTCGCGTGGCCTTTGTGTTGATGACTCGGATCGACCGCAATGGTCCACAAATAC
Source organism: uncultured Kangiella sp. (assembly GCA_946481205.1). Next base: position 32,286 of record CAMLNB010000001.1, on the reverse strand, counting down.
CAGTGCGCGCCACCGGCATGCTGCTGACGCAGCGCTTTCGCCGCTTTGTCGAACTGCAGCAAACGCCGCAGCGCATTGGTGCGGCCGCGAAACGGCAGTGCCCACATGCCACTGCGCAGCTCGCGCCACAGCGACGGCTGGCAATGGCTTGGCAGCAACCAACAGGCGACGGCCTTGCCATCGGTGGTCATGTCAGCCTGACCATAACGCAGGCAGTAACGCAACACGGCGCGGTACAGCACCGGCGTCAAGCGGGCCCGCCATTTGGCGTCCGGCTCGAGAAAATGCAACAGCGGATCATTGATGAAAGCGCGGCCGAGCAATTCGGTCAGCGCAGCGACCTGTTCGGGGCGAACAGCAGCGGTGGGTCGATAGGTTTGGCGCTCACGCGGCAGCGCTACCTGGGTGACGACTTCCATGCGGAGCATCTCGCGTTCAGGGTTGCTAGGACTTCCGTCCGGGAAGACGGGCCTGAGAGTCTATCCTGAAATGCCTTCGCAATCCGAGACTTGGTCCTGAATGTATGGCCTGCTGCACAGATCCGGGCAAATCACCGAGTCGGCCAAACGACCGTTTACCGCAACAAAAAGGGAGCCGAAGCTCCCTTTTTGTTGCTGCCGCCAAGCTAGCTCAGCCACTCAGCGACGGGCATCGCCCTTCTTCTTGCTGATCTTGGCCGCTTTTGCCGCCGGCTTGGCTGCTGCAGCGGCTTTTGCCTTGGTCGCGGTTTTGCCCGCCACCGGTTTGGCCTTGACCTTGCCACCAGCGGCAACCTGACGCTGACAGCTTTGCACCAGAATGCCGAGCTCGCGCAGCGCCACCGAGAACTTGGCGAACTCATGCGCGCTGCTGGTCCGGAACTCGGTCAGCAGTTGCAGCCAACGCTTCACTTCGGCGTTGTCCTGCAACCAGTTGTCGAGCCGCGCCGTGGCGTCCAAGTCTTTGCCGGTCAGCTTCAGCACCGCACCGGTCAGTTGGCGCTGCTGCCAATCGAGTTCTTCGCGGAACGCCGACCGAGCAAAGGCCTGCCAGTGGTTCTCGACCGGCTGACGAACGATCTGACTCAAGAACCAGTGCAGATCGGTGCGGAAACCCAGCTTGAAGTAGGTTTCGGCAACCAGAGCCACCGGCTGCGCCAATTCTTCAGCCACTTCCGCGATATCGAGCGCCGAGAACAGCGTGCTCATGTACGCCAATTCTTCGGCCAGCTTTTTCGGCAAGCCACGCTCGATGTAGCGCTGGCTGTCACCCGCCAAGTCAACCGCTTCGCTGGTTTCCAACAGCTTCGGCAACTGTGCGCGCAAGACATCGACCGCCGGTTTGAAACGGGCGATCTCTTCGGCGAGGCCGGCGTGCTTGCGGCGCTGGCGCATGAACCAACGCGCCGCGCGGCGAATCAGCCGCTGCGATTCGTGCATCGCATCCAGTTGCAGCGCGGCCGGCACTTTGTTGTCGAGCGCTTCGAGCTGCTCCCAGAATTTGTCGACGCCGAATACCTCACGCGCCAGCGTAAAGCACGACGCGACTTCGGCAAAACTGACGCCGGTTTCATCGACCATACGGTGCGCAAAATTGGCGCCGCCGAAGTTGACCATGTCGTTGGCCAGCTGCATCGCAATGATTTCGTGCTTCAGGCGATGCTGTTGAATCGGCTCGGCAAACTTGTTCCGCATCAGCGGCGGGAAGTACCCGGCAAGCATGTCGCGGTAGAACGGATCTTCGACCACCGCCGGCACGTTCAGCTGGTCTTTCAAGCTCATCTTGCCATACGAGGTCAGGATGGCCAGCTCGGCGCGGGTCAGGCCCTTGCCTTTGATCAAACGCTCCTGCATCTCGTCATCGGTCGGCAGGTATTCCAGCGCGCGATCAAGCCGGCCTTCACGTTCCAGCTGGTGAATGAAGCGGATATGCTCTTTCACCATGCTGTTGGCGCGCGATTCGGTCACCGAAATGCTCTGACTTTGCCGATAGTTGTCTTTCAACACGCTGTTGCCGACGTCGTCAGTCATGTCGGCGAGCAGCTTGTTGCGTTGCTTCTCGGTCATCGAACCGTCGTTGACCAACGTGTTCAGCAGAATCTTGATATTGACTTCATTATCCGAGGTGTTGACGCCGCCGGCGTTGTCGATGAAGTCGGTATTGCCGCGACCGCCGTTGAGCATGTATTCAATACGGCCGAGCTGGGTCATGCCGAGGTTACCGCCCTCGCCGACCACTTTTGCGCGCAGCTCGCGACCGTCAACCCGAATCGCGTCGTTGGCGCGATCACCAACTTCGTTATGGCGCTGGCTGGCAGCCTTGACATACGTACCGATACCGCCATTCCAGAACAATTCGACATTCATTTTCAGAATGGCGTTCATCAATTCCGGCGGAGCCATTTCGGTTTGTTTGACACCGAGCATTGCCTGCACTTCCGGTGTCAGCGCGATCGATTTGGCGCTGCGCGGGTGCACGCCGCCGCCTTTCGAGATCAGCTTTTTGTCGTAATCATCCCAGCTGGAGGCCGGCAGATTGAACAAGCGCTGACGCTCGGCAAAACTCTTGGCCGCATCCGGATTCGGGTCGAGGAAAATATGGCGGTGGTCGAACGCGGCCAGCAAACGAATGTGCTTCGACAGCAGCATGCCGTTGCCGAACACATCGCCCGACATGTCGCCGACACCGGTGACGGTGAAATCTTCGCTCTGGATGTCCTTGCCGATTTCGCGGAAATGGCGCTTGACGCACTCCCAGGCACCGCGTGCGGTGATCCCCATTCCTTTGTGATCGTAGCCGTTCGAACCACCCGAAGCGAAAGCATCGCCCAACCAATGGTTGTATTCGAGCGAGATCGCGTTGGCGATGTCGGAGAACGTTGCGGTGCCTTTGTCGGCGGCAACCACCAAATACGGATCAGCTTCGTCATGGCGGACCACATTGACCGGCGCGACAATCTTGCCACCAACGATATTGTCAGTGATGTCGAGCAAGCCGCGAATGAACATCTGATAGCAAGCCACGCCTTCGGCCTGGATCACTTTGCGATCGCTGGTTTTCGGCATCTGCTTGCAGACGAAACCGCCTTTGGCGCCATTCGGCACAATGACGGTGTTCTTGACTTGTTGGGCTTTGACCAGACCCAGCACTTCGGTGCGAAAATCTTCGCGACGATCCGACCAACGCAGGCCGCCACGAGCAACCTTGCCGAAGCGCAGATGCACACCTTCGACGCGCGGGCTGTAGACCCAGATTTCAAACATTGGCACCGGCTTCGGAATGTCCGGAATGCGCGAGGGTTTCAGTTTGAACGAGGTATAAACCTTGGCCTGGCCGTTCTTGTCGAGCTGGAAGAAGTTGGTCCGCAGCGTGGCGCTGATCACATCGACAAAGCGGCTGACGATACGGTCCTGATCCAGTGTTGCCACTTTCGCGCGTTCGGCCTTGATTTCATCAAGCAGCGTCTGCGCTTTCTTTTCACTGGCCTTGCCCGGCTCAAAGCGGGCATTGAACCACTCGACAATTTTGCGGGCGATTTGCGGGTACGTCGCCAGCGTTTGCTCAATGCTGGTCTGGCTGAAAGTAAAACCAATCTGCCAGAAATATTTTGCGTAGGCGCGCAGCACGCTGACTTCACGCCAGTTCAACCCGGCGGCCAACACCAAGCGATTGAAACCATCATTCTCGGCTTTACCGGCCCAGGTTTCGGCAAAGGCTTGCTGGAATATGTCCTTGATGGTCTTGAGTTCAAGCGAACCGGCGTTCTGTGGCTGCAAACCGAAATCCATGATCCAGCAAACGCCACCGTCCTTACGCTCGACTTCGTACGGGGTTTCGCCAATCACGGTCAGCCCCATGTTTTCCAACATCGGCAAAACATCGGACAGCGGCGCCGGCGTCAACCGTTGATACAGCTTGAAGCGCAGCGTGCCCTGCTCGGCGTTGGCCGGGGTATAGAGCTGCATCGCCAGCGGATTGGCATCGGACAAGGTTTCCAGATGCTTGATGTCTTCCAGCGCGACCAGCGCGCTGTTCTCGTCCTGATAACCAACGTGGAAGGCATCCTGATATTTGAGCGCCAGCTTCTTGCCATCGGCATCGCCGTACTGACCGACCAAGGCTTCTTTGACTTGCTCATCCCACGAGACGGCAGCCACGCGCAGTTCATTCTCAATGGCTTTGACATCGTATTTGACCCGACCGGCATTCTCGACCGGAACGATGAAGTGCACGCGCGCCAGAATCGAATCGGAGAACCAGGTGCTGAAGCGGATCTCGTTGGCATTGGTGCCGAGATGCTTGGCCAGAATCGCCTGCATCTTCAAGCGCAACTTGGTGTTGTGCAGCTCGCGTGGCACGTAAACAAAGCAGGAGAAGAAACGGCCATACGGATCGCGACGAACAAACAAGCGGACGACCGGACGCTCTTTGATGTACAGCACGCCCATGCCGATGCTCATCAGCTCATCGGTAGACATCTGGAACAGTTCATCGCGAGGGAAGGTTTCGATGATGTCGCGCAGCGCTTTGAAGTCGTGGCTGTTCGGCACCAGGCCGGAGCGCTCGACCACCTCGGTGATTTTCTTGCGCATCACCGGAATGTTGCGCGGACTGCGGTTGTACACGGTCGACGCGTACAAGCCGAACACCCGGTGCTCGCCGATCACATCGCCTTTGTCGTTGTAGCGTTTGAAACCGATGTAGTCGATCTGGCCCGGCCGATGCACGGTCGACAGCGTGCGAGTCTTGGTCAATACCACCAGCTCGTCATTGTTCAACGCCACTTTCTGGGCATCAGGCGACAAGGTCGACAACACCACCGGTTGCGCGGTGGCGTCATCTTTGCTGAGCAGACCGAGGCTAGTTTTGCGCACCGGATTCAGCTTGTAATCGCCTTTGACTTTCTCGACGTCGTAGGTGCGATAGCCCATGAAAATGAAATGATCATCGAGTAGCCATTTGAGGAAATCACGACTTTCCGCCACGGTTGCAGCCGGTACCGACTTCGGTGCTTTGGCAAGCTCAGCATCAATGCTTTCCAGTTTCTCGCGCATGGCCTGGTAACCGCTGACGGTCAATCGGACATCGCCGAGCACCCGTTGCAGATTTTGCTCAAGCGCTTTGCGCTCGGCGGCATCGGCAATGTGATCGACTTCGATGAACATCGGCGTTTCGCAGCCGGCGCCGGACAGCGTGGTGATTTTCTCAACTTTCTCGATTTTGCCGTCTTTGCCGCGGCTGATGCGCATCGGTCGGTGCACGTGCAGATGCGCCGTCAGGCCAAGCCGATTCAGCTCCATCCGGACGCTGTCGACCAGGAACGGCATGTCATCAACAACCAACTCGATCACGGTGTTGCGGGTTTGCCAACCGTCCTTGCTGGGATTCGGGTTGCTGACGCGCACCGCGACACTGCCGCTTTGATAATCCTGCATGTACTGCCACAGATTCGCTGTGATCGCCGCGAGCTCGGCCGCGCTGCGGCGCGCAAGATCCTCTTCCGACACCGAGCTGTAGAACAGCCGGGCAAAATCACCCGCAACCGCCACATGTTTGGCAGGCAAACGCGATTTGAGCGCCGGAATTACGCTGTCGATAACAGCGTGTGACAAGACGTGCGACATGAGAACAACCTCGATGAGCAAACCAGAAACGGGCAGGTCGGCGCAGCCGGTAAGACGGGGCTGCCGAAAATGCCGGCAATTCTAGGCCAAACGGCGCGGAAATACACGGCTTGGTGCAACTCATCGCACCACAGTGGTGCGCATAAATATGTGGTGTTTTTCCGCTTGAATTTGCGCTTGCCGCCGTAGACGCCAGCGCGCTTTTCACTGCTTTGCGCAGAGTCCAGAAACAACAAAGCCGACCCAAGGGTCGGCTTTGTTGATCAGGAGCAATAGCTGGTCAAACTATAGCCGCTATTTCTTCTTGCGCGGGAACAGATAGGCCGCCAGCGCCGGCAACAGCAGCACGGCGCCGATCATGTTGACGATGAACATGAAGGTCAGCAGCTTGCCCATGTCGGCCTGGAATTGCAGCGCCGAGACCATCCAGGTCGCCACACCAATGGCCAAGGTCAGGCCGGTGAAGAACACGGCGCTGCCGGTCACGTGCAGGGTTTCCCGGTAGGCCGACTCGACGCTCTGACCGTCTTTGAGCAGACCACGCATACGCGAGAAAATGTAGATGCCGTAATCGACCCCGACGCCGACCCCCAGCGCGACCACCGGCAGCGTCGCCACCGTCAGGCCGATACCGAGCCAGGCCATCAGCGCCTCGGCCAGGAACGAGACCAGCACCAGCGGCAGAATCACACAGATGGTGCCGCGGACCGAGCGGAAGGCAATCAGGCACAGCAGGGTCACGGCAGCGTAGACGCCGAGCAGCATCGGCCACTTGGCCGCCGCGACAGCCTCGTTGGTCGCTGCCATGACGCCGACCGCACCGGTCGCCAACCGGAACTCCAGATCGTCACGGGCGTGGGCATCGCGGTAGCTCTTGACCTCGCGAATGACCCGCTCAATGGTGTCGGCCTTGTGGTCCTGGGTGAAAATCATGACCGGCACGACGTTGCAGTCGCTGTTCAGCAAACCGGTGGACGACGGAATCCGCTGCGTCGCCTGCGCCAGCACGTCCTGGTTGCGCGACAGCACACGCCAGTTCAGGTTGCCTTCCGAGGTGGCCGAGTTCACCACCTTGGCGATGTCAGCCAGACTGACCACCGATTGCACGCCTTCGACATTGCTCATGTGCCAAGCGAACTCGTCGATGGCATTGAGCCGGTCAAAATTTGAGCAGGCTTCGCGGATACCTTCGCTGGCCTCTTCGCTACCTTCGGCCGGTTGCTTGACTTCAACGATCACCGAAATCAGATCGACGCCAATCGAGAATTTGCTGGTGATGAACGCCGTGTCCTGGTTATAGCGCGAGTCCGGCCGCAACTGCGGGGCACCGGCTTGCGAGTCACCGACATACAGCTTCTGGGCACCCCAGAAACCGACGCCGAACAACGCCAGCGCCACGACGATGGTGACCGCTGCACGACCCGAGCGGGCGAAACCGGCAATCGAATCCCAGAACCGGCCCTGCAAGGCTTGCTGACGAGCAAAGGCCGCCGCAAACCCCGCACCCGGCCGGGTCCAGCTCAGCAGCAATGGCAGCAGTACCAAGTTGGTGAATATCACCACGCCGACGCCAATCGCCGCGGTGACCGCGAGCTCTTGAATGATGTCGATTTTGATCAACAGCAGCGTCAGGAAGCCGAGCATTTCAGCCAGCAGACCAGCGGTGCCCGGCACCCACAAGCGCTCACACGCGAGCTTGGCGCAATCGAGCGGCGACTTGCCGCCGACAAACTCGGTGGCAAACACGTTGACCACCTGCACCGCGTGCGAAACGCCGATCGCGAACACCAGGAACGGCACCAGAATCGACATCGGATCGATGCCGAAACCAAACGTGGTCAGCAGACCAAGCTGCCAGATCACCGCAATCAGCGAGCAGACAATCGACCACGCCGTCAGCTTGCCGGAACGGGTAAAGATGAACAGCAGCACGGCAGTAATCAGGATCGCGACAGCGAAGAACGCCAGCACGCCTTTGGCGCCATCGCTGACATCGCCCATCACCTTGGCAAAACCGATGATGTGGATCTTGACTTGACCGTCCTGGAACTTGCCGCGGATATCGGCTTCCAGCGCGTTGGCAAACGCGATGTAATCCAGCTTCTCACCGGTCTGCGGATCTTTTTCCAGCAGCTGGGCGCTGACCATCGCCGCCGAGAAATCATTGGCCACCAAACGGCCGATGATGCCGGCCTTCAGCACGTTCTCGCGAACCCGCTCCAGATCTTCTTGCACCGGCCGGAAATCGGCTGGCACAACCGGGCCGCCTTCGAAGCCTTCTTCGGTGATCTCAGTAAAGCGGGTGTTTGGCGTGAACAGCGACGACACCTGTGACGGGTCAACGCCTTTGACCGATTGCACAGCCTTGGTCACCGCCTCCAGCCGCTCGAAGAACGCCGGCGTGAAAATATCGCCGCTCTGACCGTTTTCGCCAACCGCTTCCAGCGCAATCAGCACGCGGTTGGCGCCGCCAAACTCCTGCTGATACTGGAAGTAGGTTTGCATGTACTCGTGCTCTTGCGGCACGTTTTTGGCAAACCCGGCATCAATCTTGATCTGCGATGCGGCCCACAGCATGTACAGCGTAATGACGCCAAATACCGCCAGCACCAGCGTACGGGCGCTGAACAGCGAGGCAATCGTCCGATTCATCAAACCTGTCTGCATGGCAACCTCTTACTTCGCTTGTTCGGCAGCCAGCGACTGCACTGATACGCCATCTTCGGCGGCGATCAACAATTGTTCGGTTCCGATCAACTCGGCAGCGGCAATCGCTTTGCGGTTGCTGCGCTGTTGCCGGCTGAAACTCTGACCATCATCACGGCTCAGCAGCATGACGCCGTCCATGCCGACGACCACCACTTCACCGGTACCGACGGCAATATCTTTCAAGCCGGAACGCACACCGGTATCGACATGTGACCAAGTCTCACCGTTGTCGGTTGAGCGGAACAGGTTACCGCGCATGCCGGCGATCAACAGCGTGCCTGCCGCGGTCTGACGTGCGGTGAAAAACGAGCCTTCGTAATCGACCTTCAGCTGCGTCCAGGTGCTGCCCTGATCGGCCGAGCGTGCGGCGAAACCAGCTTCACCGACCACCAACACGCTGCCATCGCGCAGACTGATGAGCCGATACAGATGCGGAAAACCAAAATCCGGCAGATCAAATGCCGCCACTTCTTCCTGTTGCCAGGTCTGGCCGCCATCAACGGTTTTCAGAAACAGGCCATAGGCGCCGACGGCATAACCAATCGAATCGGTCGCGAAATGAATATCGAGAATCGGATTGTCCTGATCGGCACTCGGCTCCGAGCGCAGCAGCGCCCAGCTGTCACCGCGATTTTCGCTGACCAGCAACACTCCGTCGTGACCGCCGGCAAATACGCGGCCATTGCTGCGGGCAACCGAGGTCAAGGTTGCGCGGGTCGGCACCGGGGCTTGCTGCCAGGTGGCGCCCTTGTCATCCGAGCGCAGGACATGACCGCGCTCGCCAACGGCAAGATAACGGCCATCGGCCAACTGGGTCAGGTTGAGCAGCAGACTTTTGCTGGCGCGTGGCGCCATTTCCGCCTCACTGGCGTGACCGGCAAACGCCAGCGCACCGACGGCGATGAGGGAGACAATTCGAATCACGGTTGTGCTCGCTACTGAAAACGACAGGCGACAACTGAACGCAGTTCAGTTTTGCGCTGCCCATAATGACAGCGGCCGGTTCACACCGGCCGCTGCCGCACTTCATGACAGGTGCCGGATTAACGCCGGCCCTGGCGACGCAAGGCATCCGGCGTGAAGTCCGCCATCGTGCGCTTGGCATCGAAATCATACGGCTCGTCTTCGTTATCCAGACCAACGGCCAAGTAACGACGCGATTGCAGATCGTGAATCACTTCAAGCGCCGACCACAGCACCGGCAGTTCGTAGTAATTGATCGCATGGGCGACCGAGACGCGCCAGAGTTCGTCGCGGCTGTCATACATATCCGCTACCGATACCTGCCAGCTGTCTTCGTCGAGGAACATCACACGCTTCTTGTAGACGTGGCGCATGCCATCTTTCAGCGTTGCTTCAACGACCCAGACCCGGTGCAATTCCCAACGGACATGATCTTGATTGACGTGGCCCGGCTTCAGAATCTGATCGTATTTCAGCTGGTTCGAATCGAGCTTGTACGAGTTGTACGGGATGTACATCTCTTTCTTGGTGATCAGCTTCCAGTTGTAGCGGTCCGGCGAACCGTTAAACATGTCGAAGTCGTCGGTCGTACGCAGGTTGTCAGCGGCGGTACCCGGAGCGTCATAAGCGACGTTCGGTGCGCGACGGACGCGCTGCTGACCGGTGTTGTAAGTCCAAGCCTGACGCGGTTTGGCGACTTGGTCCAAGGTTTCGTGTACCAACAATGCCGTACCGGCCAGACGCGATGGCGAGGTCACCCACTGCTTGAAGAAGAACAGCATGTTGTCACGCTCGAGCTCTTCCGGGGTCATGCCGGGACGCATGTAAGCCTGATCCAGCTCGTCGCGGAATTTCACCAGCGTGTAGGCACCGTTCGGCATCACCGCCGCCTGACCGGTATCACGGGTAACCGTGACGCCGCGGAAACGGGTGATGTGGTTCCAGATGGCTTCGGTACCGTTCGCCGGAATCGGGAACGGCACACCGATCGCAGCACCTTTGAAACCGTTGCCGCTGGCCAGCAATTCACCGCTGGTGGCGTTGCGCTTGATCGCGTCGTACACGTACTGCGGCGACGAGGCCGAACGGCGGGTCGGGTACACGTTCATCTTGAACGTATCCGGGTAGGTTTTCAGCAGCGCCAGCAAACCGGGTGACAGTTGATCCTTGTACTGCTCGGCGTTCTTGCTGGTGATGGTAAACAGCACTTTGTCGTTCGGGAACGGATCGACCATGTGCTTGCCTTTGACGAAACCGGCCGGCGCTTTGGTGATACCGCCTTCCCAGGCTGGAATGGTGCCGTCTTTATTACCGGCGCGCTCGGCACCGGTCGGGGTCAGATCTTTGCCCAAGCGATCAGCCTGTTCCGGGCTGACTTTGGCGGCCACGCTGCCGGCAAAAGCCACCAGCAGCGCGGAGAGGACGAGCGATTTTTTATTGAGTTTCTGCATGATGCTTATCCTGTCAGGCTCTTAAATGGAGTAGCTCAAGTAAGCGGAGATGAAATCGCGATCGGACAGCGGATCTTGATCATCATTGCCGAAGAAGGCCGAGTAACCGATGTCCCAACGCCACTTCTGCAGGTAGTCGAAAGTCACGCCGAAGGTGGCAGCTTTGCGATCTTCCATGAAGTTGCTGATCGGGGCCGGGGTGTAGCCGCTGACATCGTGCTGGAACACCAGACGCGGGGTCACGTTGATGCCCCAGAAGGCGTCGTTGTACTCGGCACGGAACACCATGCGATAGCCCCAAGACGAATCGGTGGCGAACTCGTTGGTTTCGGTGCCTTCGCACTGACCGAACTGAATCGGGTTGGTGCCCGGAATGGCTTGACGGCAGCCAACGCCGGCCCAAGGTGTCAACAAGCCGGCACCAGCACGGCCCGTGTTGCCAGAACGCGGGGTACCAGCGACTTCAAAGCGCAGTTCATCCTGGCTCGGCAGATCCGGAATCCAGTTGCCGCCGATTTCAGTCAGGAAGGTGAACTGGTCAGCGCCCATGAAGCTGCCGAGCAGCTTGGTGAAGGTGACTTGCGCTTGGTAGGTATCGAACAGGCGATAGCCCGAGATTTCCTGACCAGCAACCGCACCGCCCGGGATCTGGCTGGTGCCGAACGGAATGATGCCGACCGGTTCCAGCGTCGCGAACAACAGTTCGACGTCGTCAATTTGCAGCGGCTCGTCTTCACGCATCGAGACTTCACCGGCGATTGACCAGCCGCCATCCGTCGAGGTATTGAACGAAATACCGTACAGCTTGATGTCTTCCGGATACTCGAAGAAGCCTTCCACACGCGAACCGTTGTGTGCGTAGGCCGAAATCACCGGGCGCTTGTTGTGGTAGTTCAAGTGGTAGAACGCGAATTCGGTATCACCCAAGGCTTCAGACAACCAGCTCAGCTTGACACCAAACTGGCCGTGATCATCGGCATCACGGTCGCCAATACGGCAAGCCTGGGTGCCATAGGTGCTTTCCGGTACCTGACCGAACAGCAGGTGCACGATGCCGTACAAACCATCGCAGGCACCGCCTTCAATTTCGGTGTCACCGGCAAAATCCTGGGTCGACAGGAAGGTGCCGGGCGAGTCGAACACCACCGGCTCCCATTCAAACTGGGCATAGGCTTCGATACCGACCGAGTCGGTCAGCTGATAAGAGCCCCAGATCGCTTTGGCAGGAATAAAGGCTTCTTTCAGTTCCGAACCCGGTACCCGCAGCTTGGCAAGGTCGAGCGCGTTGGCTTCGGAAATGCTGTGCTGGATCAGGGTGCTTTCACCCCAGTTGATCACCTGTTCGCCGATACGCACTTGATACGGGCTGTCGAACAGATCGCCACCGAAGTAGATATAGGTGTCGAGCAGACGGGCATCTTTGCCCTGACGATCCAGTGCTGGATCGGAAATTTCGCGGAATTCGCGGCTCTCGTCCATCAGCTCAACGTCGTAGAGCCAGATGCCGCGCATGAATACGCCATAGCCATCTTCGTGGCGCAGATCAAGTTCGTGCAGACCTTTGACGGCTTTCGAGAAGGTGTCGCCCTTGTCGAAGTTCAGGTTGCCGTCGTCATTGTTGTTGGAAAACGCCGTACCGCCATTGGCGATACCAATCTTGGCGTCATCCCGTTCTTCCATCCGCCAACCAGCACCCACGGTAAAGGTCGAGTCAAAGCTGCCTTCCCATTTGCCTGCGGAAATATCTACCGCCTTGGCCGGTTGGGCTGCGGCCAGCGTCAACAACACACCGCTGGCGACGGCGGTCAATTTATGCAGACGAGTCGACATCGTTTGCTGTTCCCCTGTTTTTGTCATTGTGAACCTTCCCCGAGATGTGTTGGATGTGTGGTTCGCCGCTGGTCGGCGAAACTGCGCAGACCAGCGAGGTCTGAAAACGCACGGCCGATACTAACAACAGGCCAGATGAGTCGCAAGCGGCCAGACCTCTGGCCGGAAAACTCCGTTTTTTCGGCCAAAAATCCACCATTTTGCTGCATCGCAACAAACGCTAAATGACTCGAATTCAATTAGAGGGCACTCATCTTAATGACGGAGAAACGAGAACTCGACGAGCACAGCGACGTATACACTGCCCCCGTCTGCTGGAAACCGGGGCATTGCGCGACACCTTCGCGCCACTGAGCCTGCAGCAGGCCGTTATCGGTCAATGTTGAATTCAGGCACTCTGCGCACTCAGCCGCTGACCGCGACGCTCAGCGCACTCACGCAAAAACGCCGTGCACTGCGCAACGTTCAAGGGCCGGCTGTAGTGGAAACCCTGAATGATGTGGCAGCCGAGCTCATGCAGGAAGCGCTGCTGCTCAGCCGTTTCAACCCCTTCAGCAACAACCGACAATTTCAGTGCATGTGCCATCCGGACAATCGCCGAGACGATGGCGACATCTTCGTCATCGCCGGGAATATCGCGGACGAAGCTGCGATCGATCTTCAGGGTCGAGATCGGGAAGCGTTTCAGATAACTCAGTGAAGAATAACCGGTACCAAAATCATCAATCGACAATGACACGCCCATCGCGCGCAACTCGCCGAGCGTCAGCATCACGTGCTCTTCGTCTTCCATCAAGAAGCTTTCGGTCAGTTCCAGCTCAAGACCGCGAGCGGGCATTTGCGTGTCCTGCAAAATGGCCTGGACCAGTTTCGGAAAATGCGCGGTGCGGAATTGCCGGCCGGACACATTGACCGCGATATAACTCGGCGCAATTCCTTGCTTGTGCCACTGCACGTACTGCCGACAGGCTTCGCTCAGCACCCACTCGCCGAGCGCAAGGATCTGGCCGTTTTCTTCGGCCAGACTGATGAAGTCGCCGGGCGACACCAGACCACGGGTGCCGGACTCCCAACGTACCAGCACTTCCATGCCAATGATGTCGCCGGTTTCCAGCCCGAGTTGCGGCTGAAAATGCAGCGCGAATTCCTGCCGCTCGATGGCATAACGCAGATCGCGTTCCATGCCAATCCGGGCCAGCGCCTGCTGTTGCATTTCGGCGGTGAAAAATTCGTAGGTATTGCGGCCGCTGTCTTTGGCCCGGTACATCGCGGCGTCGGCATTGCGGATCAGGTCTTCCGGTGTTTCGCCGTCACCCGGGAACACGCTGATACCAATCGAGCCGCCAATCAGGCATTCATAGCCATCGACGTTGATCGGCCGGGCCAACACTTTCAGCAGCGTTTGTGCAACGGTGCCGGCATTCTTGGCACCGTAAATCGGCGACAGGATCACGGCAAATTCGTCACCGCCAAAGCGGGCGATGGTGTCGCTTTCGCGGACGCAGCTGCGCAGCGCTTCAGCGACTGCAACCAGCAATTTGTCGCCAGCCGAATGGCCCATGCTGTCGTTGATGTTCTTGAACCGATCCAGATCGATAAACAGCAGCGCCAAATTGGTACCTTCACGCCGTGCCCGCGACATCGACTGACGCAGCCGGTCTACAAACAATGAACGATTCGGCAACTCGGTCAAAGCATCGTAATTGGCCTGGTAATTCAGCCGCTCCTCGGCTTCTTTGCGATCGGTGATGTCAGATGCGATCAGCACGTACTCAACAACGTGACCCACATCGTTGCGCACGGCGTTGATGCTCATCCATTGCGGATAGGTGGTACCGTCTTTTTTTCGACTCCAGATTTCACCTTGCCAGACATTGTTCTTCTGCACTTGCGCGAAAATATGCTCGTACAACTCAGCCGGTTGCTTGCTCGAAAACAACAAGCGCGGAGGCTTGGCCATGATGTCGCTGGGCTGGTAGCCGCTGATGCGGGTGAATGCGCCATTGGCCATGCGGATGCGACGCTCGGCATCCAGCACCAGAATGCTGTCCGACGCCGCTTCAAACACCACGGCCGCTTGCCGCAGACTTTCTTCGCGTCGGCGCGCGGCGCTGGCATCGGTCAGCAAAACCAGAATGCCGCTTTGCGGTTGACCGGGCTCCAATGCCGAGAAAATCAGCTGGCACCAGATCGCGCGGCCATCCTGCCGCTGCAACTCCACTGCAGTTTCCCACTGCGGATCTTTCATCAGCTGAGGCAGCGCCTGCACCAGCGCCTGATCAAACGGGCTACCCGCACCAAACAATTCGCTGGTGGTTTTGTGCTCGACCCGCTCCCGGGTCGCACCGAGCAGCAGACAGAAACTGTCGTTGACTTGGGCGATGCGGCGACCGCGCAACACCAGCAAGCCGACCGGCAGCCGCGCCAACAAGGTCGCCGCAGTATCCGGCGCCAGCGTTTGTGCCTCGACAAATTCCAGCACCAGCAACTGCCCTAACCCACTGGCTTCGGTTGCCACCGGATAGCCGGTTACCGACAGCCGGCGACCGTCGATTTCGAGCAGACCCAGCCAACTTCGGCCTTCCAGGCAGCGTTGGCGCAGCTCCGGCCAAGCCGTGGGGGTGTCGGCAAACAGGGTTTGTGCCAGCGGTTCGGCCTGCAGCGCTGCCGGTTCCCGATCGAGCAGACGCACGCTGGCGCCGCGCACAGCCAGCACCTGGCCTTTGATGTCAGAGAGCAACGCCAGTGCCGTCGAGTCACTCTGCCGGCACCAGGCATCGACGAAGCGCATCTGCGAATGGCGACGATTGAGTGAGCGCAGCAACAGCGCCAGCAGCGCCATGACCGTCAGCAACAGGATCAGGCTGCCTATCTGGATCAGCAAGGACGGAATCGGCAGCCATGGCACGGCCATCGCAACGCCCAGTGCGATCAGCAAGGCGATCAGCAGCCCCCGTTCGGACGACTGCACTGACATAATCCCTGAGCTCCTTGACCTCAGCGACGGTTCGCGCGAACCGACATTCCACGTGGCCAGCCGATTCGCGCTGCGCCAACGGCAAAGTCTCTGTATGCCTTGCCGGCCATCTTGCGGTCAACCGGATTTTTCCCGGCAAACGGCGATTGCCGACCAACGACCATTTCCGGCAACCGACAACTTGTCAGCACCCGATAACACGCTAGCAAACAAAAAGGCCATGTCGAGTTATCGACATGGCCTTGCTCTGTTCAGCATAGCAGTTGGCTCAACCGCCCGCTGCAAACTCCTGCTGCCGGGCCCACGCACGGGTTTCCACGACCCGCTTCGGGCTCGGCTTCAATGCGCCGTATTGCTGTTGCAGCGCAATGGCCGTGGCATCATCCGCCGTGCCGAGCACGCCGACCTTGAACTGCGCGGTCGGCGGCTTTTCACCAACCCATGCCCGCAGCAACAGCTCGTAAAACTCGCCCTTCTTGATCTTGGCGATTTCCGTGCCGTTGACGGCGACCGAGGTACCGCGGTCCGGTACGTAATCAATAGTGACTTCATCGCCCTTGACCAGGGTCTCTTTGAAGGCATCGACAAACTGCATGATCTCTTTGCTGAGATCGGTGACCAGTTTGCGATCCGAGTTGATGGCAATGCGTTCGCGCCAGAGTTGACCGAGTCGACGACCATAGAGCTTGTCGGCACTGATCCGCATCGAAATGCGCTTGTTCCAGATGGAGGTCGCAACCACGTCCGGGTTGCTGCTGCGGTGCTCGAGGTAGAGCGCGCCCAGATACAGCGTGCCGGTCAGTTCGCGGGCTTCGCCGACCCCGTTCAGCACCACCTCGGCCCCATTGGCCAGCTTGTTGGTATTGACGGACTCGTCGGCCGCCTGCGCGCCGAGCGCCACCAGCATGGTCAACGCGGCAAGCCAGCGGCTGCCGACGACACGTTGTCCGTTGTTGATAAGACCGCTCACCTGAGCATCCCCCTAGCGAGTCAGTGTCGGTTGCAACATCCCGGCAGACACCAACCAAATCTCTGTCCTGATGGCTTCCGTGGCCATCAGATTGTCGTGGTCAACATAACAGCCCCGGCGTTTGCGTCAAGTGGTCCGAGGCCTTGCAGGGGAAAAATCAAGTGGAGAATTACCGTTTCAGCGCAAAACTGACGCGCAACGGCCACTATTGCCCTTGAGCGCGGCAGTAAAACTACAGGGACGGGTACGGGCATCCAGCTGCGGTGCAATCAGTTTTTGCCAGGCCAGTTGGCAGGCACCGGGCGAGCCCGGCATGCAGAAGACGACCGTGCCATTGGCGACACCGGCCAGCGCGCCCGACTGCATCGCGCTGCTGCCAATCTCGGCAAAGGACAGCGCCCGGAACTGCTCGCCAAAACCGTCAACCAACTTGTCGAACAACGGTCTGATCGCGGCAATACTGTGATCGCCACCACTGCGCAAACCGGTACCGCCATTGACCAACACCACTTGCGTGCTGTCATCGGCGATCCACTGCGCGACCTGGGCACGAATTCGATACAGGTTGTCAGCCAACAACACGCGCGCCGACAGGAGATGGCCAGCGTCAAGCAGTGCCGCTTGCAGGCCGTCGCCAGCGCTGTCTTCGGCCAGCGTGCGGGAATCTGAAACCGTCAGCAGCGCGATCTGCAGCGGCTGCAACTCGGTCGCCACGGACTTCATGTCGGCGCTCCTTCTTTGCGTTGTTCAACCAGATCGTTCTGTTCCCGTTGTTCAGCATGACCGGCTTCCTGCAACCACTGCCGCCACTCCGCCGGAGTATTGAGATTGGCAAATGCGCGTGGCTCGGCGGGTGCCGGCAAATGCTGCGTTGGCAAGGCTGCAATCAGCTCATACAGCGAGCGACGCGCCGAGGGCGCCAACTGTTCGGCAACAAGCTGCCGCACCGCCGTGTTCACCGGCAACAACAGCGGCAACGGTCCTTGTTCGGCAAACATCACGACTTGCTCAGCATCGCCGGCTTGTCGCAATGTTTGCAGCATAGTCACCGACAAGATCGGCATATCGACCGGCACGATCAGCAATTGGCGGACATCATCGCGTGGCAGCAAAGCAGTCAACGCCGCATCGATGCCTGCAAGCGGGCCGGCATCGGCAACGCGATCAGCCAAGCCACCAACCTGCGCGCCACTAATCAACACGGGCTCGCAGCCGGCCTGCGCCAGCAGTTGTTGCATGTGCTGCAACAAGGTCATCCCCTGCTCGCCAAATGACAGCAGCGCCTTGTTCTGGCCCATGCGCCGGCTTTGACCACCGGCCAGCACCAGCCCGACGGTTTTCAAGCCGGGGCTATTCGTTTGGGAGTTTTTTTGTAGCGTACTCAACTGTGCCGCCATGGCAGGTTGTCATCAAACAAGCCGGCGACCGGCACTCGCGCACCTTCATGAAACTCGCAACGGCCTTCATCCAGGATCAGCCAGACATCACTGCTGAGCAGCGGTTTGATCTTGTGCGACTCCTGACCACTGTGTGCACGCACACGGAGCAAACCGTCACCATCGACAAACAACTGCGCTTTCAGAAAATGCCGCCAATCCGCTTTCGGTTTGCGCAAATCACCAGACAGTGCCGCCCAAGGCTGCGATTTCGCTGCAATGCCCTGCATCGCCTGTATCAACGGCAAAACAAAAAACCGGAAACCAATCGCAGTCGACACCGGATTGCCGGGTAGGCCGAAAAAGAAACTGCCGTTCGGCAAGCGGGCAAACAGGACCGGTTTGCCCGGTTTGATGCTGACTTTGTGAAACAAAATTTCGCCGCCCAACTCGCGAATCACCTGCGGCACAAAATCGAAATCGCCGGCCGACACCGCGCCAGTAGTCAGGATGATATCCGGCACCTGCTGGCCATTCATCAATGTGCCGGGCGTGCCCGCACAGAGTGCGCGCAACTCGCTGGCGACCAGCGCCGGGTCATCACGCAGCTGACCACCGTAACGCACCACTGCGCCATGCTGGGCCAACACCGCTGTCAGAAACGGACTGTTCGAGTTGCGGATTTGCCCCGGCGCCAACGCCTGATCGACGTCGGCGATCAATTCGTTACCGGTGGCGAAATGCGCCACACACGGCCGGCGCACAACCGAAACCTCACCAAGGCCCGTGCTCGCCAGAGCCGCAATATGAAAGGGCGTGATCCGGGTACCGGCCGCCAGCACCATTTCTTCGCGGGAAAAATCCTCACCGGCGTTGCGAACATGCTGGCCGCGCGGCACAGCATCCTTGATTTGGATACGCTTGCCATCGTCCAGCAACTCGACCGTTTCGATCGGCAACACCGTGTCGTAACCCCCTGGCAACGGCGCACCGGTCATGATCCGCCAGGCGGATCCAGCGTTTGATGACTCGCGCGCTGGCGGCTCGCCCGCAGCTGTCATGCCGGCAACCGGCAGCGTCACCGGTGTTATCGCCGCCTCGGCGATATCGCTGGCGTAAACGGCAAAACCATCCATCGCCGAGTTGGCAAACGGCGGAATGGTTTCCCGGCTGTGCTGCGCTTGCGCAGCAACGCGGCCAAGCGCACTCGTCAACGGCACGGTCTCAGCCGGCAAACGTGTCGCCGCTTGCTGCACCAAAGTCTGCGCGGCAGAAAATGCAATCATTGCGTCCGTCCTGTTCAGCTATCCACGCCACTCTGTGCTTTTCAATCCACAACCCCGCAGGGGAACCGCCGGAAACCGCTGCGGTTCAGCCGCCGCAGGAGGCCAGGTGTGGCGTTGCGCCGGTGTTGCCTTCGTGCAGAAAGTGGCTGATTTTTTTCAGCTGCAGCTGGCTTTCGATGCGGGTTTTCAGCTGCAGGCATTGCTCGTCATGCTGCAGCAGATCGCGCAACGAGGTGCCGGCATCCCCAAACAGACAGAGCCGCAGATCGCCGAGCGCCGTGACCCGCAGGCGGTTGCAACTGTCGCAGAAATCTTTGCTGTACGGTGCGATCAGGCCGATCTTGCCATGGTAATCCGGGTGCTCGAATTCACGCGCCGGGCCGCCTTCCAACGTGCGCGGCAGTTCGCACCAACCGCGTGCGCGCAGCGCCGTTACCAGCTCGTCGCCCGGGACATGGTGGCGTTCGAAAAACGTGGCGTTGTCACCGGTTTGCATCAGCTCGATAAAACGCATCGACACCGGCCGAATGCGCAGCCAATCAAGAAAGGCATCGAGTTGATGATCGTTCAAGCCGCGCAGCAGCACGGCATTGAGTTTGATGGCCTTGAAATCAAGCGTCAGCGCGTGATCGATACCGTCGAGGATCTCGCGCAGTTTGTCATGCCCGGTGATGCTGGCAAACAAGCGGGCATCAAGCGAATCGACGCTGACATTGAGCGAGTCAAGCCCGGCCGCACGCCAGCTCTCCACCTGCGATTTCAGCTTGTAACCATTGGTGGTCATCGCCAGCTGGCGAATACCCGGCACCGCTTTGATCAGCGCCATCAGCTCGACCACATCCTTGCGCACGGTCGGCTCGCCACCGGTCAGCCGAATTTTCCACATGCCGAGCTCAGCAAACGCGGTGACCAAGCGACGAATTTCATCAGCACGCAAAAACGGCGCATGCGCATCGCCCTGATAACCGTTCGGCAAACAGTAATTGCAGCGGAAATTGCAGACGTCGGTGATCGACAGCCGCAGATACGGGAACTGTCGCCCGTAGCGATCTTGTAGCATGAAGCGCTCCTTTCCAAATCAGGGAGGCAATGCCGTTTCCCGCATCACCCTGGTGAATGTGCACACACATTCACGGCGCAGTGGCCACAGTCCAAATGGATGGAACTGACAGGCCAAGGCGCTCGGAGTTCTCTGTTGCATTGCGACATGCAAACGTCGCCTTGACAAACTAGGCTAACTCTCGCTGTTCACGCAACTGCCTTTTTTGATCCAGATCAGTCGTCGGACCGGGCCTGCAACGCAAACTTGCATCAAATCCTCATCTTTTACCGGGTTGTTCTTGCGGGCTAATGCCTGAGTAAAGGACTCGGATACTGAACCGGGCGATCCCCATCGGAGACACCATGTCCGACTCGACTGTCGAAAGCCCACGCGCTGAACGCAAGCACGAGCTGCGCGTGTTCCTGTTCCTGACCGTGGTCCTGGCGCCGCTGCTGGCGGTTGCCATCGTGGGTGGTTACGGCTTTCTGGTCTGGATCTTCCAGATGTTCGCCGGACCACCGGGCCCGGCGAGCTGAGCGCCGGGAGCGCGGGCGCCATGACCGCCCTCTCCCGCCGCGCCCTGTTCGGCGCCAACCGCAGCCCGGTTCGGCTGCCGTGGGCCATTGCCGAAAGCGCCTTTACCGATGGCTGCAGCCGTTGCGGTGACTGCCTGCCAGTCTGCCCGACCGGCATCATCGGCAAAGGCAGCGGCGGCTTTCCCGAACTCAATTTCCACCAGAACGAATGCACGTTCTGCGGCAAGTGTGTCGAGGCCTGCCGTGAACCGCTGTTTCGCCCGCGCGAACAGCGGCCGTTTGATCATGTGATGGCCATCGGCGGCGCCTGTCTGCCAAAGCACGGCGTCGAATGCCGCAGCTGTGGCGATGCCTGTGAGCCGGTTGCCATTCGCTTCCAATTCAACAGCCTGCGCATGGCCGAACCGGCACTCAACACCGAGCTGTGCACTGGCTGTGGCGCCTGTATCGCGGCCTGCCCGGTCGATGCCATCACCCTGACCCCACGCGAGGTTGTCGCATGAACCAGCAGCTGTCCGATCGCCATATCGCCAGCTTCATCGTTTACGTCCAACCCGAACGCATGGACAGCCTGATCGCGCTGCTCGCGCAGTGGCCGGAAACCGAGGTCACGCATCGCGATGCCAGCGGCAAGTTTGTCCTGGTCAACGAAACCGACAGCTACGACGGCCTCAACCGCCTGATGGCGCATCTGCACGAACAGCCAGGTGTGCTCAATGTCGCGCTGGTGTCGCACTTCGTCGAAAACGAAGCGAGCCTGCGCGAACAAATGATTACCAGCGTTAGCACCGAAACTGCCCCCGCAACGAATTGCCAATAAAAGGGAGATGACACGATGAGCACCACTCGCCGTGACTTTCTGAAAACCACCGCAGCGGCCAGCGCCGCCGCTGCCGCCGGCATCGGCGCACCGGCCCAGGCCACGAATCTCATCACCGATTCGGAATACACCCGGCTGAAATGGTCGAAAGCGGCCTGCCGCTTTTGCGGCACCGGCTGTTCGATCATGGTCGCGACCAAGGACAACAAAGTGGTCGCCACCCACGCCGACACGCTGTCGGAAGTCAACCGCGGCCTGAACTGCATCAAAGGCTACTTCCTGTCGAAAATCATGTACGGCAAGGACCGACTGACCACACCGCTGCTGCGCAAGAAAAACGGCAAGTACGACAAAAACGGCGAGTTTACGCCGGTGTCGTGGTCGGAAGCTTTCGATGTAATGGAAGAAAAATTCAAGGCCGCGCTGAAAGCCAAAGGCCCGAGCGCAGTCGGCATGTTCGGTTCCGGCCAATGGACGGTGTGGGAAGGCTACGCCGCCAACAAACTGTTCAAAGCCGGCTTCCGCAGCAACAACATCGATCCGAATGCGCGTCACTGCATGGCCTCGGCAGTCGCCGGTTTCATGCGCACCTTCGGCATCGACGAGCCGATGGGCTGCTATGACGACATCGAAGCGTCCGACTGCTTTGTGCTCTGGGGCTCGAACATGGCCGAGATGCACCCGATTCTGTGGACCCGCATCACTGACCGCCGGCTGTCGAATCCACAGGTGAAAGTGCATGTGCTGTCGACCTACGAACACCGCAGTTTCGAGCTCGCCGACAACGGCATGGTGTTCTCACCGCAAACCGATCTGGCAATCCTGAATTACATCGCCAACTACATCATCAGCAACAACAAGGTGAACAAGCGCTTCGTCGACAAACACTGCGCCTTCAAGCTGGGGGCCACCGACATCGGTTACGGCCTGCGCGACAGCCATCCGCTGGAAAAAGCCGCCAAGAATGCCAAGAACGCCAACGACATGAAGGACTCGACCTTCGAGGAATTCAAAGCCGTCGTCAAACCCTACACCGCCGAGTACGTCAGCAAACTGTCCGGTGTGCCGGTCGACAAACTGAAAACGCTGGCCGAAGCCTACGCCGATCCCAAAATCAAAGTGATGTCGTTCTGGACCATGGGTTTCAACCAGCATACCCGCGGTACCTGGGCCAATAACATGGTCTACAACATTCACCTGTTGACCGGCAAAATCGCCACGCCCGGCAACTCGCCGTTCTCACTGACCGGTCAACCGTCAGCTTGCGGTACCGCTCGCGAAGTCGGCACTTTCTCGCACCGCTTGCCGGCCGACATGGTCATCGTCAATCCAGAGCACCGCAAGCACACCGAAGAAATATGGGGCGTACCGCACGGCATCATCCATGACAAAAACGGTTTGCATGCGGTCGCGCAAAACCGCGCGTTGAAAGACGGCACGCTCAACGCCTACTGGGTGCAGGTCAATAACAATATGCAGGCCGCCGCCAACATGATGGAAGAAGGCTGGCCCGGTTACCGCAATCCGGACAACTTTATCGTCGTCTCCGATGCCTACCCAACGGTCACCGCACAAGCCGCTGATTTGATTCTGCCAACAGCGATGTGGGTGGAAAAGGAAGGCGCGTACGGCAACGCCGAGCGGCGGACGCAGTTCTGGCATCAGCTGGTGAAAGCGCCGGGCGACGCCAAATCGGATCTGTGGCAAGTCGTGGAATTTTCCAAACGATTCAAAACCGAAGAAGTCTGGCCGAAAGACATTCTCGACGCCCATCCGAAGTTCAAAGGCAAGAGCCTGTACGAAGTGCTGTTCCGCAACGGCAAGATCGACAAGTTTCCGGCCACGCAAGTCGAAGCCGGATACGACAACGATGAAGCCAAGCATTTCGGCTTCTATCTGCAGAAAGGCATCTTCGAGGAGTACGCCGAATTCGGCCGTGGCCATGGCCACGATCTGGCCTCGTTCGATACCTATCACCAAGTCCGCGGCCTGCGCTGGCCGGTCGTCAACGGTCAGGAAACCAAATGGCGATTCAAGGAAGGCAGCGACCCGTACGTCAAAGCCAACAGCGAAGGCATGGGCTTCGATTTCTACGGCAATAAAAATGGCCGCGCCAATATCATCGCGCTGCCGTACGAGCCCGCCGCTGAGTCGCCGGACAAGGAATATCCGTTCTGGCTCTGCACCGGCCGCGTACTCGAACACTGGCATTCCGGTTCGATGACGGCGCGGGTGCCGGAGCTGTATCGCGCTTTTCCGAACGCGGTCTGCTTTATGCACCCGGATGACGCAACCGCCGCCGGCTTGCGCCGTGGTGACGAGATCAAACTGGTATCGCGGCGTGGCGAGATGCACACCCGGGTGGAAACCCGCGGCCGCAACAAACCTCCGAAAGGCTTGGTGTTCGTACCCTGGTTCGATGCCTCGCAGCTGATCAACAAGGTCACGCTGGACGCCACCTGCCCGATCTCGAAAGAAACCGACTTCAAGAAATGCGCCATCAAGATCGTCAAGGTCTGAGGAGAGTCGTCATGCGCAAACTGATTGTCATGCTGTTGGTATTGCCGGTGATCGCGTTCGCAGCCGACAACGCCCATAACGCATTGCGTGGTTCGACGCCGCTGGATCAGGAAAGCAAACCAGCGCCGCTTTACAACGCCGAGAACAAAGACATCAAACGGCCTCGCGCGTACTCGATGCAGCCGCCAACCATTCCGCACCAGATCGACGGCTATCAAGTGGATCAGTACGCCAACAAATGTTTGTCTTGCCACTCGCGGGTGCGCACCGGCGAGTCGCAAGCACCGATGGTCAGCGTGACCCATTATCAGGATCGCGATGGCAATTTCCTGGCCGAGATCTCGCCGCGGCGTTATTTCTGCGGCCAATGCCATGTCGTACAAGTGGATGCGAAACCGCTGGTCGAAAACACCTTTGAGGATGTCGATGAAATCCTCAAACGCAAAGCGGCAGCAAAACCGACCAAGTAACGCCATTCACCCTTTGTTGTGGCTGCAGCCGAACGTGCAGCCACTCGACCCGATTCAGGAGAGATCATGCGTAACTGGGGTCCTGTCCGCTGGTTCCTCGCGCAGTGGGCCACATTGTCCAAGCCCAGCAAGCATTACAGCCTCGGCTTTCTGACCATCGGCGGTTTTGTTGCCGGCATCATGTTCTGGGGTGGCTTCAACACCGCGCTGGAAGCCACCAATACCGAAGCGTTTTGCACCGGCTGCCATGAGATGCGCGACAACGTGTTTCAGGAACTGAAGCCGACCATTCACTACAGCAACCGTTCCGGCGTGCGTGCCACCTGCCCGGATTGCCACGTACCGCACGAATGGACGGACAAGATCGCGCGCAAGATGCAGGCGTCGAAGGAAGTCTGGGGCAAGATCTTCGGCACCATCGACACCCGGGAGAAGTTTCTGGACCACCGGCGCAGACTCGCTGAAAACGAATGGAACCGCTTGAAAGCCAACGACTCACTGGAATGCCGCAACTGCCACAACTTTCAATACATGGATTTCACTCGGCAGAGCCCGCGTGCGCAAGAGATGCACTCGACTGCGCTGGCTTCCGGCGAGAAAACCTGCATCGACTGTCACAAAGGTATCGCCCATCAATTGCCGGACATGAGCGGCGTTGAAGGTTGGCACTGAACTGAACGCGAA
Source organism: uncultured Kangiella sp. (assembly GCA_946481205.1). The sequence goes on along the minus strand of CAMLNB010000001.1, from coordinate 7,049 downwards.
CACCGAATGAAGAGCCTGCCTAGTGCAGGCTTTTTATTTGGCCATCGCCAACGCCGCCTGCACCGGCTGCAACACCGTCTGCAGATGGGTCGTGAACGCATCGACCAGCACGGATCGGTATCGGCTATTGAATCGCACCAGATGCCAGCGAGTTTGTATTGGGAATCCATTGACCGCGAGCCGAGCCAAGCCATCTTGCCCAGGCGTGTTGCCGAGAGCATGACGCGAGACGATGCCCAGACCGAGGCCGCCCGCCACCGCTTGCTTGATCGCTTCGTTGCTGCCCAGTGCCATCCGGATACGTGGAGTAAACGCATGGCCAGCAAAAAAATGATCGCAGGCAATGCGAGTACCTGAACCGGGCTCGCGCAAAATAAAGGGTTCATCTTGCAGTGCACCGAGCAACAGTTGTCGCCCCACAAGCGGATGCCCCACCGGCGCAATCAAATCGAGCGGATTATCCAGAATCGGCGTCTGCTCAATCGGCATATTCTGCGGCGGTGCACTCATGATGTAGACATCGTCGAGCTGTTCGGCGAGCCGCTGCAGGATGCGGTCACGATTGGCGACTTCGAGTGTGATTTCGACGCCGGGATAGGCCTGGCAGAAACTGCCGAGCCAGCGCGGCAGGAAGTACTTGGCGGTGCTGACAATCGCGACCCGCAAACGGCCTTGGCGCAAGCCGTGCAAATCGGCGAGTTCGGCTTGCACTGCCTCCCAGCGATGGAACATATCGACCGCCGCCCGCTGCAGCGCCTCGCCGGCCGGCGTCAGCACCAACCGCCGGCCGCGACTGTCGAACAGCGGCTCGCCGATACTGTCGGCGAGCGCTTTCAGCTGCATCGACACGGTCGGCTGGGTCACATGCAGCCGGCGCGCCGCCTCGCTGATGCCGCCGTACTCGGCCACCGCCTTGAATAACTCCAGCTGGCGCAGCGTCACATGCAGGCTCATTCTGGCCTCATATAGATAATTAGCTATTTATTGAATAAGAATAATCGATTTTTACTTATCCAAGCGACTGCTTACCATGCCGCCCCGTTTGCCCACCGCCAACGGAGCTTCCATGGCAGCCCTGCTCGACCCCGTCATCCTGTTCTTTGTGCTTGGCCTGCTGGCCGGCATGGTCGGCTCGAAACTGGACGTGCCGTCCGCCATCGTCCGCTTTCTGTCCATCTACCTGCTGATGGCCATCGGCCTGAAAGGCGGCATCGCCCTCGCCGAGGCCGGCTTCAGCCAACCGGTGCTGGTGACGCTGGCCGGCGCCGTGCTGCTGGCCTTCGTCATCCCGCTGCTCGCCCATCAGGTCGTCAAGCGGCTGACCGACCCGTACAACGCCGCCGCGCTCGCGGCGACCTATGGCTCGGTCAGCGCGGTCACCTTCATCACCGCCAATCAGTTCCTGAGTTACGCCGGCGTCAGTTTCGGCGGCCACATGACGGTGGCGCTGGTGGTGATGGAAACGCCGGCCGTGATCATGGGGCTGTGGTTGGCAACGCGGGCACGGCACCAGCTCGGCCACACCGAGGCGAGCGCGGCACATGCGCACACGCCACTCGGCATGCTGCGCGAATGCCTGACCGACGGCGGCCAGGTGATCCTGCTCGGCAGTCTGGTGATTGGTTTTGTGGTCGGCCCGAGCGGCGCCGAACCGCTGCTGCCGCTGATCTCGTGGCTGTTCAAAGGCCTGCTCGCCATCTTCCTGCTCGACATGGGTTGGCAAGTGGCGCAGCACTTGCCGAATGCGCGCAAGCAATCGCCGTGGCTGCTGCTGTACGCCGTCGCGGCGCCGCTGCTGCACGCGCTGCTCGCGACCGGTTTTGCCTGGCTGACCGACATGCAAATCGGCGATGCAACGCTGCTCGCGGTATTGGCAGCGAGCGCGTCTTACATCGTGGTGCCGGCCGTGGTGCGCGATGCGATTCCGGAAGCGAGTCCAGCGGTGTTTCTCGGCATGTCACTTGGCGTGACCTTTCCGTTCAACATCCTGATTGGCATACCACTCTATTACGGCATGGCGAGCACAATGCTCAGTTAGAAAAAAAGGCGACTGCAAGGTCGCCTTTTTTTATGGGTGCAAGAACCACCAGCGTTAACGCGCCAACAACGGCGCCGCATCCCCCGCCAACACCTGCCCAATCCGCTGCTGCCAATGCGGCAAATCAAACGCCTGCTGGCGCACCCAGTCGTCGTTAAACAGCGTATGGGCGTAACGCTCGCCACCATCACAGATTAGCGTCACGACTGAACCAGTCTCCCCGTTCGCCCGCATCGTTTGCATCAGCTGCAGTGCGGCAATGAACTGGGTACCGGTCGAGCCGCCGACACGGCGATCCAGCAAGCGCTCCAGCTCACGCACGGCAGCGACGCTGGCGGCATCCGGCACTTTCAACATGTGATCGAGCAGCTGCGGCATGAACGAGGGCTCGCAGCGCGGCCGGCCGATGCCTTCAATGCGCGACGGCGTCGCATAGGTCAGATCGCGACAACGTTGCTGCCAGCTATCAAAAAATACCGAGTGCTCCGGATCGGCAACGCAAAGCTGGGTTTGGTGCCGACGGTAACGCAAATAGCGACCGAGCGTCGCCGAGGTGCCGCCGGTGCCGGCGGTACAGACCAGCCAGCGCGGTTCCGGATGCGGCTCGCGCTGCATCTGGCTGAAAATCGATTCGGCGATGTTGTTGTTGCTGCGCCAGTCGGTGACGCGCTCGGCGTTGCTGAATTGATCGAGGTAATGACCGCCGCGTTCGCGTGCAATGCGCGTCGCTTCATCGTAGACCTGGGCCGGCGTATCGACGAAATGGCAGCTGCCACCATAAAAGTGAATGGCCCGCACTTTTTCCGGCGAGGTGCTCTTCGGCATCACCGCGACAAATGGCAAGCCGAGCAAGCGGGCGAAATACGCTTCCGACACCGCGGTGTTGCCGCTTGAGGCCTCGACCAGTGTGGTCTCCGGACCAATATCGCCGTTGCACAAACCAAACAGCACCAGCGAACGCGCGAGGCGATGTTTCAATGAGCCGCTGGGATGGGTTGACTCGTCCTTGAAATACAAATCAATGCCGGGAAAACCCGGCAGTGGCAAAGGAATCAGATGGGTATCGGCCGAGCGTTGAAAGTCGGCCTCGATGCGGGCAATTGCCTGCTCTACCCATGTTCGTGCTGCACTCACGTCACCCCCAGTTGGCGCAATTCGCGCTCGATGGCTTCCAGTTCTTGTACCGCGATGCGACTGATCTCAGCCTGCACCTCAGCATTTTCCAGCTCGGTCGCCTGCTCGCCAAAATCGGCAGACAGGCCTTCGGCGTAATCGGCTTTGATCTTGGCCACCCGAGTCTGCAGCTCGTCCCGGCGCTTCACCAGATACGCAATGCGGCCCGCACGGTCAGTCATGATCGCTACTCCATCAAAGGGGATTGGTTGGGCCAGTTGGCGAAGTCGCCTGCTGGCCAGTGGCACTTGCCGCTGCCTTGAATGTAGTCAAGCTGCGGCGCCCCTTTGCTGATCCGGATCATAATCCGTCGCGCTTGCGGAACGCACGTAGCAATTGCCGGCTCGGCGGCAAACGCTTGCCGCTGCCCCACTCCCCATAGGCACGCAACACGGCATATGCGCTGGCAATTCGCGGCTTCGGCGGCAACGCTTGGTCAACGCCTGTGCTGGCCCACTTCCTGCTGAGTCACTGACTGTCCGGTCCATGGGCGCAAAAGTTTTGCTGCCAGCGGCCGATACCCTGTTGCGGGCTGTAGTGCTCGGCGTGGGCTGTTGTCCCATGCCGGTACATCCGACCCGTGCATACGCGCAGTCAGGCTGTCGCGCGCAAGGAGATGCGCATGAATGTGTCGACCCTGCTTGGTCTTGGTTTTGGCCTTGTGCTGATGGCCTTGGCCATTGCCTTCACCGCCAGCAATCCTGCCGATTACTTTAGCGGCTCCAGCTTGTTGATCGTCCTTGGCGGCACAATTGCCGCCACCTTGGTCGCCTACCCCACCGCCGAAGTGCGCCGCATGCTGCGCTCATTGCAGCGGGCGATGCACGATGAAAAACTCGATTCGCTGCGCGCGATTGATGAGTTGGTCGAGATCGCCAAACACTGGAATCGCGGTGAAGTCAGGGAGGTGGAAAACCGTTTGCAGCAAAGCCGCAACGGGTTCTTTCGCACCGGTGTGCAGCTCCTGATCGACAAAGCGCCAGCCGAAGATGTGCTGACGCTCTTGCATTGGCGCATCCACCGCATGAAAGCCAAGGAGCGCGCCGATGCACAGATCTTCCGTTCGATGGCCGCGTTCGCGCCGGCCTTCGGCATGGTCGGCACCCTGCTTGGTTTGATCAACATGATGCAGATCATGGCCGGTCGCGACATGCTGGAAATTGGCACCAACATGGCACTGGCACTGATCACCACGTTCTACGGCCTGCTGCTGGCCAATCTGGTATTCAAACCGATTGCCATCAAATTGGAACGCGCCACCGAACAACGGGTCATGCTAATGACCATGGTGCTCGAAGGCATTTCGCTGCTGTCGCAGCGGCGCAGCCCGGCGGTCTTGCGCGAAACGCTGCAATCGTTTGTGCAGCACTACGACAACGAACTCGATACCTCGCCGATCTCCGACGATGACGCCGACCGGCTGACTGCCGCGCTGACCGGTCGCAACAAAGCCCGCCAGGCTGGCGCGCTGCTCTGACGCTACCGCCATCGTTCGCCAAGGAGAAGGGTCATGAGCTTGCCCACCAGCATTCTGCAGCGCAATCACCTGCAGCTGAACGAGCCTGCCGAAGAGCCGGAAGAGAACTGGATTGTCTCCTATCTCGACGTATTCATTCTGATCGCGATTCTGTTTATCGTGCTGACTGTACTGTCGCAGCTGCGAATCGAACAGCAGACCGCACAAGCACAGCAGCAAGAGCAGACCTTGCAGCAGACCCAGGCTGAGTTGGCCAAAGCCGAACAACAGTTGGCGGTACTGACACAACCGGCCGGACAGACGGCGATTGAAACACTGCCGGCATCACTGACGGCGCTGATGAACGAACAAAGCTGGCAAGACGAAGTCGTGATCAGCGCGCATGACGATTACACCGAACTGCAGATTCGTGACCGCGTGTTGTTCGCCAGTGCGCAAGCCGAGCTGCTACCTGCCGGCCAGTCATTACTGACCCGATTGGCGCCGTTGCTGCAGAAAACCGACGGCCTGATTTACGTCGAAGGTCACACCGACAACCAACCGATCGACACGCTGCGCTTTCAATCGAATTGGGAGCTCGCGGCGACGCGCGCTACCACCGTCGTGCAGTACTTTGCCGCTGCCGGCATTCCGCCGCAGCGCTTGCGCGCCGTCAGCATGGCCGACACTGATCCCATCGCCAGCAACCAGACCGAAGCCGGGCGCGCCCAGAACCGCCGGGTCAGCTTGTTGATCCGCCGGCAAGGACGGACCGAATCACCACTGGCCAGCAACTGAATCGCGCAGCCTTGCGGACCAATGGCGCCGCGCCTCACGCCGATTCGAGCAGTGCCACCGTGCCCTGACCGCCGTCAGCGCAAATGCTGACAATCGCGCGTCGGCCATTGGGACCCTGGGCAAGCTCCTTCACGGTCTGGCTCAAAATTCTGGCACCGGTCGCCGCAAACGGGTGACCAATCGCCAGACTGCCTCCGTTTGGATTCAGTCGCTCTACTGGAAACGCGCCAAAACGCTTGCTGATGCCGGCTTTGGTCCGAACAAATTCCGGCGTTTCCAACGCCTTGATATGGGCCAGCACCTGCGCGGCAAAGGCTTCGTGAATTTCCCAGATGTCGATATCGCTGTAGTCCAGATTTTGCCGTGCCAGCAAACGCGGAATCGCATAGGCCGGCGCCATCAGCAAGCCCTCGCTACGCAGATCAATCGCCGTCACTTCGTAATCGATCAGCTTCACTTTGTGTGCGTTGGCCGGCAGCTTGGCCAGCCCTTCCTCGGAGGCAACCCAGATGCTGGCGGCGCCGTCGGTCAGCGGCGAGGAATTGCCCGCAGTCAAGGTGCCCTGACCGCTGGTGCGATCAAACGCTGGCGCCAACTTCGCCAGTTTTTCCAGCGACGTGTCTTTGCGCGGAATGCCGTCGCGTCGGACTTCACCCAACGGGACTACCAAATCGCTGAAGAAACCGTTTTCCCAAGCTGCGACCGAGCGTTGATGACTGTCGAGCGCAATGCGATCCTGCGCTTCGCGGGTGAGCCCCCACTCCTTCGCGGTGATTTCCGTGTGCTCGCCCATGCTCTTACCCGTAACACGGTTGCTGACACCCGGCACATACAATTTGATATCGCCCAGTTTGAGTTCGGTGATCTGCGACAGCTTTTGCCCGAGCGAACGCGCCTGCTGAAACTTGCGCAGCCAATCCGACAAGCGCAGCCCCAGACCAAGCTGAATGCGGCTCATCGACTCGACACCGCCAACCAGCGCCAAACTGCGCTCGGTACCGCGCAACATGCCGGCCGCTTCAAACACGCCGACCATGCTGGTCGAACAGGCCATGATGGTCGAATACGCCGGAATTGTCGGGTCGACGCCGGCATCCATCAGAATTTCACGTGCCAAATTGCTCCAGGTCAGGTTGGGTACCACCGATCCCCAGACAACAAAGTCAGGCCGGCCACCATTCAACTGCTGAAACATCTGCTGCACCACCGGCACCGACAGACTGATGGCATCATGCTGCGCCAAGCTGGTATCGACTTTGGCAAACGGCGTCCGCACACCCGCTGCCAACCAGACCGCTTTTCCGTTGTGTTGACTCACCGCGCGCACTCCTTATGGAACCGAACCTGTGACAATACTTAGAAACTATATAATGAAATAGGTCGAACGCAGGTATTGTGAAGATGACTTCTTTATCAGCACATCGGTTTCCCCGATATACCCTGGCATCAAGCCGCACCGCATCACGGTAACAATGTTGCAATAGCAAAGTTTGTCGAATCGCAGTGAGCGCCGACCATCATCACTGCTAGCATAAGTTAGCTACTGTACACCACGACCATCATAGCGATGATGCCAAACCTCAT